>DASRMA010000130.1:0-41500 GCA_035648155.1 Desulfosporosinus sp.
GATAATATGGTACAGGCTTGATGGCATACTTCATTGTAAATATATTTCTCTAAGCTCTTGAAATTAACTTGGCCTTCGTCTAAACTTGGGATATACATCCGATCATCTTCTTTCTGTTGGTCTCGCAATTAACATTATACAAGATGATTGATGTATGGGGGGTATCTTTTTTAGATACCCTCTTTCTTTTGCTCTAAAACTGCCTACTATAATTTTACTCTAACAATGTATTATGCTATGCTCCCCGTCGTTCATCTATAGTATCCGTAAGGCTGACCCCTTCACTCGCAGTCGTAGTAATCGACCACTTTCCACACCGATCTCCCGACATTGCCAGACTAATGCCATCTTGCATGATTTCAACTACCTCACAGCGGTTTGCGCACCCCGAGCACTCAAAACTTTTTGCTTGGAATTGAGTCTCGCCTAGGTTCAAACCACGAAATTTACTCCTTGTTTCTACTTGCATTCCCACTTTTTCTTGAGCTAAGTACGCTGCTCCTAAGGCACCCATGACTCCATAATGTTCAGGCACAATTATTTCTTGTCCTAACTCATCTTCAAATGCTTTACGTATTCCAGGATTTGCAGCAACGCCTCCTTGGAAGAAAATAGGGCCTCGTATGTCTTTATTTTTACCCACATTATTCAGATAATTTCGCACCATGGCCTGACATAGACCTGCTAAAATATCGGGCAGTGAATGCCCTAACTGCTGTTTGTGAATCATATCTGATTCCGCAAAGACTGAGCAACGGCCAGCAATCTGCACGGGATGGTTTGCTTGTAGGGCCAGTGGACCGAACTCTTCGATTGGAATGCCCAGCCTTGCGGCTTGCTGGTCAAGAAATGACCCCGTTCCTGCTGCACAGACAGTATTCATGGCAAAATCAGCAACAACACCATCCCTGAGAATAATGATTTTCGAGTCCTGCCCTCCAATCTCAAGAATAGTCTGCACGTCTGGATTCACTCGCGAAGCGGCAACAGCATGAGCGGTAATCTCATTCTTAACGACATCAGCGCCTAATAAAGTAGCGGCAAGTTGACGCGCACTTCCCGTGGTTCCGACCCCAATAATTTCAGTGGAGTTCCCTATCTTGGAGCGCAAAAGTTTAATCCCCTCTTGAATTGTTTGCATCGGTCGTCCTTGTGTTCTCAGGTATAGCGACTCTTTCAACGTATTGTCTGATCGCAGCAAAACAATATTCGTACTAACAGACCCAACGTCGACCCCTAGAAAGTACTTATCTTCCCCCAAAACCTAGCACTTCCCCTCTTTTTTGTTCAGATCGTGGTTCAATGTTTTTTCTTTCCAGCAAATCCACGAACGCTTCTAACCGCGTTTGAATCCCGGCATGACCAGTATGTTCATCGACAATCAGGGTCATTATCGGCACTTTGTAGGCTTCTTGTACTCTAGGTAAGACACTGGCAGCCACAATCTCCGGCATGCAAGATAGCGGGAAAATCTGAATTATCCCATCAAAACCTTCCTGCGCAAATTTCACGGCAGCTCCAACCGTCTCCTGACCATGACCCCCTACAAAATGAGGCAAATAGGGCTTTGCATAATCAGGATAAGATCTAATGGACCTGTATCCTGGGGCTAGTCCTTGAAATACATGATTGCCAATCCAACCCGAAAGGTAAATTGAGCGATCCACTTCCGCCCCTAAGCGTCCTAGTTCTTCCTCTATCCCCACTGAGGTATAAGGATCTAGAATCGTGTAAATTTCGCCAATAATTCCTATGCGCAGAGGATTGGAAACTCGTTCATAGGTGTTTAGTACGGGTTGCCGCTCACGAATACTTTCTTGCACCCAGCGCACTGTTTCCTTAACCCCAAGCTCAGTCATGGTCTGCGCAATCCGTACTTTGGCATCCTCATACAATTTCTCTGTTTCCCTTGGATCAGGGAGCCTTGGCCTTGCTGCATGGATCAAGTCTTCGACACGGTCTAACGCCACACTTTTCAAATAGGCGAATCTTAAGGTCTTCAAGATCTTCCCCCAGGAATTCTTGGCTCCTGCTAAATAGCGGATACGCCCCGCAAGCCCAAGCAAACTTCCATCAGGCGGTTCAAGTGTCACCATATCATAAGCATATCCTGCGTCTCGAAGAATCTGCCGTTCCACTTCGCCATAATAGCCAAAACGACAGGGACCTATTCCCCCAGTAATCACAATCGTGTCTGCACCCTCCTTCACCGCTTCTATGTAATTACCCAGATTTAATTTCATGGGCAGACAAGCGGATTCTGGCGATAACCTTGTGCCTAATTGCAAGGTTCGTTTGCTATTGAGAGGTGGGACCACAACTTCGACGTTGAGAGACTCAAAGAGTGTTTGAATCACAATCCAGGCGTTCCCCATGTGTGGAAATGTAACCTTCATGAACTTTCCTCCTTTCGACCATATCTAAGAAGGCTTCAAGGCGAGTCACAAGACCCGCCTCTCCGCTGTGTTCGTCAAGAGTTATTGTCATGTAGGGTTTATGTTGTTCCCTAGCAAATCTGGCTAATAGTTCTTGAACTACGGCGTCAGTCCCACATCCAAAGCAGGACAAATAGATGATCCCGTCAATTTTCGGATCCGTAACAAACTTATTGCCTGCCCCATATATTTGCTTGGCATGCTTCCAAAATATTTTTTTACGCAGCCCTAACAAGTGAACTTCAATTTCTTCTTGCTTGACGTGTTGGACTAATTCTACGTCTGCCTTTGCGCGGAGACGCTTGAGAATGTTCAGGTTGGCATAAGGATCATGAGTTAGGTAGGAATGCCCCACCAAAGCTATCCTCAAACGATCTGTATCATAGTTGGGCACAATACCTTTTGGAGAGTACGGTAAATCCTGCGTAGTGCTCTCAATCTCGCGTAGACTCTCCTCAAAATCAAAGCCCTCACCACTCGAATTTTGGTATCGTTTTTGCCACTCTTGACCTACGGTTAAAGCCTTCCCAATATCTGCCTTACCTTTCCCTAGCTGAAGCCCAAAGACTTGGAGATCTTTCAGGACCTGACGTGTACCCTTCCGCCAATTCAAAGTTACGGTTAAGACGCGCATTCCAGACGGAACGGCCGATAGTAGGCTTTCCGGAATTCCTAAGAATTTCGGACAACTGTACGTGTCCGCCTCCACACTAACCATACGTGGCAAAAAGATAGCATCAACGTCTTTGAAGGCTTGTATATGTCCTGCTAAAAGCTTAAGTGGTAAACAGGTTTCGTCACTGGCCTTTTTAAGTCCCTGCTCCATAATTTGTCGTTGTGTGGGTGGCGAGGTCACTACTTCAATACCTAACTCATGAAAAAATCCAGCCCAAAATGGGAAATAATCATAATAAAAAAGAGCTCGCGGAAACCCGATTTTCACTATAACGGCATCCTTTCGTGTTCTATTTGTCGCTATGATCCGGCTGACGATCCGGCTGACGGTCTGGATCTTGTGGTTTTAAAATACTAGGACGTTGGTTTTTAATGGGTACTGGTAACCGCACCAAAATTGCCCACATTGCCTTAATATCCAACGGGATAAGTGGCCAAAGATAAGGCACACCGAACGATTTTGTCCGCCATAAAAGGAAGAACACCATAACCGCGCCAATTCCAAACCCTATGAAGTTAAAGAGACCCGTCATTAATACGAGAAACAGCCTTGCTAAGCGGTTGGCCAAACCCAATTCATAGCTGGGAGTCGCAAACGTTCCCACCGCGACAATGGCAATATACATCACTACCTCTGGTGTGAACAGCCCCACTTTGACCGCGATATCCCCCAGCATGAAGGCGGCAATCAAACCTAAAGCCGACCCCAAAGGACCTGGAGTATGAATGGTGGCCATACGTAAAAGATCGACCCCAAACTCGGCCATTAATACTTGCATAAGCAACGGTATTTTCGCTGGTTTAATCACTCCAATAAACTGAAGCCCGTCTGGCAGTAATTGCGGATTTAAAGCCGCACCAAGCCACAGTGGAAGAAGAAAGAGCGCAGCAAAGATCCCCCCAAATCGCACCCAACGTAAATAAGCTCCTACAATTGGTTCCTGCCGGTATTCCTCGGCATGCTGAACATGACTCCAGAACGTTGCAGGGGCGATCATGACCGAGGGAGAAGTATCCACAATGATGACCACATACCCTTGAAGTAGGTGGATCGCTGCAACATCCGGGCGTTCCGTATAACGTACACGTGGATAGGGATTCCAGAATTTACTTCCCAGGATGAATTCTTCGACACTCTTTTCTGCCATGGGGATCCCATCAATCTTAATGGCTTGAATGTCTTCCTGGATCTTAGTCACCAACTCTAAGTTAGTAATATCCTCAATGTACGCAATGCAAACATCTGTTTTGGATCGTCCTCCCACTTGGACCAGCTTCATGCGCAATTTCGGATCGCGTAAACGCCGGCGTATCAGGGCTGTGTTCGTGACAAGAGTCTCCGTAAATCCATCACGAGATCCCCGTGTAACGCGCTCGATATCCGGTTCTTGAGGCTGACGAGAGGGGTACGTCCGGGCATCAACAATGATTGCCTTATCTTGTCCATCGATAAAAATAGCCATTGGCCCTGATAAAACGAAATAGAACACCTTATCCATGGTCTGGACTTCGGAAACCTGTAAAGCAACAATGCGTCCTTTAACTAATTTATCCAAGGCATTAACAATTAAGTCGGAACGTTCCAAGTCAATCAAAGCATCTAATATATAACTGGCAACATGCGAGTTGACCATGCCATTGATGGAATAAATGGCTACTCTTTTACCACCAATGGACATCTCACGAAGGACTATATCAAAATTATCTGGAACCCCTAATTCTCGATTAAGGTAATCAATATTCTCTTTATAAACCTTACTTACTGGAACGTTCTTCTCGCTTGAATTACTATCCATGCATGCACCCCCTTGTCGATGTTCGAAGTTCGTGGTTCGTGGTTCGAACATTGGAATATCTAAGGTAGCCCCCGTCGTGGTTCGTCTTCGTAGTTCGAACCACGAACATTGAACATCGCTCTTATCCCTTAGGGGTAAACACCACAGACATTAAATATCCAAAAAATACTGCAGCAGAAATTCCGACCGCCGTTGCTTCGACACCGCCTGAAAATGCCCCTAGAAAGCCCCGTTCTCCAACCGCGTCCATGGCTCCCTTGGAAAGAGCATACCCAAAACCAGATAAGGGAATTGTAGCCCCTGCTCCTCCGATTTTCACCAAAGGCTCGTACAATCCCAAGGCGCCCAGGATGGCTCCACCCGTCACAAAAGAGACGAGAACATGCGCTGGCGTAATAACAGGTTTTGTTAAATCCATTAGAAGCTGTCCAATAACACAAATTAAACCTCCGACAATAAAAGCTGGAATGATCATCTCAAACAAACGTGCTCACCTCTTTCATGCCTCAATCACCACTGCGTGACCAATACCCGGAATGGACTCCCCTTGAAGCACAGATGTCGAGCTATGAAGGGCCCCACTGCCTACAAATAAGACTCGATTTAGCTCTCCAGCCTTAATCCTTTGCAGAATATTTCCGGCGAAAACCACGGAGGAACAACCACATCCACTGCCTCCTGAGTGGACATCTTGGCTGGAATCATAAATCAGAACTCCACAATCCGTGAATCCCTCACCCATCTCAACACCGCTTTTCTTAAGTAAATCCCCAGCGAGTGCTAATCCGACCATACCTAGATCCCCTGAAGCAATCAAATCATAGTCTTGCGGTTTGCGCTGCAAATCCTGGAGATGATTTAGAATCGTATCCGAGACCGCCGGGGCCATAGCTGCGCCCATGTTATTCACATCGTTTACGTCAAAGTCTAATACCCTTCCAATCGTTGCTGAGGTGATTCGCGGCCCAGTCCCGCTTTTTCCGAGGAGCAAGCTACCTGCTCCGGTCACCGTCCACTGGGCGCACATAGCCCTTTGAGTACCTTGTTCTGTGGGAAAACGAAATTGTCGCTCTGCCGCCTCATGGTGGCTTGATACCCCTACAAGAACATTACGGGCGAAGCCTCCATCGATCAGCATACTTCCCACCGCCATGCTCAAAGCCATCGTGGAGCAGGCCCCATATAAGCCAATAAAGGGTAGATCCATTTGACGGGCAGCAAAATTAGAGGAGATGAGTTGATTAAGCAAATCTCCAGCTAACATAAAATCAATTTCTTCCTTAGGAATGCCCGCTTGATCAAGGGCCCCCTGCATTGCCTCTTGGAGCATGATGCTCTCCGCGACCTCCCAGGACTTTTCACCGTGTATTTGATCCTTGAAGACCTTGCTAAATGTTTTACCAAGAGGGCCATCCCCTTCTTTAGGGCCCACCACAGTATAAGATGATAAAATGAGCGGAGGATTGGCAAACACCATGGTCTGATTTCCCCTTCGTTTTAAATCCATGCCTTTATTCATCCCCCTAGTTTTATTGTAAGAAATAATAGACCATTCCCACCACAATCGAGGTGGCAATCCCATACACAAGAACAGGTCCCGCAACCGTAAACAACTTTGCTCCAACTCCTAAGACATAGCCTTCCCGCTTAAATTCCATAGCAGGTGCTACAATAGAGTTAGCAAACCCAGTGATCGGGACAATAGAACCAGCTCCTGCAAATTTCCCAATTTCATCATAAACGCCTATACCCGTTAGGAAGGCTCCAAGAAATATCATCGTCGCGGTAGCCGCGGCCGATGCGTCAAGGCGTTCCAACCCCAAGGACAGATATAGATTAATGATAACCTGACCTATCGTACAAATAATTCCTCCAACGACAAAGGCTCGTATCATGTTTTTAACAATAGTAGGCTTGGGAGTAAATTGCTTCGTTAGCTCTTTATATTGCTCAGGAGTTACTGCCATTGTCGGCTTATGTATCTGATTGGCCATCCTGTTCTCTCCTTCATTACTAAAAACATACTGAATTGTATTATTAATCCAAACGATCTAAATTATACTAAGCAGCCTTTATTTTATTACTATTCCCTAATTTCGACACAGCTTCCCAAGGAACTTTTAATATTTATGCAGGAAAATAATGGGTGACCTCGAAATCATTAGTACTGGGATAAAAAATTAGGGGGAATGGTCTTGAACCTAGAAAAAAGCATAGAGCGCCTGACCCTACTCTTGCGCTTAGATGGAGAACTGGATATGCATACAGCTTCTAAGGTGCGACAAGCCATCGACGTAGAAATTGAGAAACGAGGAATTCGCACAGTCATTCTTAATCTTCAAGACGTTCGCTTTGTAGACAGTTCCGGACTCGGCGTTATCATCGGCAGATACAAGAAACTACTCCCCTTGGGAGGAAATCTAAAAATCACCAACGTACCCCCGCATATTTATAAGATCATGGAATTGTCGGGACTACCAAAAATTATTAAATTCTATGTGGATGAAGCACAAGCTTACGAGGAAGGAAGGGGAGCCTAAATGAAAACTAACCATTTAAACCTTACATTTTCAAGTATCGCAGAAAATGTAAGCATTACCCGAGTGCTCATTGCCTCAGTTGGAGCGCAACTGGATCTAGCGCTTAATGACATCGAAGAACTTAAGGTGGCTGTTTCCGAAGCTGTTTCTAATGCCATAATCCACGGTTACCAAAGTAACCCAAATCACATAGTTTACTTCGATCTGGACATCGCTGACGATAGCCTTAAGATTGTCGTGAAAGATGATGGGTGTGGCATCACGAATATTGAGCAGGCCATGCAACCTGCTTATAGTACAGATCCGGAGCGAATGGGCCTGGGCTTTGTCTTCATGCAATCTTTCATGGACGACCTTCAAGTAGAATCCACACTTGAAGTGGGAACAACAGTGACCATGATTAAGCATCTCAAGCAAATACCCATCTCCTCGCATTAAGGGGGGCGTGTTATGATTCAACGACTAACTGAAATGAATCTCCCACACTTTCCCCTGCTCTCTGATAAGGAGATGATGCTTGCCCTCCACGCTGCCAAAGATGGAGACACCGTTGCTCGCGAGCGTTTAATCAATTGCAACTTAAAACTCATTTTCAATTTGGTCCATCGCTTTTCCCAACGCGGCTATGAAATGGAAGACCTCTTTCAGATCGGAACGATAGGACTCATTAAAGCTATTGATAAATTCGATTTTACCTACGGAGTGAAGTTTTCCACGTATGCAGTGCCGATGATTATAGGCGAAATCCGACGTTTCCTCCGAGATGATCACCCCGTGAAGGTTCCTCGTTCCTACAAAGAACTTGTTTATAAAGTGAATCGTTCACGAGACGAGCTTTCTGCAACGCTCGGTCGTGAGGCAACGATCGGGGAAATAGCAACGTGCATTGGTGTCGACCGGGAAGATATTGTCGTCGCACTTGAAGCTATCCAAAGTCCTACGTCAATTTATGACACCTTATATCAAGATGACTCTGATCCTATCTTCGTTCTCGATCAACTCTCAGACGAAAAGGGTCTTGACCCCAGCTGGATCGATAAGATTGCCCTTAATGACGTCCTAGATAAACTGCCGGAGCGTGAAAAGCGCGTGCTCATGATGCGATTTTTCGAAGATAAGACGCAGAGTCAGATTGGCATTCTACTCAATCTCTCACAGGTTCAGATCTCTCGTATCGAAAGGGCAGCTCTCCTTAGAATCCGTGAATTGTCGCGGATTAAAGATAGCTCAGACCTGGACACCACTCATTTGGGCTAAGCTCTAATCCTAATAACCAAAAACGCCTTTTAAAGTACGTCCCATTTGTTCCACTAGACCAGCCTTGGCAATAGCATGATCAGCAATCAAATTCACACTTGTTTGCAACTGATCGTCGCGATATAGGAGAACTTCTCCTAGCTTTTGTCCTTTTTGAATCGGGGCACTGATGTTTGGGTTGAGCTTGGTCTCGACCCATAAGTTTTTATCTTTACCTTTTTCCACAGTTGCCCCTAAGGCTTTTTCAGTGAGCGCTATAACCTCATCGTCAACTCCCTTGGTGACCTGAACAACTCCAAGTTTTTGAGCTACTGGGGCATACGTCTTGAACTGATATTTTGCAAAACCATAGTTATATAGTTTCATAGACTCCGCAAAATGCCCTCTCACTTGGGGTACACCCATGACGACACTAATCAACCTTAAGCCATCTCTCTCCACAGTCGAGGCTAGGCAATACTTCGCTTCATTCGTCCACCCTGTTTTAAAGCCATCAGCTCCTTGGTACCACCAAAGCAATTTATTAGTATTCCAAAGTTTAAATTTTCCATCACGTAAATCGTATTCTTTCGTGCTAGTCAATTTTCGTACTAAAGGGTAGTCAAGGGCTGCTCTAGCAATAATAGCCAGATCAAACGCGCTCGTATAATGCCCTGCTGCCGGCAGTCCGTAAGCATTCACAAAATGGGTATTTTTTAAGTTTAAAGCTTTAGCCTTACGGTTCATTTCTTCCACAAATGCTTCATGCGTTCCGAAGATATGTTCCGCAACTGCTACACAGCCGTCATTAGCTGATCCAACAGCAATGGCATACAACATCTGTTCCAACGTGAACGTTTCCCCTGGTTTGAGGTAGATTTGGGAACCCCCGAGTTTGCTGGCATTCTCGCTGGCTGTCACTGTGTCTGTCAATTTTACTCTTCCAGAAGTCACTGCATCCGCTGCTACCAGTAGTGTCATAAGTTTCGTAACACTTGCCGGTGGTAATTCTTTATGCGCTTCTTTTTCATAGAGAATTTGACCGGATGCCGCGTCCATGAGAAGGGCACTAGTGGCTTCTGTCTCGATCTCAACTCCCAATACCGGATGGACGTTAGCGAATCCTATGTTCCCAAGCACAAGCACCATGGCCAAAACAATTGCCTTAATTTTTCGCATATTGAAACCCCCTTATTTAGTATGTTTTTATTATTCCCGAAAAGGAAAATTATATTGAGATGAATGAAATATAATTGGATTTATGGAGTTAATAACAATAGCTGTCAGGTAAAAAGAAGAAAAGCCTCGGGGTTGCCGTCATCCGGTAACTCAGAGGCTTTAAATATGAAAAATAGTAGAACTCCTTGTAGCCTGTCATTGTTAGCTTGACACTCTACCCACGGTAGTGCCATACCGTAGAGATATGTATAGAAATATAATCCATCTAATAAGCTGTAGTAAAACTTATTGGAGGGATTATATGAAAAAGCTTATACTAATACCTATTACCCTTGCTCTTATTCTTGTTGCCCTGATCCAAAGTCCTCAAGCAACCACTAGTAACCAGAAATATAAAGAACACTATTTTGGTAACATACATATACAACTTCCACAATCAGCGAAAGTTATAGAAAATAAAATCGAGGACAGTGAATTACTTTCATCCAGTATTTACTTCGATGACAAGGAACTATTACTGAGAGGGTATATACAATTATGGCAACTGACTGACGTGGAAAAGTTTCTAGCCTTGAGTAAAGAGCATAGCACTTATGACTTCAGCCTTTTCACCTTAACACCCATCACTATTAATAACTTTGATGGTTTAATGAACGAATGGTCAGCTTATACAGGAGACCCTTACATTTCAGGAAAAGATTACTGGTTAAAAAGAAACGATAACAACCAAGTATTGAGAATTGCATTTCTTACGAACGCCTTCACTTTTTCGGAGAAACAATTGGTTCCAATGGATAAGATCTTAAACTCTTTACGTTGGGAATAGGATTTCGACACTTTTTATCTATACCAACTTTATCAGCTCATCTACGTCGAGACCAGCTTGATTTAAGACACTTTTAATTAAAAATGGGCTAAGTGTTTCTCCTGGATGAACGGGTACAGTTGCTAAATTACTACCAATCTTGTGTAGATGATGGTGACTACCGTTTATCCTAATGACCGAAAATCCCGCTCTCTGTAAAGCGACAACCAGTTCTTTGCCAGTAATTCTCGGCATTCTGCTCACGATACATGCACCCGCACTTCAGCAAACTCTACATCCACATTACGGACGGGTCTTCCTATTATATTTAAAGCCTCAACATGTCCTTCTATTGCTTCCTGTATCCGTTCGAGCGCTTCTTCACGATTGGCACCTTGCGTTACGCATCCCGGAAGGCTAGGCACTGTTACAACGTAAACCTTAGCTTCATCGTCCCACTCTAGGATTACCTTAAAGTTTATTTCCTTCATCGTGTTCGTCCTCCGTTACTCTCTGTTTTCATCTAGAATACGCTCTCAATCAGATCACAATAACGCGCTAACAAACTTCCTCCCTACCTACCATACTGCTTCGAAGGAACTTTGGAATCTCTTAGCCCATGCCAGTAACATGGCCGGAAATAGCGCACACCGATGATTGGATAAACCTTATGCCGAAGCACGCACCCTCGCACCGCCTCGATCCCTGCGCTATCGCATTCTTGTTGAAGTTCCTGGGTCCATGTCTGTTCTTGAAACCAAATTTTGCTGGTTCCCATAGCTGCAGCATCCGAAACCAAAGACTTGAGTCTCTCTGGGAGCAGGCACGGGACCACAACCGTCACCTTATCCTTTAGTTGATCTAAATTCGAATAAACCTTACTCCCTTCTAAGCGATTTATATCCTCTGCGACTGGATAGACAACACACCCAAACTCTTTTAATGCCTTCCAAACCTTCCAGGCATGTTTATGCTTTTGGAATTTTTGTGTATCTCCAAGCACTGCATAGGTATCTACAGTCGTTAACCCTTCTGCCAAAGAGTAAATTTTCTTTTCTCTCGCCATATCTGAATCCCCCTCCGTAGGGGCACGCATCGTGCCCCTTTCTCGTATATTCATACGTAAGGAGGAGGATTTTATGATAGCTGCGCAAAATGGTGGCGCCCTACTGGATAACTTCCTCAATTAGCGGGGTCAATTCAGGAGCCTCACTTCCCACCACAATCAAGTTTCCAGCGCACTTAATCCCCTCAGCTAGCATTTCTTTATTACTACCATAAAGCTGCAAAAGGGGTTCTCCCGCCTCAACCCATTCGCCTACTTTTCGGCTGAGAACCACCCCTGCTCCTAAATCGATGGGGCTCTCTTTTGTAACACGACCTGCTCCGAGTACCATAGCCAAGACTCCGATTTCATGGGCATCAAAGGGCTGAACATAACCGGCTTGATCAGCCAAGATCGGTATATTCCACGGCGCCACCCTAAGACGACGGTCAATGACCGCTTGGGCATCTCCCCCTTGTGCGGTGAGAAAGGCTAGGAATTTATCCCACGCCGCCCCGCTTTCCACACTTTGACGCAAACACGCCTTTCCTGTCTCAACATTGCGCACAGCGTCGCCTGCTACTAGCATCCAGGCCCCCAGTTCGAGACTGATTTTCATTAAATCGTCTGGCCCTTTACCCTGTAGTGCGTCAGCTACTTCAAGGATCTCTAGGCTATTTCCTACAGCGCGTCCAAGCGGCTGATCCATATTACTCAACACTGCGATCGTCTGACGCCCCAGTGCTTTCCCAATATCCACCATTGTCTTCGCCAGTACCCGTGCCTCTTCCGCGGTCTTCATAAAGGCACCTGATCCGCACTTAACATCTAGGACGATTCCCTGTGCCCCTGCGGCAATTTTCTTGCTCATGATCGAAGAGGCAATCAGAGGAATGGAACTCACCGTCCCCGTTACATCACGAAGTGCATAAAGCAATTTGTCGGCAGGGACAAGGTTTCCCGTCTGAGCGATGACAGACAAACCGATTTTCTTGACTTGTGCCAAGAATTTCTCCTGTGTAAGCTCTACCTGAAAACCTGGCACCGCACTGAGTTTATCAATGGTCCCGCCTGTATGTCCAAGCCCTCTCCCAGACATTTTCGCGACAGGCACGCCACAAGCTGCCACCATCGGTCCCAGGAGCAAGGTAGTCTTGTCCCCCACTCCTCCAGTACTGTGTTTGTCCACAAACCGTCCCGAGAGGGCAGAAAGGTCCAGCTGATCCCCACTTTGGGCCATTGCCAGGGTGAGTTCGGCCGTTTCTTCGAGCGACATCCCACGAAAATAGACGGCCATAGCCCAGGCTGACATTTGATAATCCGGAACATCACCCTGGACATAGCTATTAATGATAAAGTAAATTTCAGATTTAGAAAGGGGTTCCCCATCCCGTTTCTTCTCAATTAGGTCGACCATACGCATATTAAATCACTCTTTCTATTTTAAGGCACATTCTAAATAATAACAGGTCAGTTTGGCTAAAGTAGCTTTACTAACGCCTGAACATAGTGCACAAATTGTTTTTCTATTCTGCTCGCTGTTTCCATAACTTCTACATGATTGAGTTTTTGATCCAAGATACCCGCGGCCATATTTGTTACACAGGAGATGCCCAAAACCTTCATTCCTCCGTGGTTAGCTACAATCACTTCTGGCACGGTACTCATCCCAATCATATCAGCCCCAATCGTACGCAAAAACCGTATTTCCGCAGGACTTTCATAGTTAGGTCCACTCATAGCCGCATAAACCCCTTCCTGAGGCTTTACCCCAAATTCTGCCGCGATCCCAAGGGCCTTCTGACGCCAGCCCTTATTATACGCATCGCTTAGGTCGGGAAAACGTGGACCTATGCTCGACAAATTCGCCCCCCTCAACGGATTGTCCCCCATCATGTTGAGATGGTCTTTAATGAGGATCAAGTCCCCCGGGTTAAATTCTGAATTTATCCCCCCGGCGGCATTCGTGACAATAAGACCCGTCACTCCTAATACCTGCATTACCCTGATTGGGAAGGTTACTTCCTGCATCGTGTACCCTTCGTAAAAGTGAAAACGGCCTTGCATAACCATGACCTTTCGTCCTTCTACTTGGCCGAAAACCAGTTGTCCAGCATGCCCTTCGACCGTGGAGATTGGGAAATGTGGAATGTCTTGATAGGGAATCACCACTTTTTCCTCCACAAGTTCGGCAAAAGCACCTAATCCTGAGCCCAAGATAACACCTAAGTCTGGCAACACTGTGACACGCTCCACAAGATAACTACGCGCCTCCGCCAACTTATTACTATATTCCTTTTCCGAAATCATCGTATCATCCTCCTTAAATTTCAGAGAAAAAGCTTTTCCCATTAGATATGGGCTCCGTCTCTAGGTAGTCTGCCACTGTTGCCCCTATATCAGCGAACGAAGACCTTATCCCTAGGTTGACTCCTTTTTTCAGAGTTGGCCCGTAAACAAGTAACGGAACATATTCACGGGTATGATCCGTACCGGGCAATGTCGGATCACAGCCATGATCTGCCGTAATGATGAGCAGATCTTCTGAGCGTAGAGCAGCAAAGATTTCTGGTAAGCGTTCATCAAAGGCTTCTATAGCTTGCGCATATCCATCGACATCGTTACGGTGTCCATACAGCATATCGAAGTCCACAAGATTAGTCATGATCAGACCAGCTTCTACCTTGGTCATATAATCTAAGGTCTTGTCAACACCTTCCATATTTCCCTTTGTAGCCACAAAGCTAGTTATTCCTCTCCCTGCATAGATATCATGAATTTTTCCCACGGTACATACTTCTAAATCTCGTTCTTGCACATATTCCATTAATATTTTATGGGGTGGAGCAATCGCGAAATCATGTCTATTTGAAGTTCGATAAAATTGTCCAGTTTCGCCGAGAAATGGTCGTGCAATGACTCTGCCAACTTGCAGCTTATCAGTAAGCATTCCCCGTGCGACTTCACATATCTGCATCAATTCGGCCAGAGGAATAACCCCTTCGTGGGTCGCCACTTGGAATACCGAATCAGCCGAGGTATAGACAATGGGTCTCCCAGTCCTTACATGTTCTTCTCCAAGACGCTGAATAATCTCTGTCCCGGACGCAACTTCATTTCCTATAATCTTTCTCCCTATTGCTAGCTCAAATTGCGTAATAAACTCTTTAGGAAAACCAAGTGGGAAGGTCGGAAGAGCTCTCTCTAATATTACTCCTGCCATCTCCCAGTGTCCCGTCGTTGTATCTTTACCCACCGATCGTTCCGCCATTTTCCCAAAGCTCCCCTCAGGTTTTTCGCGGGGCAACACTCCCGTAATCGAGTCAATATTCCCCAGACCAAGTTTTTCAAGATGAGGGAGATAGAGTCCCCTGTGCTGGCGGGCGATGTTAGCCAAGGTATGGCTCCCCTCGTCTCCATAGTCTTTTGCATCAGGCAATGCACCGATTCCAACACTGTCTAAGACAATGATAATAACTCTTCGTGACATGGTTGACTTTCACTCCTTATCCTTAACTGCTCGTGGATGTGACTTCTTAAAGACATCTAACAAGCGTTTACTTGTCAGATGCGTATAGATTTGTGTTGTCGAGATATCTGCATGTCCCAACATTTCCTGAACTGAACGCAGGTCTGCTCCATGATCTAGCAGATGGGTTGCAAAGCTGTGACGAAACATGTGGGGAGAAATCGAACGCTCCACGTTATGAGTCTTTCCCCATTTTTTTAATATATATACTACTCCCTGACGCGTGAGAGGACGACCGTGAACATTTAGAAATAGAATGTTATTCTCAACCTTACCGCACAAACGCTTTCGCAAGGAATTTATGTAGAGCTCCACAGCCCGAACAGCCGGGTCACCTAAGGGGATAATCCGCTCCTTATTTCCCTTGCCCAGGCAGCGAACATATCCAACGCTGAGTGATACATCTAATAAACGTAACCCTATCAATTCAGAAACACGGAGACCGCTGCTATAAAGGACCTCCATCATCGCTAAATCTCGTAGGGCGAGATCGGATTCCACTCCTGTTTGTAGTAGTTTATCTATCGCCGCTTCCGACAACACCTTGGGAAGTGGTTGATTTAACTTTGGGGTCACTAAATAAGTACTTGGGTTATCGTTTCTTTTCCCTTCATCCAACATGAATGCAAAAAATCCTCGTAAAGTTGCATTACAACGCGCAATACTTCGAGGTGATTTCCCGTTATCTTTCCATTTCAGAAGGAATAAAAATAAATCGTTGGCCTCACATGTGGTGAAATCCGTCCCCCTCTGTGTAAGGTAGATCAACAGTTGATGTAGATCTCGCTCATAGGACTGCCGTGTATTCTCTGAAAGTCCCCGTTCGACATTAAGGTAGATCATATACTGTTTCAAAAGTTGCTCGTTGGAGGTCACATTCTCCCCCCCTTCCCTTTACTTAGAGATATTCTACACAAGAAGGGGATTTCCCTTTTCACTATTTAAAGCCACTAGAAATTATGGTTCTTTCTGTGTAGTCGGGAACAACTTAATGACAAACTCGCTCCACCCTGGTGCTTCAACTCGCAGTGGGTTTCCTATCGGTTTTTGCTCATCATGTATTCTTGCAGACATCCAAATATTACACACAGCAGCTAACTTTGGCAACACTACAGCTAGTAAAACAAGGAGGATAAACACCCTTGTGAGATACATGAAGAAATAACTCCATCGTTTTGTTAACATTTTATTCCCCCTACCCCTAAAGCTATGCATAACCTGTTTGTCTTTATCCCAAGAGAATGCAAGATCCGAACAAAAAAACGAGTGGAACCCGTTGCAACGGATTCCACTCGTTTTTTAACATAGTTTTGAGTGGCTAGAACCTGTACTTATAGTAACGCTTCCTCTAGAGCTGTATACATAATATTGAGGCCTTCGGCCACTGCCTTATAGGTTAGTTTGCCGTTAATGACGTTAATCCCTTTACGAAGGGAACGATTTTCCTGGATCGCTTTAAAATAGCCTTTATTGGCGATTTCCAGTGCATACTCCAGCGTCACGTTGGTCAGGGCAAAGGTTGACGTCCGTGCAACAGCTCCAGGCATATTTGCAACAGAGTAGTGCACAACCCCATATTTAATATACGTGGGATCACTATGCGTTGTTATCCGGTCAACAGTAGCTACGCTACCGCCTTGGTCGATGGCAACATCGACGATCACACTTCCGGGCGTCATGGCTTTCACCATTTCCTCTGTAACCAGATGTGGCGCACGAGCACCGGGGATCAGTACAGCCCCAATCAGCAAATCCGCGTTTGCTACACTAGCTGCAATATTAAAGGGATTGGACATCAAGGTTCTTACGCGACCATTAAAGGCATCATCAATCTCCCGTAATCGTTGTGCGTTCTTTTCAACAATGGTAACTCTTGCGCCTAGGCCAATCGCCATTTTAGCCGCATTAATACCTACAATTCCTCCACCTATAATGGTCACATTTGCAGGAGTCACTCCAGGGACCCCACCCAATAGAATCCCTTTCCCACCATAAGGTTTTTCAAGAAATTGGGCTCCGATTTGAATAGCCATTCTCCCTGCGACTTCACTCATTGGAATAAGCAAAGGCAATGAGCCATTATCTAATTGGATGGTTTCGTAGGCAATCCCCACCACTTCTTTTTTCATGAGGGCTTTGGTTAATTCTGGTTCATTTGCTAAATGTAAATAAGTAAACAAAATTTGTCCTTTTTTAAAATATTCGTATTCCGAGGCAAGAGGCTCTTTAACCTTTATAATCATGTCAGCGTTCCAAACTTCTGCAGCTGAGTCAAGAATCTTAGCTCCAGCTTCGCTATATTCATGATCGGTAATTCCACTACCTACTCCTGCGGATTTTTCCACAACAACTTGATGTCCAGCCAAAGTTAAAGCATTAACACCTGCAGGGGTAATTGCTACCCGGCTTTCATTGTTTTTAAGTTCTTTTGGTATTCCAATTAGCATAATACTACCTCCATCTTAATCATTAACCTTCATTATGGTTTTATTATAGTGCAAGTATTATCACATAAGCAAGCAGTTTTTTCTATCAATGATTGTCCACAATACATTTTGCATTATTAAAATCCAAAAAAACTAACACCAAGTATTGAAAAATATCCTTGTACAACGCCGACCGCAACTGCTCCAACAGTAACAAATGTAGCTGCCGCTGTATAATATAGAAATTCTCTCCGTAGCGATACCCCTCTAGCCTTACCTCGAAGTAATAGAAACGAAAAGATGGTGGCTAGACCTGCTCCGAGAAGTAGTAACGGAATGGCTAAGAGAGCGGGAACAAGAACCGTCATTAGAATCAAGCCTAAACCAAGTGTTCCTTTTACTCCAATGATAAAACTGACGGTAAACCCAAGAATAAATCCCCGTGTAAACACAATGAGATATATTAAAGGGGCCCCGATGATGGTGAGTCCTAAAATCCAAATTCCAGCCATCATAATAAACATGTCTCTGGCTAGTTGTCCTAAAAAAATCGGATCAAGTGCTTTGGGTTGGCTTTTTAATAGCGTGTCCAAAAATTTTCCCAATTGGGAGGTTTCAGCCACCCCTAACGCACCGACTCCAACTGCTCCAAACACCACACCTGCAAGATAGACACTTGAAAGCGTGAGATATATGACCCAATATTGATAAATGTGCTCGCCAAGTTTTTTCCACATCCTGAGCATCCCTCCCCATACGTCCTAGGGAATTTTATTCCATGAGTTGGGAAAGTATGTCCACAATACTGAGTTCTGCAAAGATCATTCGATTCGACTCTTGACTAGCATTATTCCTAGTATAGTTTTTGCGTCGATAAACTCGTTTTGTTGAGCCCTTTGTACAGCCTCATCCCAGGGGATTCTTTCCACCTCGATGAATTCATCGTCGTCCGGGTTCAGTGGATCCCAGACCAAATCCCGAGCTAGATAAAGATGCATCACTTCATCTGTAAATCCCGGTGTAGTGTAAAAGGTACTGATAAGTTCCATAGTCCCACGGTAACCCGTTTCTTCACGGAGTTCTCTCACTGCACAGTCATGGGGCAGTTCCTGTGGGTCAATTTTTCCTGCTGGAATTTCCAAGGTACTTTGGGAGATAGCATAACGGTATTGCCGAACCAGGATCAACTGTTGATCCTTCAACGCAAGGATCCCCACAGCACCAGGATGCCTAACGACTTCGCGGGACGTCTCAAGTCCATTGGGCAATCGAACTGTATCTCGTTCTATGCGGAGCAGTCGCCCCTCAAAAAGCACTTCTCCCTTAAGGCGTTCTTCTGTTTGTTCTTTAAATTTCACGGTATTACCTCTTCCACAAAACATTACTTCTCAAGTATTTTACCCCAAAGTAGCTTGAGAAAACAAAAAATATGAAAAAGAAAGGTAATTACCTTCAAAAACATTAAATACCTTTGGCCAACTGAATTCCTATTTCCAGAGCCTGACGGTTAAGCGGGATGAGATTATGTCGATACTCCGGCAGGACTTTCTTTAACGCTCCAACCACAGACTCAATAGTTACGGCGCCTGTCAACTCGACAAATGCACCGAGAATAATCATGTTGGCCACCCTTGAATTTTTCAGTTTCTCATTCGCAAGTTCAGATGCAGGTATTTTCAAAACTTTAAGATCTTGACGAGTGGGTTCAATGTCAATCAGCGAAGAATTGATGAGTAACCACCCGCCGGGTTTGACATCTCTTTCAAATTTCTCTAGGGAAGGACGGTTCAATACAATCAACGTATCTGGTTCGGTAATAATTGGTGAACTCACCTCACCATCTGAAATTGTAACGGAACAATTGGCCGTTCCGCCGCGCATTTCCGGTCCGTAGGAAGGAATCCAACTCACATGTTTATCTTCTTCGAGACCGGCATAAGCAAGAAGTTGTCCCATGGACATAACTCCTTGCCCCCCAAAGCCAGCGAGTATAATTTCTTGTAGCATTAAGCCTTCTCCTCCTCTAGCGTTTTTTTCACGCCCAGCGGATAAACAGGAATCATATTATCTACTAACCATTGCAAGGCTTCCTTAGGCGTGTACCCCCAGTTCGTAGGACACGTCGATAAGACCTCAACTAACGTAAATCCACGACCTGCGATTTGTAATTCGAAAGCAGTTTTAATCGCCTTCTTCGCTTTGGCTACTTCTTGAGGGTTGTGCACGGAGACCCGAGCAATATATACAGCACCTTCAATGGTAGCAAGCATTTCCGACATTCGTAAGGGATATCCATGGATCTCCGAGTCTCTGCCTCTAGGAGACGTCGTGCTCACTTGTCCGACAAGCGTTGTGGGGGCCATCTGTCCACCAGTCATACCATAGATTGCATTATTGACAAAGATCGTCGTTATATTCTCGCTTCTGGCAGCGGCATGTACAATCTCCGCAGCACCAATGGAAGCCAGATCACCATCACCTTGATACGTGAAAACTATCTTATCCGGATGGACTCGTTTGATTCCCGTGGCAACAGCCGGCGCCCTACCATGAGCTGCTTCTTGCATATCAACGTCAAAGTAATTATAGGCCAATACTGCACAGCCTACCGGAGATACGCCAATTGTTTCTTCCTGCACGCCCAATTCATCAAGAACTTCCGCTACCAGACGGTGAATAATACCATGAGTGCACCCAGGACAGTAATGAGTTTTGGCAAATGTCAGGGATTTGGGGCGTTCAAAGACTGTCTTCATGCGTTTCCTCCTTCCCGCTTTTGACCCAGCGGATGATTTCTTCTAGAACAGCTCGAGTAGTAGGCACCATGCCTCCACAGCGTCCGTAGAAATGCACGGGGACTTTAAACTCTAGGTTATAACGTACGTCTTCCACAAGCTGCCCCATACTCATCTCTACTGTAAGGACATGCTTTGCTTGCTTACAAGCTTCCTGAAGAGCCTCTTTAGGGAAGGGAAATAAGGTAATCGGACGAAATAACCCCGCCTTGATGCCTTGGGCTCTCGCTAAATCCACAGCTGCTTTGGCAATCCTCGCCGAGGAACCATAGCCAACTAGTACAATTTCCGCATCGTCAGTCTGGTAGTTTTCCCAGAGCACTTCTTTGGCCATGCAATCATATTTCCGTTGTAGGTGATGATTATGTTTCTCAAGTTCTATGGGGTCAAGGAATAAGGAGTTGATCACATTGGGCTTACGTCCCTTAGCTCCTGTCGTCGCCCAGGGTTTTCCTGCTAAAGTCACAGGAGTTTCTTCTGCTGGTAATTCCACACCTTCCATCATTTGTCCAAGTATGCCATCTCCTAGGATCATGACGGGATTGCGATATTCATCTGCTAGATCAAAGGCTTTGCCCATTAAATCGACAGTCTCCTGAATGGTTGCTGGGGCAAGAACGAGCAATTTATAATCCCCGTGCCCACCGCCTTTGACTGCTTGGAAATAATCAGATTGTGCTGGTTGTATACTGCCAAGTCCAGGTCCTCCCCTCTGCATGTTCACGATGACGCACGGGAGTTCCGCTCCAACCATATAAGTAATGCCTTCTTGTTTAAGACTAATTCCAGGACTTGATGAAGAGGTCATAACTCGTGCTCCTGCCCCTGCTGCCCCATAAACCATATTTATCGCAGCGATCTCAGACTCTGCCTGGAGAAACACGCCTCCCACTTCCGGAAGGCGTTTAGACAAATACTGCGGAATTTCATTTTGAGGAGTAATGGGATACCCGAAGAAATAGCGACAGCCAGCGCGAATCGCTGCTTCACTTAAAGCTTCATTGCCTTTCATTAGTACTTTGGCCATTACTTTTTCTCCTCCTTTCGTACAGTGATCACAACATCTGGACACATTCTGTAACAGAAGCCGCAGGAAATACACTTTTCTTGTTCGACCACAGTGGCCGGATGAAAGCCCATCGTATTGAAATGATCTGCCATAATAACGATGTTTTTTGGGCACGCGTCTTTACAGAGCTCACACCCTTTACATCGGTCTTCCTCAAACTCAACTTTCAGCATCTTCGTCCCTCCTTATTTGTGGCAATCTTAGATTAGAATCCATTTGGAAGACTTGCCCTTCTTCCAGTTCCCAAGGAGGTAAAAGGTAATTCTTTATCGTCAGAACCTTGCCCTCTATGTCAGGAGCAAGCTGATCTCCATACCTTTCTGTGATCGCCGTGAAAGAGATTGGCAGCCCTAGAACTTGCGCCATCTCCTGCACTAGCGGTAATCCATGGCGTATATCTTCAAGTAATGTTCCTCGTCCGAGATTAGGATTACTAATAACGCCAGTTACCTTTAAGCGAGAAGCCGCTTCAATGTCATTAAACATCTTAGTCACCAGGGGGATATCTTTGGTGAAAGGTCGATAAGGATTTACAACAAAAAACATTTCATAGCCCTGGCGTCCAATCAGTTGTGCAAAAGCCCCCAAGGCAGTCGTCCCCATCGGGTCCCCTCCAACATCGAGTAGAATCTTCCCTTGGGCACTGGTCAGCGTACCAAGGACTTTTGGACTGATCACTGGAAGATCTGCATTTTCCAGTTCACCTCCAGGGGTAATTAACTTGATTCCACACTCTTTCAGGAAATGACGAACCTCTCGTGACCGAAAATATGGTTTGACTACATCTAGGTCTACAAGGTGTACGGTTTCGCCCTCACCCGCATAAGCCACGGCTCGGTTGAGAACAACCTCCGTTTTTCCGCTGCCAAAATGTCCGGTATATATTTCAATTTGAGCCATGATTCCTCCATATAATTTATCTTTAGTTGAACGAGTTCACTTATAAATTTATAGTCATTGCCGTGCTAAGTAGTTTGAGCGGACCCTTCCTATCTTCTCAATACGCTCTTCAGCCCTACGATCGGCAGCTTTATAGGTAGCGATCTTATCCCTCTTGGCAATTTCAAGAACTTTTGCCACATTATCATACACCAATTCCACTTTACTCAAGGCTCGCTCATAATTATACCCTTCCAATTCATCTGCGACATTGATGACACCACCGGCATTAATCACATAGTCCGGTACATAAAGGATCCCAAGTTCATGAAGCTTATCTCCATGACGTTCTTCTTTGAGCACATTATTAGCAGCACCCGCAATAACTTTAAATTTAAATTGGGGAATCGTTTCATCGTTTATCACTGCACCCATGGCACAGGGAGCAAAAATATCCGCTTCAACTCCATATATTTCTTCAAGGCCAACGGCTGTTGCTCCCATTTCCTCAACAACACGCTTTATGACCTCCTCATTTATATCCGTGACAATGAGCTTTGCACCCTCATCGTACAGGTGCTTCGCCAAATAATACCCTACATGCCCCAAGCCTTGAATAGCAATCGTTTTCCCATTCAAAGAGTCGCTGCCGTAGACTTCTTTTGCCGCTGCTTTCATACCCCGCCATACTCCACGGGCTGTCATAGGGGAAGGATCGCCGGAAGCACCATAGGAGGTAGACACTCCTGTCACGAACTCTGTCTCCAGATGTATCCAGTCCATATCTCGAACAGTGGTCCCGACATCTTCAGCTGTAATATAACGTCCATTCAAGGATTGAACATAACGTCCAAAGGCACGAAATAATTCTTCGCTTTTCTGTGTACGAGAATCGCCCATGATCACTGTTTTTCCACCGCCAAGATTCAGACCTGCCGCTGCATTTTTATAAGTCATCCCTCGAGCCAGTCTCAAGGCATCAAGAATTGCATCTTCTTCACATTCATAATTCCACATCCGTGTTCCGCCTAGTGCCGGCCCTAATGTAGTATCATGAATACAAATAATTGCTTTCAAGCCCGATGTCTTATCCTGACATATTACCAGCTGTTCGTAATCGTACTTCTCTAAGTAATCAAAAATTTTCATATACATCCTCCTTAGGCCTTTTCCGAGTACTTAGGGTACTTAAGGTCCTTTGCACCCACTCTTATCAGTTATGCAATACAAGTGCCACATCTGCAATAATCGTCAGTGTAGAGTGAAAATATTTTTATATTGTAATTATCTGACTTTAAGCCCTTTAACCATGAGTACTATGGTAATCTAAACCAATTGGCACGCCATCTATCCTGAAACCAGAATCTTATCCTGCAGTATTTTTCACGGCATGCAAAAAGATGCTTGCAATATATTGCAAGCATCTTTAACCATTTACTATTTAATATGTTTCTATATTAATCCGTGCCGTTCAAGTTTATAGTAAAAATTACGGATTGACATTTTCAAATGCTGGGCAGCTTTCGTTTTATTACCCTCAGTTCTTTGTAAAGCAGCTATCAGAAGGGCCCGTTCCCACTGCCGCTGCAATCCATCAAATCCACTTTCTTCGACAGGCAACCCAGAATCAGTTACAACAGCATATGGCCCCTCGGAAACACTATTAATAGGAAGCGTCAAAACCGGAAGATGATATTTTTCCACAACCGTCTCACCGATTCGCATGTTAATAATTGCTCGACCTAGAATGTTTTCTAATTCACGAACATTTCCCGGCCAATGATACTCCATCAGAATTTGTAAGGCATCATCACTAATGCCCTCGACACACCGACCATAGTCCTGATTAAAGCTCCCAATCAAATGGTGGACAAGTAAGGGAATATCGTCTCGACGCTGTCTTAAGGGTGGTATTATGAGAGGTATTACGTTTAAACGATAATAGAGATCTTCACGAAACTTACCCGCCCTTAATTCCGCTTCCAAATTCGCATTCGTAGCTGCAATGACTCGAACATCCACGTTGAAGGCACGATTATCGCCCACTTTGACGATTTCTCGTTCTTGCAGAACGCGTAAGAGCTTTGCTTGAAGATTTTGACTGATTTCTCCAATCTCATCGAGAAAAATAGTCCCCCCATTGGCCTCTTCAAAAAGGCCTACCTTTCCACCACGTTTAGCCCCAGTAAAAGCTCCCTCGACATAACCAAACAATTCGCTTTCCAAAAGACTATCTGTTAAGGCAGCACAATTGACTCGAATAAATTGTCCCTTTTGTCGTTCACTTGAACGATGAATAGCATGGGCAAACAGTTCTTTGCCTGTCCCACTTTCCCCGCGCAAGAGTACTGTCGCCGGCGTTACAGCTGCCCGTCCCGCTTGCTCAATCGTCGCTTTAATGACTTCACTTTCCCCAATGATGTCTCTAAAGGTATATTTCGCTTCCAAATGACGAATTAATCGTTTTGCCCTTTCCAATTCCTCGGAAAGTTTATGTATCTCAGATATATCATGAAGCACGCCCACGGTTCCTCGCAAGTGACCGGAAACAATGATTGGGGCAACATTGACAATCACTTCTTTACGTTTAGGCCCGACTTTCATCATAACGCCCTTCACTGATTGACGGGTTTGTAATACCTGGATATGCATACTTTCCCCTTCAGCAATGTCCACTGTAGGGGATTTACCAATGACGTCTTCCGCAGTCAAACCCGTCAGTCGGGTGTACGCAGGGTTTATCAATATTCCAAGTCCATTTTCATCCACCACAGAAATGGCATCCTGGGTTGAGTTAATGATAGCCGTGAGAAGTATGCGGACCTCCTGAAGAGTGTTAACTTCACACTTAAGGTCCTCATATTCTGTCATATCCCGTATAAAAGCCACAGCACCGATCACGCGACCTTGATCATCTTGATATGGCATGCGACTAGCAATAATCGTCTTGTTGCCAAATGGACTTAGCTTGTTAAATTCAATCGATTCAGAGTCTCTGATTTGTGGTAGAGAATCGTCCGGCATGAGTTGCCACAGATCTTTACCTAAAATTTCTCCAGTTGATAATTCTAATAATTTGGCGGCAGAGAGATTGCAAATCACAATTTCATTTAATAAATTAATTCCTAAGATCGCGCAATTCGTTTCCTCAGCCATTCTCTCCAGTTGGCTACGAATAAACATCCCCTTACCCCTTCCGCTCAGAACATTACATTGCTCAGGGCAAAAACTCTTTCCTTACGATCAAAAATTAGTTTCCTTGCTTCTAAAGTAGCCCTTTTTCAAGCTTATGACAATTTAACGGCCAAGTCAAGAAAAGTGGTTATTTACTTATGCTGGTGGATTGTATCCTGTAAAATACTCAACTTTTGCCTTTTCACGCAGATCTTCAAAATAAGTCTGGAACTTCGCGTCCTTTGCCTGACTCAACGCATCTTGTTCTACTTGAGCTTTAACTTTGAAATAGTCTGGTACCACTGCGGTTGTATGTGCTTCAACCAGAATCACATGAAAACCAAATTGCGTTTTGATGGAGACATCTGAAAATGTGCCCACTTTTTGGGTAAATGCAGCGGTCTCAAATTCTGGAACCATTTCCCCCTTAGTGAAGGTCCCGAGATCCCCGCCAGACTCTTTTGCTCCAGCCTCAATGGACTTGTCCTTAGCGAGCTGGATAAAATCAGCCCCCGCTTTGAGCTGTAAAATAATTGCTTTCGCTTCATCTTCTGTTTTAAGCAAGATATGACGGGCCGTTACGCTTTCAGGCTGGCTATAATTAGCATTATTTCTATCATAGAAGGCTTGCACATCACTATCGCTGACTTTAGCGTCAGCCGTTATTTTCGAGTACAATGACAAGAAATTCTTTAATTCTGGTTCTGTCATACCTTGTTGCTTTAGGGTATCCTGGAATTTTGTTTCATCCCCTATACTATTCTTTATGACGTCTTCCTGCTTTTTCACTTTTGAATCCTCTGGGTCAAGATTTTGATTCTTTACTTCTTGTGCCATAAGCTTACCCTCTATCATACGGTCTAACAACTGGCTTTTTATATTGATTAAGGCCTGTTCCCCTTGATCCGTGTCAAATTTCATGCCTTGTTTTTCATAAATCTTTTTCGACTCGGCAACTCGTTCATCATAGTCCTTGATTAAAATTGACTCTCCGTTCACTTTTACAGCCAAATCGTTAATTGCTTCAGCCAAGTCAGCTTCACCAGTGACAACCCCAGATCGTACAATTTCAGGAACAACTGCAACACCACCGAGAGCCGTAACAACACTGCTACCAATAAGCTCACCTCTCACGAAAGTAGCTACATTAGGAAGTGTTCCGTCCGTGAGAACAATGGCAGACTTTGTCTGAGCAGCTAGTGGTGCACCGGCGAGGGCATCAATACCCGTTCTTCCGTTAGCTACGTAGACATTACTATAGGTGAGGACAGAGTCGAAGTCTTTGATCACTTGGTTATTAGTATCATATGCAGTGCTTCCAGCATGACGAGTTGCGCTTGGGAGCATTGCTTTTACGGCTTCACTAATGACGCCAGTTCCACCAATAACATCACTTGTTGTAATGCCCGGGTTTTCAGCCAAGTAAGCTGATACGCTGGCAGGAATTATGTCTTTGTCGGTCAAAAGAATTGGCTGATTGGCAGCAGAGGCAATCGCCGCGATGGATAGTTCATCTTGCAAGCCGTTAGCAACAGCAACTTTAGTTACTCCAACCATTCTCTTGGCGATATTTACAGATGTTTCATATTTGTCGACTCCACCAAGGGGCACAACTGTAATCGCCATACCTGTTAACTCATTGAGAACTACTTGGCTGATTACGGCCGTTCCACTTGTCACATAAACCTTCTTTACCTCGAGTTTAATGAGTTCAGCTTTGGTGTCAGCATCCAGTACGCCGGCCCCTGTGAGAAGAATAGGAGCCTTCAAGTAGGAAGCGAGCGGGCCGCCAGTCAAAGCATCAACCATACCATAGGAAGCTGAAGGTGCAAGAATCGCTGTGCCTGTCCAACCTGTTTGTTCAGCGATAGCCACCGCAGTTTGTGCAGCAGTTGTACCTGCTAAGCGGGTTGGTACTACGCTCTCAGCAAATGCGTTAAAAGGAACTATTGTCAGTGCCATACCTGCGATAGCTAAAGATGCTAAGGCTTTTTTCGTTTTTCTCATGGTGTGAATTTCTCCTCTCAAATTGACTTAGGTCTGGCTTTTTGCTGTGCCCCCAGAAGCCTTCTGTATCAGGCGTTTAGATCCAGAAGTTCCCCTCATTCGATGGAACGGGGGGAACTTCTTTTGGAAATCTGTAATTTAATTACTCAGAATTACCGAACGTTAAATGGAACTCGCAATCCTTGTTTGAGGATTGAATTCTTAACTTCTTTTACTCCCGTTGTAATATAAAGTATATGAGCTTTCACTTGAAAGGTATCTGCTCGAACACTGCTGTCACGGTATACATTCCCTGCTGGCATGGTAAAGCTGGTACCGCTGATAGCGTGATCCGTTTCGTCTGTATATTTTTTTAGCTTATGCCATTTCATGGTCAAGTCAATATTTACAATTGGAAAAACAGTAAGATATTATCTAGAGCACGTGAACGTCACCGCCGGGTACACTTGCATTGCATCCATTAACCACGCCCTGGACAAAAAACATCCAGGTTTTGCCCTGAATGTTTTTGTACTTCTTATAATAAATTGTGATATTCTCTTCTACCATCCACAATAGCATATATAATAACTGTTTGATCCACCTCATTTATCTTATAAAACACAAGATGCCTTTCAATAATTATTACTCTATAGCCCTGCTTTTTCAATATAGAATATCTTGGTATACTTCCTGACTCTGGGAATTCCTGTAGACGATTGACTGCAGTTTCAATCTTATCCAGATATACCAGTGCAATATCTACATTACCGGAATCATCTGCAATATGGAATATGATTTCACGGAATTGCGCCTCTGCCTTATCCGTTCTTAAGATTTTATACTTCATCCATTCTTCCTTTCCAGTAAAGATGCACGAAGATCATCAAATGAATCTTGCATTGGTGCTACTCTTCCATTTTTCACATCATCGTCCGCTTCTGCAAGTGTTCTCAGTAATTCCAGTTCTGATTTCATCTGATAATAATCCTGCAATCCAATAACTGCTGTATCACCTCGTCCATTTACTGTAATAATAACTGCATCTCTTGATTCTTTGCACTGCTTAGAAATTTCATTGTAATGATTTCTTAAATCCGCTGATGGTCTAATGGCTGCTTCCATAGTATCACCTCGTTCTGATATTATTTTGTTTATAGTCATAACATATCATAATATGTCTATGTCATCAACGAATTATTCTTCCACATTAGTCATAAATTCAATTAATTCAATTCGAATATGTGTTTTATGAAGTATCCTTTATCTATCATGTTTCAATACACCTCGTGTTACGGTCAAAGCCAAAACTCCTTATAATGCTTATTAGCAGGACTTGGTTTCAATACACCTCGTGTTACGGTCAAAGCCGATGTGTTTACCAAAAATATCGTACTTTGCATCTGTTTCAATACACCTCGTGTTACGGTCAAAGGTTCCAGCGCATGAGCCGAACCCACCCTAAGCAATAGTTTCAATACACCTCGTGTTACGGTCAAAGGAAACGATACAAGCGGAAGCAAGGAACTAATACCCAGTTTCAATACACCTCGTGTTACGGTCAAAGGAGAGCGGGGATTGAAGTTGATGCTTATTATGCCAGGTTTCAATACACCTCGTGTTACGGTCAAAGGTATGGAGGATTTAAGGAAACGGCAGTAAGAGTATTGTTTCAATACACCTCGTGTTACGGTCAAAGATTCAATGTGTGGGTTTAACCCAAGTGAGAAAGGAGGTTTCAATACACCTCGTGTTACGGTCAAAGTTACCTTTTCCGTCAGGTCTTTGTCTAAAATCAAGAGTTTCAATACACCTCGTGTTACGGTCAAAGTCTTACGGGTATGAAGATACCGTGCTTATTCAATAGTTTCAATACACCTCGTGTTACGGTCAAAGAAGTTTTGGTTCAGGTGCTGTTACTTCTCCTTCGTTGTTTCAATACACCTCGTGTTACGGTCAAAGTAGCAAAATAAAGTTTAAATATTTTCATTTATTCCTGTTTCAATACACCTCGTGTTACGGTCAAAGGATAGAGGACTTTTTCGGCAACCTACGCTATTGGATGTTTCAATACACCTCGTGTTACGGTCAAAGAGCAGATCGGTCACGAATGGGGTGGAGATAATTTCCAGTTTCAATACACCTCGTGTTACGGTCAAAGTTGACAACTTAAGGTACCCGCCGCCCTCATTCTATGTTTCAATACACCTCGTGTTACGGTCAAAGCTCCCAATCATTAGGCACTAAAGGAAAAGTTATAGGTGTTTCAATACACCTCGTGTTACGGTCAAAGTTTGAAATTCTCCAGTAGAACTATCAACCCTTGCAAAGTTTCAATACACCTCGTGTTACGGTCAAAGGCTAGCAGGAAAACGTATGCACTTTATTATTTAATTGTTTCAATACACCTCGTGTTACGGTCAAAGGGCAGTAAAATCAAGGTTTTAAGAAACCTAATAGGTAAATTATACTACGCCCACAAGGGTTTAGGCAATATTGTCCCAATCGCAAAACAAATTTTAAACTTCGTCCCATAAACAGCTCCCATCGCTTACGGCTCTAAGGATCGGACCATCTCTCCTCAGAACGTAGGTTGGGAAAATAACTACAGTAACATAGATTCTTGATTGTGAAGGCGAACCCCTATAATTTCTTCATCAAACATATAATCTCCAGTCATTTTAAAGAGAGCAACAAAGTCTACTTCTTTACTAATGACTTTTTGAAGGTCACTTCTAAGTTTAATCAAATTCGATGGAGTGATTTCTCCACGAAAAACCGATTTTTGAAAGGGAACCAGATATTTTTTGACTATCTTGTATACTTTACCGACACGCTTTTCCCCAATATCATAAACCAGAATTACATAGCTATAATTTTTTGCCACTGTGCGGTTACCTCCGTTCCTTCTCTAAGAAAGGCATAAACGGTGTTCCTTCAACAATATGCTTTTTCAACTTGTAGGCATCGTATTTGATCGCCGTGAGATAGCTCAGTTTTCGGTTCATTTTGCCATGATCGAATACTTGTTGCATTCGTTCCTCTAGAGCAGTTATAAATACATCGCGTCCAAGCTCATTCAATAAGCAGTAATTATATTTCTTATCGAAATGTTTACTGACTTGGATTCTGCGATTGTTAACTACCTCAAATATAGTGCGAAATACGATCAGTGGTTTGAAAGGTTCTGATATATCCAAACTCAGCGAGAAACGACGATCGCTCGGTTCATGCAAGAAGCTGATCGTTTGATCCAAATGCGTATGGTAAATTTGTGATATCGTCTTCGTGTATAGAATGGTGTTGCCGAAGCTGATAAGAGCGTTCAAAGGATTATCAGGGGGCCGCTTCACCCTGCGGTTCATCGCAAAATCCTCAGGCAAAATCGATTTGAACGTTTCATAAAAACGTCGCCAAATCTCACCCTCAACGCTGAGCAGTCTCGGGACACTATCCATTTTCAGCAACAGTACTGGCACATCTTTTTTAAGCCAGTCTAGATAGGGTTTGATTTCATTATTACCATGCTTGAAGTAGTGATATAGGACCTCGTGAATGTTAGCGGCAATCGCTGCCACAAAGGAAACCGCAATGGGAACGCGGTTCTCTAGACAAGCCTTCGCCTGCAACAGGAGCACCTTGCCGCTTACCCGAGCCTCTTTGGGATAAAAAATACCTCGAAATTGCCCATAATAATCAAAGAAATGAACGGTAATATTAGCCATAGACAAGAATGAAAACAACTTACTGTTTAATGAAATTTCATTAAGTAAATAAAGTTCCTTCAGTCCATTGATTGGGATGTGAGTGAGACCTTTCTCGTTGCGAAACGTTAACGAATTGTCCTCTCTACTCAACGTTCCTGGTGTTCGAATGTACCTCGTGGACGGGGCAGACTTAGACAATTAACGTCACCTCCCTCGTTTAAATATAGCAATAGGCATAGTAAGCACAGCGATCACATTTTTTGCCGTAAATCGCTTCGTCTGGCTTGTCCTGTGACAAATATTGTTCAACCTCTTCCAACATGCCCATCAGTTTAACTTCGGTTAAGCTGTCCAACTCTAGCTCGACTGTTTTGCAGGTTTGCTTTTTGCGTTCCAGAAACTCCAGTCTCCCCTTGCGGTCTATGCCTTTTTGCTTGAGCATGTAGAGATAATAAAGAGTTTGCCACTTGGTTGCTTCGACATCGGCATCTGACTTTTTCAACTCAATGACGTATTCCTCGGTCATCTTATCAACTTTGATACCCTCTATTTGAATCTCTGTATTATTGCGTCCTTCGCTACGAACCTCATGCAGAATTCGCCCGATCCTTACATCCTCACTATCATCTTCGAAATTCATCTTGTGGGCAAATAACCAACACTGCCTCTTGCAGTGGATGAAATAATTCACAATCGTCCCGGTTATTCTCATAGGAACATCGAACCCGTCTCGGCCATATACGCTTGACGGTTAAATTTTTTCGATCCATTCCCGTCCAACTCCATGAACCGTTCACCATCGGGGACGTAAAATAGAGACCCTATCTTTTCTGTATAGCTTCCTGGGGTATCTATCTTAGGATTATGTTGCACTCTATAACTATACGTAAAATAAGCCATCCTCTCTTTAGTTTGCGATAGTCTAAATATTCGCTCTGCATAATCCAACATCTTATCTAACATTAGGTTTTTGAATTCCTCCCAAACCTGCTTTCCTTCCCAATTCTCCACCGCTCCTGCTTCATTAGTAAATGTCACCGTATGATCGATAAACAACGTAAACTGTTTTTCATTGATCAGTCGCATTCGTTTCTCCACTTCGTTGAACTGTAAATGCTGCACGTCCGAAGTGAAATTTGACCAATTTTTCTCATTGGCCTTTTGCCGTTCTTCGTTAATTCGCCCCATAACCATCTGATAAAAGCCACTGAAGTCTTTCTCTAGTAACATCTGTTGATACGCTTCTGACCGAAGATTATCCTCCGTGCGAAGATCACCTCGATAAATCTTCCTCGCATCAATCATGTTGAAGAAATAGGCATGACAATCGCTGCGCAAGCAGGAGCGATTGATTCTTCCTAGAAACTGTTCTTCGCTATCCAGAATGGAAATATCTTTAAATCCAATATCCATATCGATATCCACCCCAGCTTCGATCACCTGCGTGGCCACAACTATGACTTCGTTCAATATAAACTTACCTGCGCCATTCTTGCCAAGTTGCTTTAACACCTTCTTACGCAACAGATTGCTATCGTCCCCAGTCAGCTCAAATAGAGGAATATTGAATTCTTCTGCATGCAGGCGCTGATAAAAGCTTCGCGCTGTTGCTTTCGAGATAAATTCTATAAACAGACGCACCGATTTTTTTCCCGCTTGGCGTTCTTTAATCACCTGTATTACCCCGTCCAACAGGGTATCCTCGTCCATCACTTTGTTCTGAAGAAGTTCAAAATGCAAATTCACTCGTTGACAAAATAGCGGATCTTGAAAATACATCTCACGATTGGCAACGAGCGAACATGTTTCCGGCGCTCCCTGCTCACTGTCCAGCAACCGATCTAAATTAGGCAGAGTTGCCGACATGATAATGATTTTCATATTTAATATCTCTGCGAAGGAATGCAAGAAATGAATAATTTCCTTCCAGATCTCATTTCGATAGCTTTGAATTTCGTCCAATATAACAACGCTATTACATAAATGGGTAAAGGCTAAATTGGACTCCCTCCCCACCCCAAACAAATAATTGAAAAAATTTACATGAGATGTCAGAGTAACTGGATATTGTAACATTTGTCGCTGCAAGAGCACTGTTTTGTAGTCAATATCCGGCTCTGGGTCTCCATTGCCATTCGCTTGATCGCTAACCGCCTTAAGCTCTTTTTCCGTCACAATGGGTGTTACAGAGTTGACCACTGCCATGCGATACTGATTCTGCAGGTACCTAGTAAAAATCTCATCGAGGGTTTGCTTCGTCTGTTCAATCAAGGCGTTGAAAGGGAAAACATAAATTAGCTTGTTAAGTCCCAACTCACTATTTAGTAATTGCAGGCCTAGATTAAGGGACATGATTGTTTTACCCGAGCCTGTCGGTGCCTCCAAATAATAGAGATACTGCTGCAAATTAAGCAGTAGTTGCTTCTCTGTCTCGTCAAATAAAGCAGAGCGCAACTTATTGATAGGCTGAATCTTTGCCGATCCCGGATTCTCACGATAGGCTTGTACACCATGATAAATATCAGTGGTATGAAAAGCATCGATCACCGGTCCAAGTTCATGTTCCTTACTAAAATATTGAAAGTTCAGTTCCTTTCCTGTCGCGAAATCACTAGTTGCGTAGAAATCGCAGGCCACCATGGTCGAATACAGCAATTTTGTCAAAACATAAAATGAAAATGGTGAGGTTGTCTCTGACGAACGTTTCTTTCTACTCTTCAGGATATTTTCCAAAACATCCGTCACTAAAAGCATCTCTTTATTCCGATAATAATGCACATAAGCAGGATATTTGTGAATGCTCCTTTGCAGCATTTCAAGTTGTTTTTCAAATCGCGTCCGTTCCCCATCCAGCTCTTCTATATCTGCTAAGTAGGTATGATGCCGCGAAATTACATATGCAAACACGTGCAACACATGCCTCATGAATTTCCGGATCGACCGATCAAGTTTTTTATCCTCAGAAAATGCAGCCTGTTCAAGTTCAGGAAGATGAATATCAAGATACAGCAATGCCGACAAAAGTGCATGCGTCGAATCTCCTGGTAGTGTCATATTATCTAAGTTTTGATTCTTCATCTTTTTCTTCTGAAAGGCTGGATTTATCTTGCCTAAATCATGGAGATATATTGCCTGCCTAAACCATATCTTGATCATTTGCTGGGCAGTCGAGCAAAGTCGCTTATCTTTTACCGTCAATTTTGCTACAGCCCTTTCGATTGCCTGAGCTAAGCCGTTATCTTCACATAGTTTGTCAGCAAAATATTGTACCAAATTAGAATGCTCCACTAAGGTCTCAGGATCTCCTGTTGTTCCTTTTTGGCGAGTGTGAGCTAATAATACAGACTCTGCCCCCTCGATTAAATACTCTTGTAACACAATGATAATCTCCTCTCTTGAATAGAGATATCCGAGACGCCATAGAAGCACCCCGGACATAGATTACAAGAAATAAAGTACGCGATTCCCATCACGATACATATTGCGCCTATCAGCCTCACTAATTGAATCTTGATCAATTTCATGATTAGTAAAAGCTAGAGGCTGGAAAATATACCCGTTATTCGCTTCATTAAGGCCAACAGGCATAAATTCCTTAAAGAAACTTTGATCTTGACCTGGTTTTATATCTCCTTCCGCATCATAGCTAATGTGATCCGTTCGATGCAGAGAGTCGATGAAACTTGGTTGATCTGCCTCAGTAACTTCGACAAGTTCAGGGGAAGAGATGGCTGCTGGATGATCATTTTTGCCTAAATAAGGCATATAGACACTTCGATGATTAAGTAAATAGTCAGCTAGTTTATCAAAGATCGGCTGCTTCAACCCTTCATCATCCGCTATATAAATCGTCCAGTTTGGTTTCTCTAACCACTGTTCACGAACATTTAAAGTTGCCCCGCCTTTTTTAGTTGCATCTCGGTTGGCATAACCGACTGAATTATTAAATATTTGGATCTTCTTGGTGAAATACCCACGATCACCATGGGGTACGATACTGACTCGTGTATGTTGAAACACTTCATAGAACTCCGGAAACACTCGCTGTTTTTCAGCCTTCTTGCGATTCGCAGCCAACGGATAGTTTTCGTCGTATTGTTGCATATAACCGCCTAATCCAAGGATTGAACCCAGTATCCCAAACAATGCTATTTTATGGATATGACTGTAGGTAAAGTAGGCATAAACATTGACGTCTGGCTTCTTGAAAAAGGCCGTCTCACCTTTTAGCTCGAATCGAAGCGCACGCATGGCGTTCCCCCTTTATACTGAACTTAAAGTTCCGCTCGGGTAATAATGTTATACCGCTGCAGTCTATCAACTTCAATGCGTACCTCAGCCGCATAATGATTCACATACAGCTCGATCTTCTCAATCTGATCCTGAATCCCCGCCACAATCGGAGCTATCGCCGTTAGATCGTAAATCGTCTTATCCGATTCCTTGTACACTTGAACGTATGGGTCCAGATTAGGCAAATAAGCTTGGGCATTTTCCTTAAACACAATAAATAAACTAAAGGCGTTCTCACATCCGGCCTTACTATTTGTATTCAATGCCGTTGCCCCGATTAAAGCGCCATCTTTAAACGCAGTATACGCTTCGTTAGTATAACCTTGGAAATCACCCAAACCGGGTAACCCGATGTAGCTATTGTAATGGTTCGGGTTTACCGTGAAAGGATAAATGTAATGTGCTTCATCAACTGTAGTTTTCTTCCCAATGGATGCTGCTTTTTTGTCTTCGCTTTTTTCCTTTGAATCGCGAAATGGTGAAAGTATATCCTGTACTTCGACGTTCGTATCAGCGTATTTATTAAATCCTTGCCCGAATTGAACTGCTCCTGTTAACCCAATACTTTGTCCCTTCTCAGCGAAGGTTGCGCCAAAATTCATGACATCAATACATGAAAACAGTCTCTCAAGTACTTTTGCAGAGTTTTTAGACACTTCTTCGTTGAATAAGTACTGATACCTTTCCTCTAAAGACCGTGGTTGCAACTTCTCTCCTTCGTTGCTTTCTCCCTTTTTGCTCTTTTCCAGTTTATATGAACGAATATATAACACATTTTCACCTCGTTCCACCCAGAGTCGCTTTATACTGTACTTCAACGCTTTATCACTACCGAAAATGTTTCCATCGCTAGTCGTCTTAGGTAGTCCTGTGAAATCGGCATTCCAATTCGCCATTCTACTAACTATGCCTACTAAACCAATGACACGTTGATTCATTTTTGTCATCTCATTCCACTTCCTTTACCGATTTTTCATATAGCAAATTATCTGCAAAAAGGCCGGCCAATAAAAGTTCTCGTGAACTTCCTTCGTTTTCTTGCTCTGGCACATACCCCATTACCATAGAAAACGCATGATTAAATTTTCGATAAACTAATAATATTTCATGTTTATAGAGCATATAAGTCTCTTCTAAGCGTTTCTTCAGACGTTGTCCATTTTTAGCCCGTAAAAATGGTTCAAACATTTCTCCATTTTTTTTATCGGCATCAGATCGACTTATTAAATAATAAGCCAATTGCCCTGCCATAAAATAGAATTCATCATCATTTGAGCAAACAACAATACCCTCTCCCGCCAACTTTTTACGCAGAGAAGTCACAGTTATTACAATACGATCTGCCATGTTTCTACCTCCTTTTCCATCTATCAATACTTCAATCGATAATCTCAAGTTGAAAGCATCTTTAAGATCTTCCAACCACGAGTTTTTAACATGAATTAACTGTTCCTCAAGCATGCGAAGCGTCACTTTTGCAAATATTGAGCGTATCGAGATGGTCGTACCTTTATAGAACCAATCATAAAATGCTTGTCTGCTTTGTAAATACAAAGCAACCATCGCAGCAGTGAATTCCTTGTCTTTTACATTGGGTTTATTTAGTATAAACGAGCCTTTCATTTGCCCACAGAAAAGCCTTTCACTAATCACTTTCTGCAAAGTCTCCACATTATCAATCGGTCTATAATTCTTTAAATTTCCATCACGATCTTTCAATTGCAAACAATTTTGCCATTCAATATCGAAGGACAACGTCGGTGGAAAAGGGACGTTCTCGAAAGCCTGAATTTCATTATCTTTTGCATTCCAGTAGACATGAAAAGTACCTTCAGGATAATCTTCAGAACCAACCTTTGGTGGAATAAAACCTGACTCGCAACAGAACCTATCCATTTCGCTATTCGATCTAGTGGCAAGCCATTCCGAGACTTCCTTTGTCAGTAGAGCTTCCTTCAACGAAACACGATCCGGTGCTTCAATCCGCATCGTTTTATGCTCCATAAACGGCTTTTCTGCGTTCATCGACATATCCAAGCTTGGAAGCCCTACAAGTTCTTCATTCACAATTTGATTATAATTATTTTGGTTATAAATCTTAGGAATGGTATACAGTTCATACTCAAATGAATACAATTGCTCACAGGTCGGACAGTTTGATGAAACTGAAGCATCAACAGCAAAGAAAAGCTTTATATATTTCTTGAAAGACTGTTCAGTAATATATTTTGTAATTTGCTCAAGATTGGCTCGATACCACTGCGAAATACTTTCAATCAATCGTAGGCGGATAGGATTATTCAAATAAGCTAGCGCCTCGGCATAGTCAGATCCTCTGAAAGAGTCTAATCCTGCAGGGAAGCCGTCCAATACCTGATCCACGTCCTTTGTAAGTTTCCCTTTACCTTTACCACCTTTCCTTTTCATACTTGGTATCAGTTCCAGCCACTTTTGCCTCACTTGCTCAACGTCAGTCGCTAACAAATAGCGATCAATATTTTCGATCATAGTAAATTTTACATCCTGCTTGTCCTCAAAAAAGACATCTTGTTTAACAAAAAGAGAATATGGATTATTACTATGCACCTGTTTTTTCTTATCAACTGGTTTTTGCATAGCTATCAACGAACTGTAATAGTCCCTCCGCTTAAACCATTCAAGTAGTTCGCCATTTTGAGGCGCATCCTCTTTAGCGCGTATAATTAAATGGTTCTCTTCGATTGTAGCAGACTGTTCTTCCCAGGTCTGCTCTGGATTCAACCGTATGTAGATTCCCTCCTTCAACTTATAATTGTCTTGGATAATTGAAGGAAACTGTTGCTGTGCCTTTCTAAAACCTACCACTAAATCTTTGATCATAAAATTCACCGCCTCACGCTATGTGCTATTCAATGCATTTGGCCAAACAAAATCCTGAACCAAGTGAAGATCCTTTTTCTGCCAACCCTGAGCCAAGAACAATATTCGCTAGTTTTTGAGAATAATCATCTTCGTTAATAAACAATCTGAATTTATTACCCAACAGTTTGCGCCCTTTATATGAGGTCGCTATGGGTTTTCTATTCTCGACTCGGATCCCTTGAATAAATGGTTGAAACGGCTCCATCTGTTCATCGGGATACAAATGTTTGAATTTCTTCTCTGCGTTGGCATGAAGTTGTTTCACCAATAGCTCAATATTGTTTTCATGAACCCAGGGTTTATGATCTATCGTAACAATAGCAGAGGTAATGGTGATCATCTCAGTAATGTGAGGAAGTTTTTTGGTTCGTTGATCACTGGAAACAAATTGGAAATAGTCGTCTTCTCTGCAACTTCGCATGCAGGCATTAATTCGACTTAATGTGTCCTGTCGTGAACTGCGAATTGTTAGAATATAAGCACGACCGCTCTGATAGACGCCGTCCTTCTCTATGGGATATAAACTGCTAAAAACATAATGTTTGTAAGCTCCGTCATAGTGCGCTTGTTTAAAATAGGGATCGCCTAGCTGGGCACGACTAATCCACTTCCCGATATGCTCCTGAATTTGCAAATGATGCGTCGTTTGTTTAACAAGGACTGTGATCCTAAGCTCAAAATACAAAAGCCTTTCACCTCATCTTGCTATATAAAATAGTCATCTATAAATAATTGAATCTCCATATCAATAAATCTTCGACACGCCCTAACAATTTCCTCCTCAATTACCGCTGATTTCCAAATATTCATTAAATAATCTAAGATTGATAACCATGGATTATGCTTTCATGTGATGCGGGAATCATGGTAACAGGATTACTTTCCTTTTAAGACAGGGCTGTGGGTCGTCTTTAGAATGGCTCGTAAAGAAGATATAGAAATTGCAAACCTTTAAAATCAAAGGGGCTGTCTCAAAATAACGTCTAAAGACGTTGTTGAAGAGGCAGCTTTTTTTATATTCAGTCAAGAAAAAGCGTGTAAAATCAACTTGCAATATTGCTGATTTCACACGCTTATCTATTTTTAGGAACACCAAAAAAGAGGATTCCATGAACCTCTCGAAACACTTCCCTATTGAGGACACAAGCAGATTTAAGCAACCTCTATGTCATGCAACAAACGCCCACATCGATCATGTTGTATTTTATTATGCAATTTATTAATGTTAAAACCAAATCCCAATAGCAAAAATTCAGTCGCTACATTCTTTTTACCACGCATTACAAATCTTCGGAAGCTATGATCTTCCTTCAACACTCCAAAGGTCCCTTCAACTTGGATTGATCGATTCATTCTTAGTAAAATGCCTTCTGGTGTTGTGATATTATGTAATGATTCTGCTCGTTTTTCCAAAAAGAGTTTTGATGTTGATATTTTTTTATTACCTACTGCTTTGGTACATTGTGTCTTGAGCTCACAGCCTTCACAACTCTCACATTCATAGAGGGTCACATCGGCTTTATAGCCACTCTTGGAAGTCCTTATCGTCTTTCCAACAACCAATAGTTTTTTATGATTAGCGCAAGTATATTCGTCACTTTCAGCATTATAGCCCATGTTCTCTCGTTTGCCGATGATCTTACTATAACTTCTTTTCTTCATTTTTTCATAGGTCTGTGGCTTGATGAAGGCCTTTTGTTTTTGAATCTGAAGATAAACATAGTTTTCTTCAGATTCATAGCCTGCATCGGCAACTATATGACGATAGCGTCTAGGTAAGTTCTTCTCCAGCTTATCTAAAAAGGGTACAAGAGTCAGTTGATCAGAGCGTTCACTCGATATGTCTATGCCAACGAGATATTCACCTTCCACTCCAATCTGGACATTGTACCCTGGCTTTAGCTGAGAATTCCTCATGTGGTCTTCCTTCATGTGCATAAAGGTGGCATCCGTATCAGTCTTTGAAAAACTATTTCTACCGGCGAAGGTTTCGTTGTAGAGATCATATTTTATTTGTCTTTCTAAGAACTCTTGCATCGTCTCTGTTACCCGTTGTAGCTCAGTTTTGCGTTTTCCCGTTCCATAAACAAACTCTATTTGTTCACGACTTTGCTTCTCTTTCAGAAAATCGACGCCTTTTTGTAGGGCATCTACTGTAATTGGCAATTCACTTAATGGAAGACTGGCCTTGAATTCTATATTAAGTTTGGCAAGATAAAGTTTGGCTTTTTCCTGCATTCTCAGTTCATTTTTGAGGGTGGTTTTCTTCCATACGAAGGTATATTTATTGGCATAGGCCTCGATCTTTGTACCGTCTATGAAGATGTTTTCATACTCGATCTCGCCCAGCTCACTAAGTTTAACGACCAATTGGCTAAAGAGGCCTTCCACAATTCCTGAAAGCCGGAGATTTCGGAAACGAGCGATGGTATTATGGTCGGGTGCCTTCTGACCTTGGAGCAACCACATGAAATTAATGTCTCTCTTGCAAGCTTCCTCGATTTTTCGGCTTGTGTAAACATTGTTCATGTAAGCATAGACTAATACTCGAAATAATGTCTTAGGTTTGACCACTGGATTTCTTCCCTTGGAAGAATACGCCATCATTAGATTTGTGTAATCTAATTCCTCCGTGATATGGCTTAGCAGTCTCACTGAGTCATCTTCTGGTATTAAAACTTCCATGTTTAGTGGGAGTACTAGTTGATAAGCTCCACTATTTCCGATATAATTTTTGGGTATAGTTTGTTTGTTTTGTCGCATAACTTATTATACCAAAAAGGCGGGTCTTCGGACTCGTCTTTTTGCTGTCTTTATAGAAAAAAGGAACTGACTCAAAATAGAAATTTAATTTCTATTTTGAGACAGCCCCTTTGATTTGCCAAAAGCTATACTTGTCTTGAAATACATAGTGAGTGTAAATAGGAATGTTTTCAGAAGCACACTCTATTTAGTGGACTAAATTTCTTATATTGAAGAGACACCATGAGCAAATAATGAGCTGAATCTTAGCAATGCTCTTAGTACATC
>DASRMA010000131.1:0-18480 GCA_035648155.1 Desulfosporosinus sp.
ATCTAGATAAGACATTGCCCGCGCTATGATCCCGGTCAGTTTTTGATCGCCGGCCGGGTCGGTCCATGAAATATCTAAGTAATTTCTTACCGGTTCTAATAATTCACCCGGTAACATTTAACCACCTACTTTTTAGGTTTCTTGATTTCTCCACAAAAAACAACCAGAAGCGGCATCTTATTAACCGCTCCTAGTTATTATCTTTTAGGGCTTAGGACTTAGTAACCTCAACGGTATAGGTTTCTGTCTCAATTCCGCTTGTAACGGTTACTTCGACAGTGTTCGCTCCTGTTAACCATGTTGCCGCTGCGCCGTTAGCATGAGTTACGGCGTTCAACGTAATTGCAATTACTGCCTCTCCGTCCATTGCAACCGCCGTAATTGTATTAGTTGCGTTAACCGTTGCTAAGGTATAGCTGAATGTGGACTTGTTAAAGACTGGTGTAAGGCTCAGTGCCCCAAATACCAAGCTCGCTAACCTTGCATCAGCTAGTTCTAGAATTGGAATTGGCGAATCAGATGTATTAGTAACGAATACTTCTCTGATCGCAGGTTTCAGCCCTGAAATGTCGGCATAAACGAACGCTGTATTATCGAGCGGCATACCATAACCATACAATTTAATGAGATAAACCCTTTCATCTTCTAGAAATTTATACTCATCTGAAAACTCAATCTTGCCACTTTTGGCAGTACCGACGCCCATAAAGTAACGATTGGCCAGTCCAAATATAGCTTTGCCAGCTGGAACCTCGGTTGACTGGATAACCCTAGTTGGAAATGGGAACACATTGTTAACATACGTGCCGTCGGCACTCCTTATAGTCGTCGCTGGCATTACCTTTGTCAGATAATCCGCAGGATTAACGATCAAAACAACTCCGTTTACTACCCGTGGATTGCCCTTTGAATCCACAGCCATCCCGCCGATTAAAGCGCCGTAGGAAATAGGATCCAGCGACACAACTGGTACTGTATCTTTTAAAGGATACACCCCACCAGTAACGACAACGCCTTCTTGGACTTGACGGTTCATGCCGATTGGCATATTCAGTCCAGTACCGTTAATGATGGCCGCTTCAAGGCCAAAGGCCATCGCTTCGGCTAAAATGGTTCTAACATATCTGTCTAACCAAGCGGGACCTAAATCCAACATTGATTTTGCAACTGGCAGGAACGCAGATAGTTTCATCAGGGTCAAAGGAATCTTTTTGAATCCGCTGGTGAGCTCTGCTACGATTGCAGCGGTTAAAACTCCCCAAGTAGCGAGCTGTTTGGTGTTCGTGTTAACAATAAATTCGATCAGTCCGGAGGTGTTTTGGAAATTGATCACGTCCAAAAGTGGGTGAGTGGCGACAAGTTCATCGAACACCGCGTCAATCGTGGTGATCGGGAGTACAACGGTGAGGTCAGCGAGTGCCTGCCTTGGGCTGTTGGAGCGCATTGCCTCGATAACGCCCTGGTAGTATTTATTTTCCTCGGAAGTGAGTTGGCGTACGCCCCTGGACGCGAGGACTGTGGAATCTGCTGTTTGAGCCATCAAGTGCGCTTCGGCCATCACGGACTCTTGAATGTTTTCCGAAAACTCTGTGAAGGCTTGTGCAAATCCCTCTTCACTGCCGTCCTTGATCGCTTGGTTCAGTTTTTGCATGATTGCGGTTTTTTCGGCCTGTAAAGTGTCAGCGTTTTTCATGTGTTTCTCTCCCTTTTTTAGCGCATTAGCGCATTAATAAATTTTAATGTTTTGTTCTCTTGGGGTGCTGGTTCGGGTGTTGGTTCTGGAATAGGTTCCGGTGTTGGCTCAGGATCGGGGGTAGGCTCAGTAATTGGTTTTGCAATCGCTTGTTGCGCGACTAGCATCTCGAATAACGTTTTCTTCACGCTTTGGCTTGCGTTTTTATTTGACGCCTCCCCAACGATTGACGTTGCAAATCCCATTTCGAGCGCATCTTTCGGAAGTAACCATTTTTCGGCATCAAGCATAGCCCTTAGCGATTCCTCCGTGACGTTGACATGCTCCATAAATATTGCAATCGAAGCAGCGGTTATCGTTTCTAGATCGTCTGCCTCTTTTCTGAACTGATTGGCATTACCCGCCGCCATTGTCCATGCGTTATGGATAAACAGCAATGAAGCGTTAGACATAATCCTTTCATCACCCGCCATAAAAATAACGGCCGCAATTGAAGCGGCAAAGCCATCATCATGGGTAATGACTTTCGCCTTATGCCTTACAAGCGAGTTATGGATTGCTAACCCCTCAGCAACTTCACCGCCGTAAGAATTGATATAGACATTAATTGTCTCAACGTCTAAATCTCTCAGTTCTTTCGATAGGCTGTAGCTGGACACGTCGCTTTCAAGGTATTCATACGAAGTAATATCGCCATAGATATAGACATCTGCCTCGTTATTTTGCTTTACTAATGAATAATATTTCTTCATAATTTTAGCCCCTTTCAACATTAGAAAAACACTCCATAAATGAAGCGCCAAATTGATAGCTTTTTCAATTTTAATAAAGGATCTATACAAGTTTAATTTTGCGGTCTTTCTGGCGAGGGGTTACTAACTGTATCAACTTCAAAAGTCCCACTTCGTCAACAAGGACTGCCTCTGTTTCCTTATCGAACGTCATGATGCTATCGAAGTTTGGTCTTGCATCTCCCCAACTAAGACCCCTTACTAATCGCATGGCAATATTCAGTTTGTCGCAATCAGAGCAGAGCATTGTGCCAAACTTCAACTCTTCGCCAAACCATCTTTCCCTTTTCAGCGGTCCGCCACCGCATTTGTCGCACCTGTCGCCATCGATTTTAGAGTACCCTATTTGTTCATGCCCGCAATTTAGACAGGAAACAATCATTCTCCTACCTCTAAACTTTACATCAATCATGGCGTTACCCCCGAATTCAAAGCGTTCAAAACATCATCAATAGAACTGTAATTCTTTGTCAGGAAATGTTGCCATGCCCATGGCTCGTCAATGATCTCTTCTCCTACAAGTTTTCTAATATCGTTTATGCAGAAAGCTCCACTAGCAATTAATTTGTCAATGGCAACGGAAACACTCAGGAGGTCAACGTGCAGAATTGACTTGGTGTCGATCTTGAGATAATTCCCCTTAGAGAACTCTTTAAACCCATACCTCTTTCTGTTGATCTCCTCAGCGATGTTATCAACCAAAGGATCGACGCAGAATGTCAGGTAACTAATTAGCGCGTCCCCAATTCCCGCAATGTCCCCCTTAGCCAAGGCAGGAGGAATGCCAACGCTCTTCGCCGTGAAGTCGCTAATGTCATCCATCATTGAACGAATATCGCGGGTTCCTTCGTTGCTGTACGTCTTGCTCCCGGTATCGGTATAGGTGTAACCGTCCGGAAGTGGTAATACTGCGTTTTCTGCAGTAAAGAACTTTTTGAACCGATTATTCATTAAATCGTCAAAGGCTGCTTTTGCCGCTTCGTTGCCTTGTGCGAGTGTTTTGTAGTTCAATATCCCGCGACTCCCGCGAGACTTCTGATAGGCCGTCATGCCGTATGTGATTAGTTTTCCATAGCTTTCATAAATAGCATTGGTTACTTTTCGCATATCCTTCTCGCCAAGTTTAAAGTACATTACGTCTGACATTCTGTACTTTGTGGCGAAAGTGTAATTGCCAACGGTCACACCCTCAAAAATGTTATCGACTAAGGCGTATTCTGTTTGCTGGAAACTATCGGCCACAAGCAATTGACCGTTCTCTTCGATCACTAAGCACTCGTTGAATCGGTAAAGTTGAGATATGAGTTTGTGCATGAATGCTGAAGAATTTTGGTTCTTGTTTGGCGAGACATTCCATTTGTAATACTCTGGACCCTTGATTTCCTTACCTCCGACGAAGGTTTTAAGTTCGCACTTGCTGACGCTGTTGGCTATCATATTGATACAGGACCAGAACGCAAGCTCTCGGATGTTGATCTCAGCAACTAGGGCATAGAATTCTTCGTCTGTTACTTCTGCCGATGTTACGATTCCACCAGTAAAAAAGTCTCTAATGTACGTCAGTAATCCTATTTCGTTCACCCCCTCTCTAATACGAATAAACCGGAAGATCGGCAATTACTTCTTCGCCATCGCCCATGCGTTCCTCAATGACAACGCTCGCGACTAATGCTAAAAATGGATCTGTTTTTCTTGACTTGCTTTCTATTTTTCCATAGTAGAAATTACCTGTATCAGTACCCTCTCTTTTTCCCGCTCTAATCAATTTTGTATTATTACAAGCCCACCTGAGCGGAGGATTATTCCCCCAAACAAAAAGTTGATTCGTGAAGTAACTCCCGATCACAGGAACAATTTTCATAATGTCGGATGGTCTAACGAGATAGACGTTTTTATTTTCCTTTGCGTCGAACCCTATCCTTCTGAGTGATGCCGATACTAATGAGTACCTGTAATTATCTAACGCCAATCCAATAATATTGTATTTAGATCCCATCTCTTGAATATAATCGGTCAATAAATCAGGATTAATCTCTTTATCGTCAACAAGCGTAAAATGTCCCTCATCTGCCCAAAGCTGCCAAGGTATCTGTAACCGCCTTAGATCGTCTGATTGTAAACACAACCAATCATGGGATATATCGTAACATTTACCATCCCTTTTAAAGTGAAAGTTCACACTCGCTAGGTCGTTGATCGACGCATAATCCAATCCTACTGTGCAATCCCAGCCTTCCATGTCAGGAAGTTCTTTATTAGTTGACTCAATGTTTTCCCACTCGGTAACTATTAAATCCTTGTTTCCCTTGGGCCAGTTCATTCGCTTTGTATAAAACTCCTGCTCAATATGCGGTTCGTACTTCAATTGGACAAATTCTTTATTCATTTCCTTTTGGAGTTCAGCGAAAAACCTAAGAGAAGGGTTTGCTTTATGCCACATGTCGGGTTCTAGGGCTTCCTTCTCTTCGTCTATCTTGTAGATTAGGGGTAATAGCCCCAACTCGGTTATCGTTCCGTTTAGAACATCCTTAGAGAGTGCTAGCTTATCATCAATTACTCCCTGTCTTATGTGTCCTTGAGTCGTGATATAGAACGTCCTTGAGTGCTTTTTCTTACCGAAACCGGAAGTGAATACACTAATCATCTTGTAATTTTCATATTCATGGATCTCATCGAAAATCAAACAAGCTGTTCTCTTACCGTCTTTTGTCCTGGCGTTCGACGTGTTGAACTTGATATAGGAATTTGTCTTAAGATTGACTATCTTTTCCTTTGATTTATAAAAGAACTTCTTCGACTTCTCCCAGGTTCGATCAAGCATTTCGTAAACATCCCCAAATGATGTTCCAGCTTGGTCTTCGCTATTGGCTATTATGTCAACGTTGTACGCCTTAACGCCGTGGTAGTGAGTCGTTAGATACCACGCCACCGGGGATATGAAACCATTCTTTCCGTTTCCTCTGCCCATTACAATTAGGAATTCGTCGAAGACAACCGTGTCGTTCGATTTATAAAAGCAATGGATCAAGGCAAAAATAAAGAGCTCCCAGTCAAGTATTTTGAATTCAAAATACCTTTCCATGAGCTCCACGCCTTTTTCAATTGCAGCACTATCAATAAATACGTTTGGATCGTTTAGTTTCGTTTCAATGTAATCCATGGCCTGTTTGATTTCTTCGGATGATGGTATTACCTGGTTACGGACATCATCCATGTATGAGTCAATGTGTGGATGGTATTTACATTTCGCCATCATCTTTATCATCTGCCGGTGTGCTTGTCGCTCTTAATCCAAGCTCATTTAGAATCTTTAGCATCTGCCCGTTCGTCTTGTTGAGTTCTGAAATAGAGTCATTCTTTTTATACCCTGATTGACTTGCCCCATTTTGATACATTACGGACACGCCGCGCTCGTTTATGTCCTCGATTAGCTTATTTTTGATGGCCCAAAGACACATATAGTCGTTTACCATATCCAAGTAATGATTACCGTGGACCCCGTTTTTTTCAAGTTGATTTACTAGATCCTTTTTAATATCCGATTCTTGCGTCATGGTCTACACCCCCTTATGTGATATTTTGGTAATTTATCGAAAGTACGGAACCCAGCTGAGAGACGCCGCCGCTCATTAATATTGGTATTTATTGGATGGGGGCATCATATAACCAATATTATTTACTTTTGCAATTCTTTGAGTTCCATCGTCTTTAACATAAATCGTCCTAAGATAGATTCAGTTTCTTTCGTGACATCTTCTCCTACATCTTCCCTTGCCTTTAATGCAATGAACTCATCTATTATGTCTGCTGTTTGTCTAAATACATCACGCATCTTTATCATGTCTTCCATGACTTACCACCTCTCAAACAAGCTACTAACTCCGACGATTCTAACTTCAAATGGATAGAAGTAATCCAATATATCTTGAACAGATACCCCTTCATCCTTTAAGACGATATGGCTTTTCCCTTTGGTATATCCGCGCAAAGTCTTCTCTTTAGCATATCCACCCTTACATATTGGCAGGACATTTATTTCCTTTCCAAACTCTTCACGTGCCATATCCCTGTACATTCTCTCTAAGTTCTTGTGTGGAACAATAGGAAGATTGTATTCACATGCTAATTTAATAAGCGAATATGTCTTGCCTATCTTTCTGTCAACGACACGCATAATCCGTACATCATCCCTGCCGTCCATTACGTCCTGCAAGTCAGCTTTGAGTGTCTTATATATACGGTCGCTTTCTTCCTTGAGTTTTTCTCCGTCTCTCATCGTTGCTAAGTTATGTAATGCTTCGATTGCATCGTTGGTCATATATGTTCTTTCCATATCGTCTACCACCTCTCAATAGTCAATGGTTCAACCTTCTCTTTCCGCACCCATTGGTGGATCAATTCGTGACAATTCTTACAAATTGAGACTAGGTTCCTCTTTGTAACTCCATCATCATCCTTGTAATACTTCTCAAGCGCTAACTCTGGATGTAACTTAAGATAGTTAACGTGGTGACAGGTGTTCGCCCTTGTGTAGTATCCCTTAGCCTTGCAATGCAAACATTCATACTTATCGTCCCTCAACACTGCCTTGCGTAACCTACGCCATTCCTTAGACTCATAGAACTTAGTGGCAAAGGCTTGTGTTACCTCATTCACCCTCGTCTCGTCTGCCTGATCCCGCCAGGCCCGCGTCTATACCCATCATGTGACATAAGTTGTTCGGTCTCATTTATTCTATTCATCAACAATACCTCATCGCTACATCGCGTCCATCCCCAATGGTGACAGTTAGGACAGTTCTCCTTTTCCTTTGGATCTATAGCGTTATAGTGCCAGCACTTTGGATCCACTACAATCCCCTCCTGTATTTTGGCATAAGAAAAGACGCTCCTGTCGGAACGTCTGATTAGACATAATAAAGCCGGCCCCCGATCGGAGGGCCGGTTTCTCCTTCTACACATGGTAGATGAGATAATGATGTGGGTAAGGATTTGCGCCTTACATGTAAAGCCTTCAGTGTATGGAACAGCCTTACCATTAGTCTCGCTAACGAGGTCTCACCCCCGCCATACTTATGAGCGTCTACCTATTCCGCCACCACATCCTATATTTGAGCATAGAAATAGACGCCCCTATATTTCAGGGCGTCTTATAAATGTTCAATATGTGCGAGATATCCCCTGAGGCATACCCTAATAGGAATTATATCATGGCGTGTAAAGCAAAGTCAACGAATTAATCCGTAGATCCCCAAATATAAACCGTAGGAATATTACCCTTATTATTCTTCTTAACTTTCATACTAGACCCGCCTGGCGTTGTAGGCCCGCTCATACACTTCACTGGCTCCTTATATGCCAAGTCTGCCACATGATACTTACGATAATCAGCCCATCTCTCATCCTCATCCATCTTACTAAAATGCTCTGCCCAAGTTCCTTTGATTCTATAGGCGCTCTCCACGGCCTCAGCTTGCACGACTTCCTCCGCGATCTTGGCCGCTAGGACGACGATTCCGAGGTCAGATATATCTGGCTCATATAGGCCTGCCTTGCATAACACGTCGTATTTGCACAAATGACAATCAATCCATCCGTTGGGGCATACTCGGATCTCTTTAGGGCATTTCATTTACTTAAGCCCTCCTAGCCTATTTTCAATCCATAGCGCTAAAAGTAGGAAATTAGCTGCAAGTAGGAAGTAAATAGCATCGGCCATGTTATTTATCCAAAACGAAATATTGCTTGTCACTATCAAGATTACAATTATCACTGCCTGAAATGTGTAATATACCTTCATTCCCTTATCCCCCTTAACACGGCCATCCACACGGCCCAAAGTAAGCAGTAAATAGCATCCGGCACATTATGTGTAACTAGCAAAACAATGCTCATCATCCCTGCTACTATACTCAGCACTAAGCAGGCGTCCTTTAGCCACTTCATTCAGTTTCCCCCTCCATTGTCCGCATCCGCCAAGGATAAATACTTCTCCCACAATTCCTTCAAGATCCTTTTAGCCACTCGCTCACTTGGTTAACCTTTCCGGTATATCCTGCATTTCTGGATGTTTAATCTCAGTCCAAATAGCAAAGGCTATATTCCACATTGCGGCTCTCAGATGCGGTTCGTCCTTCATGCCCCTGCTATAACAAGATATATGTCGCATCGCACTGTCGATAAGGCTGTGAATCGGTATTCCTTTTTCACAATTTCTCTCACCGTATTTCATGGCCCCTTCTTCACAATGTAGGGCTAGTTCATGGATCGCTTCCCATGGCAGGAGATCATATCTCCCCTTTCCTTGGTGCATATCTCGTACTGATCCTGAGCTGAAATTTGTTCTTTCCCCGCTGTCCTTTATCAGTTGCTTGGGATGCCTCGGTATCCACTTAGTATAATTACCGCAATCATTGCAATATTTATCCGGCGGTTTACCGTAAAGCGAGCACGTTGCGCACTCTTTAATTATCATTCAACTTCCTCCATTTCCCAAATACCCCTCCAAAACTTCCTTAGCCTCAATCCATCCATAACAAACCTTTGCTAAATACCCTTGCTTTGTCGTTTGCTCGATCCACCACTTCTGACTAGCCGAAGTCGTATTGCCTTTTACCTTAAGTTCAATATATAGCCCGTGATACCCGTTCCTTGAGACAGGTAACATTATGTCGCTCACCCCCGCCAAAACCCCCTCACGCTTCATTCTGGCTCCCTGTATTACGTTTGTTCTGGCGTTTCCATTGCCAATTGCATGGAGGAGAACGAGTTCAGGGTATTTGGCTTGAGCTAGTTTTGTCCACTGGAATAGGGCGATTTGGTTGTCGGATTCGGCGTGTTTCATTCTTGCCCCAAATGTTCATCGGTTATCTCCATCTCAAAAAACGTGTTCCAGCAATCAGGATAACAACTTAAACCAACTTGTGAGCATACTTTTTCACACGCTTTCACTAATGATTCTGGATACTCGCAATCAAGCTCAAGTCCATCTTTTAAAACACAAGGAGAAATTCTGTTCATGTACGACCATTCTTTTATCTGCTCAAGCGTTGCTGTTGTTCCCTTCAGTTGGTTAATAAGCTCAAATACCTTCATCCATTTCAATCCTCCCCATCATTATCACTCATATGCACTCCGTAATTAAAGACTAGGAAAATTCCAGTAATCACGATCCATGCGATGAGATATTTCATCTCGCCAATACCTCTTTCTTACTCTTTTCATCCCTATGCCACACCGACAACATTGTCCGACTCGCCTCTGTCCTGACATACTCCAATCCATCTGTGCCGATCTGCCCGGGCACATAACCATCCGTCATCCGGTAAACTTTAACCGCTTCATCTCTGCATCCGAACAACTCCTTGATCCGTGCATCCAGCTCACCGTTCCTCAACTCGCAGATCACATTAGTCGTCTTCGTTGGCGGCATATCCTTTGTGACATTTTTCAGCCAGCGCATATGATTTGTCATCTGTTGTCTACATAGCCCTATATTCTTTGCAAGTCTCGATTGGCCGCCTGATAATGTTATGGCTAGTTTGAATTTTTCCATTGTCGGATATCGCCGTCGAAGTTGTGCCTGCGCTGATTCAATCATTTGGTCGCTACCTCCTCTGGATCTTCACAGTCTGAACAAATTAACTTGCCATTGATTGGGGTTAGTCTCTCACTCCATGATCCGCATATGGCACAATCACCCATCCACCAAAAGTTCGTGTATCCCGCTGCCATTAGATCATCTGCATCATGTTCCCCCGCAACCGTGGTATATACTGGTTTTCCACTCTCCCTGCATAGATGCCCTCGTATGTCTATAAATTCGATCCCGTCCATATTTTCATGTCCAAATGCGAAGTTTCTGGCTTTTCTCCATGTATCAGCTCCGACGAATACTCCGCGTTCTTCATCATCTGAGAAGAAATAGAGTTTATTCATTTGGCTGCCCCCTCCCTTATCTCGTTCCATCCCGCCTATTTCCCCTATAGGCGTTTATACACTTCCCGGCATCCAATCTTACCCCCGCGTGTTTTGCCATCACTGAGCCTAGCAAGATTGACGCTAGGAAGTCTTTTGCTTTGCTCGTTTGGATTGGTGTTAATCCTTCAAACGGTAGATGTATGTTGGGTGTGCCTGTTTTCCTGGACATGGCTTATCCCTCCATCTCAGCCCTTAAATCCTCTTTGATATAATAGTTCCATCCGTTTTCTTTGCAGATCCGTTCTGCTTCAAGGCCGAACTTACGCCAGTCTATATCAGTTTTGTAATGATTAAGTTTTCCAATCTTAAGCAAAGTGTCCTTACTGACCATTACTGGCAGATTGTAAATAAGCTCTAATACTCCTATAGGTTCAATGACTGGCTCAAAACTAACCCATGTATTTATTCCTTTTCTTGAAGCATCAATTAGTGAATTAAGCCTTTCTAACGGCTCAGCTGCGTTTGGTTCTGCCCTATTTGATCCGTATAGACAGGATAACGTGATCCCAAAACTATCCCCATCGTCTAACAAGTCAAAGTCTCTTCTTGCCAGATCCCCGCCTTTGGTCAATATTTGGACGTGAGCGCCTGCTTCTTTGATGGCCTGAATAACTTCGCGTGTCGCAGTTGTATCAATCGTGTGCGGATATGGGTCGCACATAAAGCAGAGCATAATCTTCTTGTCTCTGTACTTCCCCTTTGATAATTGGAGCTTAGTTGCTTCAACAATTCCTTCGCGCGGCTTAACATCTTCGCCGAATGTTTCGTTAGGATGCCAGCGCTGAAAATTCTTCTTTGCGTAACAATACCAGCAATTATGATTACAGGAATTATAGATATTTAAGGCAAAATCCGCATATTCCCCAGCCCTGCCTTTTGGGGTATAAATTGGTCTATGCATTAGGCTTATTCCTCCTCACAGATAAAATTTATTGAACTTACTCGGATCTGTTTTGCCTACCGCCTTATCTCCCGGGTCCTTATTCCGCTTATGTTCTTTTTGGTTTTTTCGTTCAGCCTCTCGGGTTTTAACATGATCAACGGATAGAACACCAGCCTCTCTCCAATCAGTGAGTACGGCATTAAGATAGTTCAATTTCCTAACGTCTACCTCAAGGCAAACCCTAAGACCTTCGATGATCACAGCGTCCGGTTCCTTACATCCCTTTGCTAAAAATTCATCACACCAGGCGATAATGGAATCAGCCTCGCCCTTGGGGATCATTCGCCCCCAATTCTTCTCGGCCCAGTTTATTGCTTGGGTACCGATTGCCATAACATTGTCAGGCGGGATATCCATATCAACGGCTAGTTCTTCCGGTTCCGTTTCAATCATTTCAGTGACATTTTCACTCTCGCGCGCGTTGTTGTTGTTGTTAGTAATTAGGTTAGGTACGGTAGGGTACGGTAGGGTACGGTTACGCAGGACATCCGTGGATTTACCTTGGACGTCCGCTGGACATCCGTCGGACGTCCTTTTCTTTAACGCCTTATTAGAAGCTTTCTTTCGCTTATCACGCTCTCCGCGCTTTCTATCGGCGTCAGATTGTCTTCTTTCGATGAGTCTTCCTGCATATTCATACCAATCGTGAATGCAAAAAACAGATTCGTTCTTGTCAATAAATCCAGCTTCAATGAGAGAATCAACGAATATTTTAACATCGCCTTCCCACATGCAAGCTTCGGCAATATCGCAGTCATCGAATTTAGTAAGCACTCCATCTTGGGCAAAATCTAGAGCCCACCACCAAAAATAATGAAGATGGCCGACTGCAGTAACTACGGAAATATCTAACAATCTAGCAAGCTTCTTGGTTTTAGGATGCCTGCCTACCTCTTGATTACTTTCTATCCATGCCACCTGACCATCTCCCCTTTATCGAAAAAGTGTCCCTTATCCGTCATAACAATTGCATTCTTGGTCCACTACGTCGACGAACATCTTGATTTGATTCTCATCGTCATGGATCAAGCCATTCCATGAGTAACTTCTTCCTAACCCTGGTATCACTGTCAGCTCTGCATTACTTTCCATTACTAACGCCCTTTTTAGTAAGTCAGGGTGTGATTGTCTTAACTCGAATATCTCTGTTTTCTTCATTGATGGGCAGAAGAAACAACTGCTCTTACCCGGCTGTGGAAGTCCTGCGTCTGCTATGGTTTTTATACAAGCATCCCTGTCTATTTCCCACTCGATCAGGGGGAACCAATTCTGGTACTTCTTATCTTGGCTATTTCTCATACGGCGTTCTTCTCCGTAATCATAGCCAATAGCCTTAATAACCTTTTCGCCCTTCTCCCATGCCTCAATAGCCAAGGGGAAATGGTTAATGTATTTATCTTGAGGTTCTGCCTTGAATCGTAAGGAACACGTTTTAAATCCATACGCCAGAGCTGGGAGTGCCTTTCTAATTAAACAATCTTCTTCCAGCGTCCGAGAGGTAACCTTGACTACTGTGATCGGCGGCATTCCATGAGCAACTAGCCAAAGAGAAAACATGATAATGTACCAGTATGTTTCTGGCCTCTCCCCCCCTGTATCTGCAAAGATGATTAGGTCTGGTATAGTCCCGCGCTTCCACATTTTGATAAGCATTGCCGTTGAGTTTGTTCCTGCTCCGTAGGCCACAATTAGAGCCATACCTTCAACCCTCCATGCCTTCCCCAGCTTCGGCAATTCTGTGAGAATAGCCCGGGATTAACCGGGCTATGTTTGGTTACAATTCAGAATAATGTATTGCCCCGGTCAACCGTTTTGTGCTGCGACAGTAATCGCATACCTCACACCTAACCGGCTCCTTAATTCCCGCCTTAACTGCTAGAATCCTTGGCATATTGACTTCAACCTGGGCCAGTTCAACCTCTAGCCTGGTGTGATCCGTCATGTTAATGATTGCCTTGTCTGGCTGCTTTTCCTTCGAGACGGCAACGATGAGAAACTCTGAGTAGTCACCTGGTTCTCGGCCTTCTGATATGCGTTCACCCTCGCTATAAATAGCCATTTGAAGCGGGTAAGAATACGCCTCGACAAAGGAAACTTTCTTTCTAGTTTCCTCGTCCCATACCTTCTCTGTAATGCTCCTGGTTGTTTTCAGATCGACTATCCTTCTGCGCTCATTGTTCTGTACGTCTAACATGACTTTCCATGGTGCCCCGAACATTTCAAAAGTAATAATGACTTCCTTGTCTCCCTCAAGACAATACATGGCAAAATCATCATTTTGTAGGCAATCAATCATGTTGTCAGCCCCAATATATTCAGCTTTTAATGATCCATCTTTCTTAAACATTTGAGGGCAATTGGCTATAAACTCTCGTTGTGTTCCTTGGCTCCAAGAATGTACATAGCTCCCGACCATTAGGGCAATGCTAACTTCTTCTACCCATTCACCAGACAACTTCGCAATTTCTTTAGCTTCACACTCTAAAAATCCCTTATATTGACTCCTGCTCATGAATTCAAAATTGGCCTCATTTGAAAAATAGTTTTCGTGATTAAGAAGCAACTTTCTTTCTCCTTCCTACCCCGCTCGGCCTAGATATTACTTCTTCAATAGGCCAGTGGGCCCTTAGTCTATAAACAACAGTTCCGTAATCTAAGTTGTATTTCCGTGATATTTCTACAGGGGTAAGGTATTCTCCGTTGACCAAATAACGCTTTGTGCATCTTGTATTAAGGCGTTGTTCCCCCATTGTTGCCCATCTACAATTTTCCTTGCAATAATCTCCATTATTGTTATCACGCTCAATAGTGGTATCTTTTTCGTTGTAGAGATTTACATGTTTTATGTAGCTCTCATACATATCTCTTTTGAAAAGATTGAAGTCGTGCCATTCTTCAGATAATAGAATTCCGCGTCCTCCATAACCTGAATATCCGGTTGCATATGGGCTTTCAATTCTCCTGATAATATTTTTCCAAATATTATAAAATCTTGTTTCGCTCATTCCGTGCTTACTGACAACTTCTTTTCTGTAACAACCGCAACTCTTGCTTCTCCCGTTTATAAGTGTTGGGTAAAAAATAGATTTGACTGTCCCACAATCGCATCGGCATAAAACGTAACCGTCTTTTAAGATAATAGAGGGGATAACTGTCCATCTTTCAAATTTTCTTCCGTTTAATTCCTCAGCTCTTCCCATCTATTTCCCCTCCTTACCCGCCACCTTAGCATCGGCATCCTCCATGGCGGCAATCTTCGCGTCTAGTTCCAGGCTTGCCTTCCGCTCTTGCTCTGCCTTGAATTCTGCATCAATACTGTTCTCTGGTAACTCCTTCAATTCCTCACCAGCAATGTCCACGTAATCAGGGTATTCTTCCCCATCGTCATCCTTACGAATGACTGACTGATCAAACTTCACCGCCTGCGCTATTTCCGTAGACATCGGTCCCCAGTGGTTCAGCATATCCTTCAAGACAGTCTTTCTCGCCATGGCATTAAAATCTGATTGCCAGGGGCCGTTGTTGAATGTCTTTGAGAATCTTTGGGCATGAGCAGTAACCCTTTCCTTTGGCCAATAACTAACCTTTTTGAATCCGTTCATGAGTTCGAATACTCCTGCGTAGCCAATAACGTCAAGCTTAGCTCTATACACTAAATCTTTATTAAGTTCGAGCTCCAACACTTCTGTAAATGGGTCCCAACTAATAAGTTCTCCCTTGTGGATATCAATTACATTCATCACTTTATATAGTCCGGTTCGCTGCCCTAATTGGACAAATGCGCGATATCCTAACATAAACTGAGCTTCAGTAACCTCTCCAGTAACTACGTTTTTGTCGTTCTTTACCTTCCTTTTGAAAGGAATCGCATAAGCAAATCCGAGATTATTATCCAACGGAAGATTAAGGCTAGCCGCCTTTAATCCGCAGTACATAAGGGTCTCTGGTACGCAATTCTTCAATGAAGGGGTAATATTAGCCATGGACACTAGCGAGGTTACAAATTGTGGAGCACGCTCCTTCAGGACACCCTCGATGTACTTCTTGACGTTCACCGATCCTAGGAATTGGGCTACCGTTGGTTTTTTCACAGCGATTTCATTACTCATTATTAAATCTCCCCCTCTTTATTTTTAGCAAAATTCGAAATTTACGTCCTTGGATAATGCTTCTTCCATCCCCCAGGCAAGACACAGGGCGTTTATCTTGTCGTAATCATCATCGTCCCAACCAGACACTAGTTCTCTCAGCCTAGGCACAACCTTGGCACAATCAGAAGGGGTTAATCCTCCATCACAATCAGAGTGGTTAAGTAATGGCTCAATATCATCCTTAATGTCATCCCATCTGGTAAAACTTTTAGTGTTTGAGAATCCAGCCATAGAATCAAGATCAATCCCAGCTTCAGCAGCTACCCTTCTTCTAAAACTCATAAATCCGGAATAACTCCAATGTGCTTCGCAATGACTAAAATCAATTCCCATTATTTAATTTCCCCCTCTTTATTGAGACTTTCTCCAATACCAAACAGTAATTCCCAGAAGTGATGGTACTCGCCTTTATTGGCGTATCCAGCTCCAACGGTATATGTCCTTGGATTATTAAGATTGTGTCCTTGATATTCAAGATACTTCTTTGCTTCGTCGAGGATAAAGAACGTTGCCACCGTGCGGTAGCGATAACCAATATTAACCTTGTTGTATAATTTTTCATCTATTCCGTAAGCGGCTAGGTAATCTTTGGGGAAGACGATTACTTGTTCCTCTCCGTTTACATCCATAAATTCATCTTGAGCATAGGCTTCCTTGAAACTAACAATTTCAATAGGACATTCTTCATCTTGCTGCTCCCAAAAGGCTACGATTAGTTCTTGAGGTGAATCGTAATCCTCTTGCCAATCATCGACATGATATAGCTCTTTTTCTGCGTCCTCATAGTCTGGATCAACAACTACTTCATCTCGTGTTTGCACTAAATGTAAAGGATGGTGGGTACCAACATTATCCCCGCTTCCCTCACATTGTTTTGCAGAAAATTCTTTCAGGTATTTCTCCTGTTCTTCAGTAAGACTTATCGTTACTTCGCGCATTATTTTATTTCCCCCTCAATCTTCACATTCAAGTCTCCGTCTTCCGTGTTCAAAATAATATACTGATAATCATCCTCATTGGCTTCCTTCATAATCCACGCTCGGTCTGATGGATTAATTTTGCCCCATCCATCCAGACAAATGAGTTTAAGTTCTCCAGCTTGAGCCTTAGCCATGCGGAACGCCAGTTCGAACTGTTCGCCCTCGCTCAGGCCATTAATAAGCGTTTGCCCTATGCGGATATTGCCATCAGAATCAACGGTTATGCCAGGAATCGGGAGGGCTGCAATCTTAAGCAGTTCCTTCGGCATTTCTCTTCCCTTTTCTATTCTGGCTGTGAGGGTTTTGGAGAGTTCTTCCTTCGGCGCCAACTTCTCGCGGATCATACTCGACATAAGGTCAAAATCGCGAAGGTAACTTTGCATGGTGGCCACTTTGTCAGCTGCCAAGCGGAGGGGTTCGACTTCGATCGCCACCGTCTTGGTAAGCGTTTCCCGAGCATTTCCTACTTTGGCATCCTCAGTTTTTATTCGCTCATCCACTTTCTCACAAATTGCGATCACGGCTTGATCTTCAAGCTCAATAATGTTTTCGAGTTCTTGGTCTTTAGTGGCAAGGGAATTCTTGCACTTAGAAATTTCTTCTATTGCCTTAGTTTTTTCTTCCACTAATTCTCTTTTTGAGGTTTCTTTGGAAGTTTCAGCAATGTGATTAAGTGTGGACAACTCTTCCATATGCTGATCTTTTAAATCCTGAAGTTTCTGTTGATAATCATTTTTTTCACGTTCGATATTAAGCGAGAGTTCTTTATCTATGTCTCTAAGTGAAGAGATAAGCTTGTTTTCCATCCCATCTATGGAAGTTTGCACCTTCTCAATTTTCTGATCAAGGAATAACTTAAATTCTCTGATCTCATTCCTCTTCTGTACCATCTGGTTATGTTTAACCTGTCTCTCTGTCTCAGCCTCAGCCCTGGCGGTAGCAATGCGCCCCTCTAGCCCTTCAATAAGATTCTTGGCAGTATCTATCGTCTTGTTCACTTGCTCGGCATCATGGACAGCCTTGTAATACTCAGCAACCTTCTTCTCCCTCCACTCGTTGCCGTCATAGTTGGGTGGCAGCTCATTCCGGTACCCGGCTACTTGAGCCTTGAGGACCACGATTTCGCGGTTGATTGACTCGCGCTGGGCAAAGTAATAGGCGACGATCTGACCGAGGACTTGGAGGACGTGAGCCTCGTAATTGATACCGTCCGGAATCTCGCCGAACCAGTTTGAAATATCGCCCAACGTCCAGGGGATTTCCAGCATGTTAAGGATGATCTTGGCCTGCTCCGTTGCGGATCTGCCTACGAACTCAAGGGGTCTAAATATATCCCCATTAATAAACTGCTTGAGATATTTCTCTGAACTTGGCACCGCTTCACTAGGCTTTCTGACTTTAAGATAATCCGTTTTATTTGTCCGGATTTTCCTGTCAATTTCAAGGCCTGTGTCCGTCTGAATGAAGATGGTTGCCTCTTCTTCGCCGTGACGAATGACTTCGATTCGCTCTGATTTGTTGGTGAATCCCTTTTGGATGGCCTCGACTATGGAAGTTTTGCCTGAACCAACGCGACCGGTCAGGATGTTGATTTTTCCAAGGTCAGCCTTAAATTCTGATAAGCCAATGAAGCTGTTTATTTGAATTCTTGACACTCTCATTTCTTTATCCCTTCTCCCTTAAAATTCGTTCCAAATACCACGGTTCAAGCAACGATTGCACTTTAGTAACATTAACGATACAATCAGGGTGACATATTTCCTTTGGGGCCTCCTCTGACAAGGGGGCCTTTTTCGCGTCCGCATAGTCACGTGGTAAAGACTTGTCATTCCAGGCTTTATTCATCCCTTCTAGGGCTAGGGATATACCGTTGACCTTATCGACCGGAGCGTAATTACATTCGACAATTGATGTAATAACTCCGATGGTGTAAGGATGCAGAC
>DASRMA010000132.1:0-10464 GCA_035648155.1 Desulfosporosinus sp.
CCCCCAAAGCGACCCAAGCAAGAGGAAGTTGCTTAGCTTAGAGAGCACGAAGAGAGGAATCGCGTCAATGAGCGCAGTCGCTAAGGCGTAAAGAAACGCATTGGTCGCACATGCAGAAAAGCACAAGGGTTATGCGTTTTAGCCGTGGCGACAAGGGAATAGCGATGGAACGTGTGCGAACGGGCTCAGAAACTTCCTCTTGCTGGAAACGTGTAGCGAACTGGTGACTATCGGACAAACGGATCGAGGAGGTTTTTCACTTGGATGACCACGAACGCAAGCCATATATTCATCGTATTTTAGGATTGGGCCTCATAGTAGTGCTCGTGTTTTCTATACTGGGCTTTAACCTCTGGCACTTACAAATTGACAGAGGATCATACTTTGCCGCTAAGGCCCAGGGGAACGTTATGAAGCTGGTGAAGGTGACTCCCACAAGGGGGGATATTGTTGATCGGAATGGTAAGCTTTTAGTGACAAGTGTTCCGCAGTTCGTCCTGAATTTAGATGTGTTGGATTTGAAACAATCCAATAGCAAAGATTGGAAAGATGTCGTCAGACGCTTAGCGGTTTACATAAAACCCTACTGGCCTATTCCCAATCAAACGGTTGAATCGATCACCATAGACATCTTGGCAAATAGCCAAAATCATCAGTGGGAACGCTATCGTCCAGTTGCTATCCTTGATAAAGTTCCTCAAACTCTCCAAGCCAGTATAGCCGAACATCAGGAAGAACTCCCCGGCGTGAGTGTGGAAGCGATCCCAGTTCGTGATTATCGTAAAACAGTTCTTGCGGGTCAGCTCCTTGGGTTTGTACGTGAAATAAAAGACGCCGAAGAAATTGCCTATTTTAATAAAAATTCAGATGCACAAGCTGCGAACTTTGTCTACTCACAAGGAGATTCAGTCGGCAAAGACGGTGTGGAGAGATCTTATGATTTCTGGTTGCGAGGCGTCGAGGGTGTTCAACAAGTTGAAGTAGACAATAGCGCCCGCCCAATTTCTAAAAAGATGATCAAGCCTTCAAAAGCGGGCAAGACAGTCCAACTGACGATTGACGCTGACTTGCAAAAGGTTGTGGCAGATAGCCTTGATGGAGTTATAGCGGGCATTCAAAAGGATAATCCGAAGGCTAAGGCCGGGGCCGCCGTGGTGATAGACGTCAAGACAGGCAAGATTCTGGCCATGGTTTCTCGCCCCACCATGGATCCAAACGAGTTAACCGGAAGCATTTCTCAAGCTGTGTCGGATAAGTATTTCACTAATAAGGTATCCCCAGCAGCTTCCGTTAATCGGGCGTTGTCCGGAGTGTATCCTCCGGGCTCGGTCTTTAAAATGGTGACAGGGATGGCAGCTTTAAAGCTCAACATGACGACTCCTTATGAACAGATCATTGATAAAAAGTCATCTTTGGGAAATATTGAGAGTCAGCAACAAGGTACCTCAGAATGGGGAAGTAACGAATTTTTAAATGTCAATCTTTATAAAGCTCTAGCCAAATCCTCTAATATTTATTTCCAAGTTATGGGTCGCCGAGCTTTTGAGGCAAACCCGGAAACCATTAAACAGATCGCGAATGAATTCGGGTTAGGTGTGAAAAGTGGCATTGATTTACCGAACGAATCAATAGGGACTGCACCCTCCGCGGAGTGGAAAAAAGCGTATTTTGGTCCTAAATATGTTAAGATACGCGATGAGAAGTTGGCTAAAATTGAGAGCGATTACGCCCCCCAACTCGCCAAGGCCTCGGATGCTAAAGCGAAACAGAAGCTGCAGACTGCGAAAGACTCCCAGGTTTATCAGGTTAATGCTGAGTACCAACAAAACGTCAGTGACTTTGTCGACTGGAAGGTCTACGACAGTTACAATAATTCTATTGGGCAAGGGTATAACTCCTATACCCCATTGCAATTAGCCAATTACACAGCCACCATTGTCAATGGCGGGAAACACTTTCGCCCGTATATTGTGAATAAATTATTAGATCCGACGACAGGGAAAACGTTTCAAGAAACCCAACCCAAGGTTCTAAACTCGGTATCGGTTTCACCAGAGATCTTGGATCATATTAAACAAGGGATGAGAGCTGTAGTGACAGGTAGTGGGAATAACGCTGGGACGGCTCAAGGTATCTTCAGAGATTTACCAGAATTTACCGGTGGAGCTAAGACGGGAACTGCTCAAGTAGGTAATATTTACACGGACTTAGGACAGGTATATAATGGGGTATTTGTAGCGTTTGCTCCCTATGATGATCCGCAAATTGCCTTCGCTGGGGTCGTTGAATTTGGGGAACACGGCGGATCAACGGCGGGTAACGTCGCCAAGGCGGCTTTTATGAAGTATTTTAATTGGAAAAGCTCGAATTGAAGATAAAAATGGATGAAATTGTTCTTCTTTTTTCTGTAATACTTTCCAATAGTTAAGAGGAAATTGGGATAGGCTTGTAGAATTTATAGGAAGCATTGAATTATAGGCAAGCGATGGAGGATTGTGCAGATTGACACGGACAGAACATGTGGCACTGAAGGGCACTCGGGATGGATTGGTATTATACCTTGATCCGGCTGCAGACTTTGGAGTGCTAATGAATGAACTTGATAAGCTATTAAAGAACTCTGTGCAATTCTTGCAAGGCGCTAGCGTACGGTGCTATTCTGGGGAAAAGGAATATACTGAAGACGAACATGCTAGGTTGGGGACAGTCCTGAGGAATCAGCAGTTGAAACTCGCAGGATGGTTGACCTCGGAAGAAGTGAACGTATCAGGGAAGTCCCAATCCTATGCGACAGAGGACAAAGGAACACGTGTATGGGAGGAAGGAATGGTGGAAGGAAGCTGTCTCTTTGTGGAACGCACACTTCGGTCTGGGAAAAGCGTACAATTTGATGGTCATGTTGTAGTTCTCGGTGACGTTAATCCCGGGGCGGAAATTATTGCAACGGGTAACATTGTCGTTTTGGGTGCTCTGCGAGGAGTTGCTCACGCAGGAGCGACGGGTGAACGAAAAGCCTCAGTGAGCGCTTATCATTTGGGACCTACCCAATTGCGTATAGCGGATTTGGTAACTAGAGGCCCAGAGGATGAAGCTGACGGGCGTGGCCCGGAAATTGCCAGAATCAAAGATGATCAATTAATAGTAGAAGCAGCTGGAATGAATGGATGGCGTGGCAAGGCCCGATAGCGCGAAGTTCGATGTTCGAGGTTCGTGGTTCGAAGTTTGAATTCGATTCTGCAAATCGAAGAACGGAATTAATCTTTAAGGCTTAAAATCTTCTGCGAACATTGTTCGCTTCGATTCGAACATCGAACATTGAATATCGAACACCGAAAAGGAAAGGCAGGTCTAGATATGGGTGAGGTAATCGTAGTAACTTCTGGAAAAGGGGGCGTTGGCAAGACGACAACCTCCGCTAATATTGGCACAGGACTGGCTGCCGCAGGGCATAAAGTCGTATTGGTGGATACGGATATCGGCTTGCGTAACCTCGATGTGGTAATGGGACTGGAAAACCGTATCGTATATGATCTAGTGGATGTGACCAGTGGAAATTGCCGCCTTAAACAAGCACTTATTAAAGATAAACGCTTCGCAAATCTTTTTTTGCTGCCAGCTGCGCAAACTAAAGATAAAACCTCCGTTAATCCTGAGCAAATGAAAGTTTTAGCTGCAGAGCTGAAAGAAGAATTCGATTATGCTATAATTGATTGTCCGGCGGGAATCGAACAGGGCTTCCGTAATGCAATTGCCGGTGCAGACAGGGCAATTGTTGTGTGCACGCCTGAAGTCAGCGCAGTACGAGACGCGGACCGGATCATCGGCCTATTGGAAGCAGCGGAACTGAGAAACCCCAAATTAATTATCAACCGGATTCGCCCTGAAATGGTTAAACGTGGAGATATGATGGATATCACGGACATTTTGGATATTCTAGCCGTCGAACTGATCGGAGTCGTTCCGGAAGACGAGAGTATCGTCATTTCTACGAACCGTGGCGAACCCGCAGTAATGGATAAAACATCAAAGGCGGGTGAGGCCTACCGTCGGATCACAAAGCGTATTCAAGGGGAAGAAGCACCACTGATGTCCCTTGATGTGCCCAATGGAATTGTAGACAGATTAAAGAGACTTGTTGGCTTACGCTAACCGTTCGGTACTGAGAGGAGGAATCGTCCTTGTTAGAATTTATCAGCCGAATGCTTGGCAAGGAAAGTGCCTCGAGCAAGACGGTGGCAAAAGAACGCCTGCGGCTCGTTTTGGTACATGACCGGTCTAGCATTTCCCCAGCCATGCTCAACAGATTAAGGGAAGATTTAATTAAAGTTATTTCAAACTACATGGAAATCGACGAAACGGCACTCGAATTCAATCTATGTCAGGATGATAAAGAAGTGGCTTTAGTTGCCAACATTCCCGTCCTTAAGATGAAGCGGGACTACGCCACCAAGCAATAATCCCAAGGTTTCATTAATTGCCAGAGGGGAATCACCATGGATAGACGTACACTTAAAAACCTTGATTTCTTATTTATCTTAATAACAGTTTTGTTACTAATGGCTAGTCTCATAATATTGAGTACGGCTTCAATTAACGTGCTTAAATCAGAGCCTCTACACTATGTCAAGTCGCAAGCTGTCTGGATTATCATCGGGATTTGTGTTGCAACGGTTTTTGCCGTGATCGATTATGAGAAATGGCGCACGTATCGATGGTGGATTTATGGCTTTAATATCACGTTGCTATTGGCCGTAATTTTATTTGGAGAGGAAGTAAATGGGGCAACTCGTTGGATACTCACCCCCTTTGGTTTTAACATCCAACCCTCAGAATTCGCCAAAATATTCATTATCCTTACCCTCGCAGACTTTTTGGCGGACCGCAAAGGAAAGCTCAACGATTATAAGGATTTCATAATGCCCTTTCTATTCGTACTCATACCTATGCTGCTCATCTTCAAGCAACCTGACTTAGGAACCACCTTGGTTTTTGTGGCGATATTTATTGGAATGATGTTTGTTGCTGGCGCAAATCCCTGGAAATTCGGAGGGTTGATACTGGGAGGGGTTGCTATCATAGGGGTTGCTCTCTGGCTCCATTTCTCGACGAATCTGCCAGGGTTCCTACAATGGGCCCAAGGACTTCCCCTTCCTATGCAAGATTACCAGTTAGCGCGCTTAACTATTTTTATGAATCCAGAGGCCGATATGACCGGTAACGGCTACCATATCATCCAATCAATCTGGGCTATCGGGTCTGGAGGATTATGGGGAAAAGGGTATCAGATGGGAACACAGAGCCAGTTGAACTTCCTGCCAGAGCATCACACCGACTTTATTTTCTCCGTAGTTGGAGAAGAATTCGGCTTTGTCGGGACGATCACCTTACTCTTTCTATTTTTGATATTCTTACTACGCAGTCTAAGTATCGCTTTAAAAGCCCGGGATGCGTACGGCATGCTGATCACCACGGGTATAGTTTCGATGTTCACTTTTCATATTTTGATTAATGTTGGGATGACCTCTGGGATCATGCCAGTCACAGGAATTCCACTCCCCCTGATCAGCGCAGGTGGAAGCGCCATGTTGTCAAACATGGTTGCCGTGGGATTAATGTTAAGTGTTAATTTAAGACGCCGCCGACTTATGTTTTGATCGTGGTTCGTGGATCGTGGTTCGTGGTTCGAATCGAAGCGAACAAAGTTCGCAAGATTTAAAGCATTAAAGTTTTATTCCATTCTTCGATTCGCAGAATCGAATTAATAAATCGAACTACGAATATCAAATATCGAAATAGGACTGCAATAGCAGTTCTATTTTTTTTGCCCGTTAATAGAATTATTAAGAGATGTACGAGCTTAATCGTGGTTCGATGTTCGTGGATCGTGGTTCGAATCGAAGCGAACAGAGTTCGCACAAGATTTTAATCTTAAAGTATAATTTCGCTCTTCGATTCGTAGAGTCGAATTCACAATTCGAACATCGAACATCGAACCTCGAGCATCGAACATCGAAAGAGGGGTAGAGGTATGGATCCTTATGAACGTTGGGATGACTGGGAATGGGAAAGAGCAATCCAAGAAGTGGGCAAAGAACGGGGGCGGGGCAGATCTGCACCGCGTCTTAATCAACAACCCGGCCGTTCTAGACGTCCCGCGAAAGCAAGACAAGGAGATTTTCTAAGCCATTGGAACGGAACACAGAAGCGCACCATCGTAGCTGCGACGATGTTTCTACTGGTTTTTTTTAGTGCCAATAGTACAGATCCATTATCAGGAACCATTCATTCAATTTACCAGAGCGCCATGAACTCGGGAGATTATTACCAAGATATCAATGGTATGGCGAAAGAGGCCTTGTCTTTAGGTGGCGTCGTAAGTAAGAACGTACCCGTCGATGCGAAGATGAAAGGCCAGTTTCTTCCTCCTATTTCAGGTAAAATTGTTGCTAATTTTGGGGTAGTGGGGGCCGGGGGGGACAATGCTGTAGGCTCAATTCATAACGGGATTGACGTGGAGAGTCCTCTGGGCTTGGGAACCCAGGTCGTTTCTCCTGCTGCAGGAGTGGTTACTACAGTGGGGGAAGATGCCCAGCTAGGGAAGATTGTAAAAGTAAATTTTGGAGATGGCTGGACCACAGTGCTTGGTAATCTTGGCGATATTTCGGTAGTCGAGGGCCAGAGTATCGGGAAAGGCAGCATAATTGGGACCGTGGGTCTTTCAGCACCTTTAAAGAAGCCTTGGCTTCATTTCGAACTAAGGAAAGATAATGTGCCAGTCAATCCTTTACCCTATCTGACTTCTTCACAATCCTAGAGGACACGACATGAAGGTCACGATGCATGGTGCCCACGCCCTAACGCCGTAACGCCCTAGCGTCGCAATGAAACGAAGAGGAGGAGGGAAAATGGAGCTCGTAAAAATTTCAGGGGTGAGCATCAGAATCCATCCCACGTTTCTCATAGTATTGATCGTTTATGGAGTCCTGGGTCTAGCGGCCCAGGCTTTTATCGTCTTTGGTTTAGTGCTATGTCATGAATTAGCGCATTTATTGACGGCCAAAGCCTATGGATTTCGTGTCGTGGGCCTAGAAATGTTTCCCTTCGGGGGAGCAGCCTACTGTGATGACCTCTTTGAAGGACGAAAACTTGAAGAGAGTTTCATTGCGCTAGCGGGTCCAGCCTTTAACGTGGCCCTCCTATTTGGAGCTCAGGCCTTAAGGTGGCAAGGAGTGTGGACGGGGGAACTTGCGGAGGACTTTGTCCGTCTGAACTTTTGGCTGGCCACCTTTAATCTGATTCCCGTTTTGCCACTTGATGGTGGCCGAGTTGTGCGAGCCTTTTTTGCAGAGAGCTTTGGGTACGTCAAAACCACGAAGTTTTTGGCTTGGGCGGGCAAATGGCTGGGCTTACTTCTCGCTCTGTACGGCATAATATTATGCGGTTCAGGAAAATTCGCCGAAGGAGCACTGACCTTTATCATTTTAGGGGGCTTTTTTTGGCTGGCAGGTAGCAAAGAAATTGCCGCGGCACATATCACGTTTCTCCGGCAATTGACCCGAAAGAAAGAGGACTTATTAAAAAAAGGACTGATGAGGAGTGTTTGGGTAACCGTTCAACAGGACACTCCCCTAGTGCGAATCGTTGAGGGGTTCACTCCCGATCGCTACGCCATGATCTCTCTGACTAATGAAGATTTGGGCTTGGATAAGATTCTGACCGAGACGGATGTAGTAGATGGGATGATTCGGGAGGGAATTCGATTCCCTGTTGGTAAACTCTAGGCACCTATCCATTGCAGCTTTGCAGTTTTGTCTTGTTATCTTTGCTTTCATAGCTTTTAGCGATATTCTGCTTTCTATGATATAATTGAGGTCCGTAATGTAGTACAAGGGGGCCTCGTTGATACAATGAGTAAATTTACTGTGGCCGAGATACGCCGACAGGTCGAACAATTTTTACCCAAAGTCCTGAAACCAAGCAGGTACTTAGGATCAGAATGGAACGCGATTAAAAAAGACTGGGCTAAAACAGAGGTCCATATGGCCTTTGCGTTCCCAGACGTTTATGAAGTAGGCATGTCCCATTTAGGAACACGGATTCTCTACCATCTGGTCAACTCGTTTCCAGAATTTCTCTGTGAAAGGGTTTTTGCTCCTTGGGTGGATATGGAAGAGACAATGCGTGAGAAGAAAATTCCTCTATATGCCTTGGAGTCGTTTCAACCACTCCAAGAATTCGATGTCGTAGGATTTACCCTCCAGTACGAAATGAGTTATACCAATATCCTAAATATGCTTGATTTAGCGGGTATCCCCGTGAGATCTGAGGAACGCGGGAACGATGATCCCTGGATTATTGCCGGAGGACCTTGTGCTTTTAACCCAGAGCCCTTAGTAGGGTTTATAGATTTCTTTCTCCTCGGAGAAAGTGAAGAACAGTTACCTGAAGTGCTTCGTCTCATAGCCCAGCAGAAGAAAAATCCTCTTCCCCGTAGAGACTTTTTACGGAAAGTTGCTCAAGTCCAAGGAGTTTACGTTCCAGATTTCTATCATATATCTTATAAACCTGACGGCCGAATTGAAGCTATTAAGGTTGAAGAGGACGTACCTGTAGTGGTCGAAAAAGCCCTCGTCCAAGACTTGGATCAGGCGTTTTTCCCCACCACCGTGATTGTCCCGTACTTGGAAATTGTGCATGATCGGATGATGCTCGAAGTCATGCGCGGCTGCTCACGGGGCTGTCGTTTTTGCCAAGCAGGTATGATTTATCGTCCTGTTCGGGAACGTTCTCAGGAAACCCTTCTTCGGCAAATGGAAGAATTGGTGCGTTCCACGGGGTATGACGAAGTGGCGCTCACTTCGCTTTCCAGTGGGGATTACTCTTGTATCCAGCCCGTCATTGAGGGCATCTTAGAGAAGCATGGAGTAGAGGGGGTAGGGGTTTCTCTTCCTTCGTTACGAGTCGACTCCTTTGATGTGGGTTTAGCAGAATCCGTACAGAAGGCACGGAAATCTGGCTTAACCTTTGCACCAGAGGCGGGCACACAACGCTTGCGCGACGTTATAAACAAAGGGGTCACCGAGCAAAACATCATGGACGCTGTAGAATCTGCCTTTAAGAAAGGCTGGTCCACCATTAAGCTCTACTTTATGGTGGGGTTACCGACGGAGACCCAAGAAGACATCGAAGGAATCGTGGATTTGGCAAAAAAAGTTCTGGATGTTGGAGTCAAGCTGGGACGTCGCAATATCACGGTCACGATTTCGACAAGTATCTTTGTCCCAAAACCTCACACACCCTTTCAATGGGAGCCCCAGGAAGCAAAAGCTTCGGTAGATCTTAAGCAGATGTACTTGCGAGAAAAACTGAGAGATCGCCGGTTTAAATATAATTATCATGATGTGAAGACGAGTTATTTGGAAGCGGTCTTTGCCAAAGGGGATCGAAAACTTGCCCCACTTCTCGAATGGGCGGTCAAACACGGAGCGCGTTTTGATGGCTGGAGAGAGCAATTCCGTGAAGATGTATGGATGGATGCTTTTAAAGAGTTTGATATCGACCCCCACTTCTACGCCAACCGAGTGATGGATTATGACGACATCTTACCGTGGGAGCATTTAGAGAGTGGCGTGACGAAACAGTTCTTGGTCAATGAACACCACCGAGCACTGCAGGAAGCCAAAACAATCGATTGCCGACACGAGGAGTGTACCGGGTGCGGAATATGCCCGGGAAGAGGAGTTCAGATTGAGTTGAAAGGGTGAATGCCATGCGGCTAAGAATCGCCTATACCAAAGTCCAAGATGCAAGGTATATTGCACACCTTGACCTGACGCGGGTGTTTGAACGTGCGGTCCGACGGGCTGGTATTGCCATGTCCTATACGGAAGGCTTTAACAAGCGTCCCAAAATCTCCTTCGGGTTCGCTCTAGCAGTTGGGACAGAAGGGGAACGGGAGTACGTGGATATCGATATTCAGCGAGAGCTGGATTTGGGAGAAGTGCTCGGGCTCATTCAGGAACAATTGCCTCCTGGAATCCGACTCCTGCAAGGCCGAGCTCTAACTCAGGGAGCTAAACCCTTGATGGCAGTTCTTAATGCGGCCAGTTATAAAATTCGCGTTCTGATGGCTTTGCCAATTCTGCAGGAACGTTTACAAGAGGCGGTAAGCCTTTGGCTCGCTCGGGAGCAAGTGGTTTATTCACGCTTTACGAAAAAAGGGCCAACGGACAAGGACATCCGGCCGTGGGTTAAGCGCTTAGAAGCAGAAATCCATGGCGATGAAATAGTCTTTGAGCTGGAAGTTGAGATGGGTAACGCGGGGAGTGTTCGCCCGGAGGAAGTCCTCGCCAGTCTAAGGGAACTTGAGAATTTACCGCTTGATATGGAGGCCGTCCATATTAAACGTACTGGTGTGCATGTGAGTTACCAGGGGCAGAAGAGCTCGCCGCTAGAGCAAGACGG
>DASRMA010000133.1:0-3892 GCA_035648155.1 Desulfosporosinus sp.
AAAACTGTCTTTGATTTAGTCGCGCCTAGGATGCTAACAGGTGAACGACTGAAACGACTTGATATCGTCAAGCTAGGCCTGGGTGGTCTTTGTCTTGAATGCCCAGTCTGCACGTACCCACGTTGTTCCTTCGGCAAATAACGCTAAGCATATTCTTAATTTGGGTATAGTAATAAAATAAGCAGGCCCCGAAGAGATTTTTCTCTTCGAGGCCTGTTTGCATATCCGTCTAGCTCTCATCCTTTTGCCTTATTACTCCTTCTCTAACATTTGATCAACCTGTTCTCGATGCTCTGTAATCCACTCTTTTGCCGATTCTGCAAAGGGAACCTCATTTTTTTCTTTTTCTAATATCATCTTTTCTAAGTCGCTTATTTCAATGCTCCACTTCGACAGAATCTTATAGGCCTTAGGATGTGCTTTTTCAATATTTTTATAGGAAATCACATAAACATTGTCATATTTGAAAAGTTTTTTGGGGTCTTCTAAAAATTTTAGGTCAAACATGGCAAACATGGAGTGGGGCCTCCAAGACGTGAATACGATTGGCTTTTTTTCGGACATCTTAGATTTGGCTTCTGCTAACATGGCCGCTTCACTTGATGTCAGCAGGGTATAATCATCTAAGTTATACGCCTTAATTGCCTCTTTGGAAATTTCGACGATTCCAGCTCCAGGAGATATTGTTACCACTCTGTTATCGAATTTTGATGCTTTACCCTTGAGTTCTTCGATGGAGTTCTCTTCAACATAGCTCGGCACAACCCAACCCAGGGGTGCGTTTTTATAACTTGCCGAGACTTTAATCAAATCTGCTTTATATTTTTCCCATAAAGCTGCTTCAGTGTAAGGAAGCCATGCATCCATGAAGAAATCCACTTGCTCAGTCTTTAGCCCCTCAAAGATTATGGGTTGAGCTAAAAATTTAGTTTTTACGGTATAGCCCGCTTCTTCTAAGATCAACTTCGCAATCGCTGTTGGGGCTTCCGTGCTGGTCCAATCGGTCGCACCAAACGTAATAACTTTGTCTTCCTCTGTATTTGTGACAATATTCTTAGTTTCATTGGGTGAGACAGCACCACATCCTGTTAGTATACCGAGACTGAGTAACATTATTAAACCATTCGCAATCAATTGTTTCTTCACTTTACAATCCATCCATCCTTTTAACTTATTTTTGTAAAAACTTCACGCATTAGCTCTGGTGTAAATTGAAGCGAGTCTGGCTCCTTCGCTTCCCACACCTGATAAGGTTCTCTGTTTATGCGTCTAATCAAATTCGTCGTATCATAAATTTCCATGGTGTAGATCCAATTCGCCATAATCATGAGCGAGGCCATATGAGTTCCTTCGCTGGTTGTAGTACAAATATCTTTAATCAGGTGAATATTATAATCACGGAAATACGCATCAAACACTGTTGTCATTAAACAGCCATCCGTGACTAAACCCCCAATAATTAAATGTTTCACTCCTAGGCTTTTCAATAAGAGATCTAAGTTTGTCTCATAAAAGGCACTCCACCGATGCTTATCGATGATGATATCGCTCTCCAAAGGCTTGATCTCATCAATAATTTCAATTTTGTCTGTGCCTGAAGAGTAATAAAATGGACTTCCATCATCGTTTAACGGTTCACCCTTCGAAAGACCGACTCCATCGGAACGATTAATTTGACGTGTATAAATAATAGGAATCTTTTTATTTCTGACTTCGGTGACTAATTTTTTCGAGTTCTTAATGACAGTCTTAAGGTTGACTAAATTAAAATTATCTTCTTTCTGCATATCGATTAAAACCAGTGCTGTTTCGTTAATATTCACTTCTAATCTCCTTTTCTATGAGGTTGCTTGGGATAATGGTTAAATATTTCTCCTGATTCCAATGCATTAGCTAGCTTCATTGTCCACAATAAATACATTCCAGAATTCTTGAGATTGTCAAGATCACGTTTTGCTGCTTCTTCTACTTCTGGGTCGGTTGAATTCATTGCAATCCGCTCAATAACTGGTTGCGACTGTTCAGTTGCTTTAATGATCAGGCTTCTCTCTTGGCGCAATCTCTTAGTGAAGAAGCTAATGAAGTTTTTAAAGAAATCCTTTTCGGCGATATAGTGATCTTTGGTATCCCCTTTTTTCCACACTTTCGTTACCATTTCAGTCTCCAAGAGAGCGCGCATCCCATTACTTACACTGGCCTTACTCATAGATACCAGTTCTTTAATATCATCTAATGATAGTGGTTCATCGGCAAAGTAAAGCACTCCATAAATTCTTCCAATGGATGGGGTTACCCCATAAATAACCATGGTTTGGGCGATAGCGCTAATAATAACATCCCGAGCTCCCTCTAACCTTTCTAAATCATCCACAACATCACTCTCCTAGTCAATTAATAATTATTAAACATTCAGCAATTATTAAACGTATTGAATATCTTAAACGTATTGAATATCTTCAATACAATGATTATCTTAAGCTATATATCTTTCCATGTCAAATTAATAACTGTTCACCTCCGCTAGGTCGAAATGCTATGCCATCCTTGGCGCAATCGACACTAGGCACGTCCTGTGCCTCGCATGTGCGTCGTTCCTTGCCGTCCATGGCACCGCGATATCAGTCCATCCATGGACAAGTCCTGTTGTGTTTCTTTACGCCTTATCGCCTTGCACCATTGCCGCAATTCCTGTCTCAGTGTTCGTTAAGCCAAGAAACTTCCTCTGGCTTGGGTCAAGGGACTTACGCTGCGTCCAAACATTGCCTAATTTCAAAAGTACCTTCCCAATAATGAGAAGGTGCTTTCTTATGCGTTTGTATTGACATGTAGGGGCCGTGCATCGTGCCCCTACATGTTCCCCAGACATCCTCTAAAGCAGATTTTAACTTTGGAAACCTAAATTCAAAATCAGCACTGAGAATTCTCTGTGGCACCGCTCGTTGAGCGTGTATTAACATTTCCGCCATTTGTCCTAAAGCTATTTTTAATAAGAATTTAGGAGCTGGTAACCAAGATGGTTTGTGTAGAACTTCTCCTAAAACCTTGCAGAAATTTCTCATTCTCACTGACTCTGGAGCAGTCGCATTTATAGGACCCGTTAGTTCTTGACGTTCTGTTACGAACCTTATCATACTCGTTAAATCTTGGATGTGTATCCACGAAAACCATTGACTCCCCATACCCAACAGGCCACCTATGTAGAATTTAAAGGGCATGACTTACCATTTTGTTTAGTGCGCCTTCACGTCCTAATACTACGCCAATCCAAATAGTTACTACTCTGGTTAGATCGTCTTGAACCTTGTAGGCTTCATTTTCCCAATCTCGGCAAACTTGAGCTAGAAAATCCTGTCCCGCTTCATCCGACTCAGTTATCGCATCATCCTAACAGGGTCCATAATATCCAACTGCTGAAGCATTTATCAAAACTTTGGACTGAATAGTACGATTATTTATAGCAGTAACAATTGCCCTAGTAGTTCTAATCCTGCTGGCTAAAATCTCTTGCTTTACTGGAATTGGACCATCGACGCTCACCGATTGATTCACCCGCGAAGTTAATCACTGCGTCCAATTTGTAACTCATAAATAGAAACTAGAAGGGAAATATTGTCCCACTCTATTACCTCTACTTTTTTCCCAAGATGTCGGCAGTTTTTCGGGGATTTCTCGTTACAACTCATATTCCTGAAAACTCCGAGGGCGGTTTCGAATGTTTTAATTTGGTAATTTTTCGTAACTACTCACCACCCCAGGCGAGCGAAATTTTAAAAATAATCTGGACAAACATTTCCGCTTATGTTATTGTAGAGTTATCAAGTAACAGATCGGAAGGAATCTACTATGGACTTTCAAAATCTCACTCGGAAAGATATTATGAAACTGTGTGAAA
>DASRMA010000134.1:0-14501 GCA_035648155.1 Desulfosporosinus sp.
GTTCCATTGCTATTCTCTTGACTCCAAGGCTAAAACGCATAACCCTTGTGCTTCTCTGCATGTGCGACCAATGCGTTTCTTTACGCCTTAAAGTCTGCGTTCATTGACGCAATTCCTCTCTTCGTGCTCCCTAAGGCAAGACACTTCCTCTGGCCTGGGTCGCTGAGGGTGGGACGGCCTGGGCTAGGACGCAAGGCCGGGGTGGTTTGTTCCCCGAGTCTAGGCAATGCAAGTAGAACCGCTGCTCAGGTAATGCGCCCATTAGCTAGGCGCGTTACGATACAGTGTACGAAGATTCCCTGTGGTCTGGCGCCTGGAGGCGGAATGGTGATGGGATCTCCTGGACATACATACTTATCGTACCTGGTCTAGTCGTACCAAAACCTCGCCGTACCCAAGCCACGTCGTAACTAAGCCCCAAAGAGCCAAGCCATGAATGAAATGAAATTGTAAGAGAACCATTTAAGCTGAGCCCCAAAGAAAAGCACCTGACCAGCTTTGGTGACCGTCAATTCTCGTTTGCATTCATTAGGTCGTCACCACAGCGCGTTTCTACCAGCGCCGTACCCAAGCCCCGGCGTACCCAAGCCCCGTAGAGCCAAGCCATGAATGAAATGAAATTGTAAGAGAACCGATTAAGCTGAGCCCCAAAGAAAGCCCGTGACCAGCTTTGGTGACCGTCAATTCTCATTTGCATTCATTAGGTCGTAACCACAGCGCGTTTCTACCAGCGCCGTACCCAAGCCACACCGTACCCAAGCCCCAAAGAGCCAAGCCATGAATGAAATGAAATTGTAAGAGAACCGATTAAGCTGAGCCCCAAAGAAAGCCCGTGACCAGCTTTGGTGACCGTCAATTCTCGTTTGCATTCATCCGTCGTTGCCATTCATCCGGTTGCTACCCTCGTCGTAACCATTATTGAAAGGAGTTCGAGATATATGAACAATGAAACAATGGAAAAACCCGAAATGGCCAAGACTTATGATCCTAACCTAGTAGAGGGGAAATGGTATAAGTATTGGGAGGAAAAGGGTTTCTTTCATACAGAAGTGGACAAGGAAAAACAAGCCTTCAGTATTGTAATGCCCCCTCCAAACGTTACAGGTGCTCTTCACCTGGGACACGCTATGGACAGCACAATACAAGATATTTTGACGCGCTTCAAACGGATGCAAGGCTACAACACGCTCTGGTTGCCGGGGACAGATCACGCGGGGATAGCGACTCAAGCGAAAGTGGAAGAGCAGTTAGTTAAAGAAGGAACGAAGCGTGTTGAACTGGGCCGCGAAAAGTTCTTAGAACGGGTTTGGGATTGGAAAGAGCAGTATGGTGGGCGCATTACGCAGCAGTTACGCCGCCTAGGAGCGTCCTGCGATTGGGAACGTGAACGTTTTACGATGGATGAAGGGTGTTCGAAATCAGTTAGGGAGGCGTTTGTTCAGCTTTATAATAAGGGGCTGATTTATCGGGGGAATTACATTATCAATTGGTGTCCCAAATGTCATACCACGATTTCGGATATTGAGGTCGACCACGTCGATAGTGAAGGGAATTTATATCACCTGCGTTATCCGGTGAAAGACAGTGAAGAGGCTCTTGTTGTGGCGACAACGCGACCAGAGACTATGTTTGGAGATACGGCAGTGGCGGTGCATCCAGACGATGAGCGGTATCGTCATTTAATCGGAAAAACAGTGCTCCTTCCCCTTACGGAACGGGAAATCCCTATTATAGCCGACGACTATGTTGATCGAGAGTTTGGGACTGGCGCGTTGAAAATTACGCCGGCGCATGACACAAACGACTTTGAAATCGGGCTACGCCATCAATTGCCCCAGATTGTCGTCTTAGATAAAGAAGCCAAGATGAATGAAAATGCTGGCAAATACCACGGTATGGACCGATTCGAAGCACGTATTGCCATTGTGAAAGAGTTAAAAGCAGCAGGAATCCTCCTTAAGATCGAACCACATGCCAATGCTGTCGGGCAATGCTATCGTTGCTCTACCGTTATTGAACCCATGGTGAGTAAGCAATGGTTCGTGAAAATGGAGCCTCTAGCAAAGCCCGCGATAGAAGTCGTCAAGGATGGACGTTTAGAATTTGTTCCGGAACGATTTGAGAAGATTTATCTGGGTTGGATGGAAAACATCCGAGAGTGGTGTATTTCTCGACAATTGTGGTGGGGACATCGTATCCCGGTCTGGTATTGCGAGGATTGTGGTCTAGAAATCTGTGCGGATAATGACCCATTAGCCTGTCCTACCTGCGAATCTCTTCAATTAAAGCAAGATCCTGATGTCTTAGATACATGGTTTTCTTCCGGACTTTGGCCGTTTTCCACCTTGGGTTGGCCAGAAAAAACCCCCGAATTGGAACAGTTCTATCCCAATGCTGTCCTGGTAACCGGGAGGGATATTATATTCTTTTGGGTCGCCCGCATGATTGTCATGGGGCTGGAGTTCAAGGGCGAAGTGCCGTTCCCAAAAGTCATGATTCATGGTCTGGTACTGGATGCTGAAGGTCGGAAAATGAGCAAATCCCTAGGTAATGGCGTCGACCCACTTGAAGTGATCGACCAGTATGGAGCAGACACCTTGCGTTTCATGCTGATCACAGGTAATACTGCGGGAAATGACCTACGCTTTCATCCGGAGCGACTCGAGGCAACACGGAATTTTACGAACAAGATTTGGAATGCGTCTCGTTATGTGCTTCTTAATTTAGAAGATTACGTTGAGGGGCCCAGAGGGAAACTCACCTTGGCGGATCGCTGGGTTCTTAGTCGCTATGCATCCATTGTGGAGAAGGGGACGGAAGCCTTAGAAGACTATGATCTCGGTGAAGGCGGACGATTGCTCTATGAGTTTATCTGGAATGAATTTTGTGATTGGTACATCGAACTCACCAAGCCACGTCTCTATAATAAAAGTAACCGTGAAGAAGTGTTAGCCCGTCATACCGCACAATCCGTATTACTTGAGGTCCTCGAAGGAACCCTGCGGCTCTTGCATCCATATATGCCGTTTCTTACGGAAGAGATTTGGCAAGCCCTTCCGGTGCAGGGGGATAGTATCATGATGCAGGCGTGGCCGACCTTACCAGAGTATGAGGACTCAGTGGCTGAGGGTAATATGACCCTACTCATGGACGCCATTAAGGCTATCCGTAATATTCGGGCTGAGATGAAGGTTTCTCCTGGGCAAAAAGTGGAAATTCTAATCCTTGCTCCCGATGCACTCCAACGAGCAGTGCTCGAGACAGGGACGGCAGATATCTTGAAATTAGCGGGAGGGGCGAGCGTGGAGATCTTTGAAACTCTAGCAGAGAAGCCCCCGCAAGCGGCCAGCGCAGTTTTGGAGGGCGTGGAAATCTATCTCCCACTCAAAGGGCTCATTGATCTGGATAAAGAGGTTGCCCGTGTGGAAAAGGAAATTTTACAGGCGACCCTAGATCAACAGAGTTTGGAAGCAAAACTTAGTAACCCCGGCTTCACCAACAAGGCACCAGCGCAAGTAGTGGCTAAAGAGCAGGAACGACTCGTTGGGATCGTGGCTCGCACTGCCGCCTTAGAGGAACGCCTAAGAGAACTTAAACAGAATCTTTAACTGTGGTAAAAAGGTAGGAGGATACTGGGTATGTTTGATAACAATCTAGAAAAGGATTATCAAGAGAGCTTAGACTACCTCGTCAACCTGACCACGTTTGGTATGAATTTTGGGCTGGGGCGTATTCAGGAACTGCTAAAGCGGTTAGGAAATCCGGAAAAATCCCTCCGTGTGGTCCATGTGGGAGGGACAAACGGTAAGGGGTCAACGGCTGTCATGATCGCTCGTATTTTGCAGGAAGCTGGGTACAAGATTGGATTCTTCTCCTCACCCCATATGCATGATTGGCGAGAACGTATGGTAATCAATGGCCAGATGATACCTAAGGGGAAAGTCATCCAGGCGATTAGCCGCGTTCGACCGTATCTGGAAGCCATGGTTGCCGAAGGATTTGAACATCCAACCGAATTTGAGGTAAGCACTGCGTTGGCGTTCCTCTATTTCGCAGAGGAAAAAGTGGACTTTGCGCTGATTGAAGTTGGCCTTGGGGGGGCCATTGATTCGACGAATGTGGTTTCCCCACTGATTTCGGTGATTACGAATATTGCCATGGATCACATGGATTATTTGGGAAATGATCTGATCTCCATCGCCAAAGTAAAAGCGGGCATCATTAAGCCGAACTCGCTTGTCGTAACGGCATCCATTGATCCGGACGTGATTGACGTGTTTCGCGAACAAGCGAAAGCAATGGACGTTCCGCTTTGGTTGGTGGGTGAAGACGTGCACTGGCAAAGCACGTGGAGTGGAGAGTTAGAACAGGAATTTGAGTTTGAAGGACTCAACGCAACCTATTCTAAGCTACGCCTCCACTTAATGGGCTTACACCAACTTCGCAATGCTGCAACAGCAGTCACCGTGTGCGAACTTCTGCAAACTAAGTATGGTGCACATATCCCGGAGGAGGCAATTTACGTCGGTTTACGTGAGGTAAAGTGGCCTGGACGGTTAGAAATGCTTTCCCTGAAGCCTAAAATCCTTTTGGATGGGGCCCATAATCTGGATGGAGCCCAGGCCCTAGCGCAAGCGATCCCACTATATACACGGGACCGCCTCATCCTTTGCTTAGGAATGTTGGCGGACAAAGAGCGAGAAAAAGTGGTTAACATGCTCGTGCCTTTGGCGGATGAAATCATCATCACCCGTCCGAATTCACCCCGTGCGGGGGATTGGAGGGCTCTGGGGAGCTTGGCAGAACAACACGGACGGCCAGTAACCTGCATTGAGAATCCCAAAGAAGCGGTTTTATTTGCCGTCTCGCGACTCCAAGAAAATGATATGCTGTGCGTAACCGGCTCAATCTATATGCTCGCAGATGCTCGTCAAGCTCTAATCGATAAATTGAAACGTTAAAGCTTTATATTTAATAAACTTAACCTAGAATTAACACAAATCCCCAAGGATTTGATATAATGCCTCGTGGAATGCGTATGAGGTAGCCCCGTGAGATTCCTAAAAATTCTTGGGTGGGGGGGTTTTTATGTTTGGTTTATCACCAAAAGAAGACAAATTTTATCTCCTTTTTGCACAAAGTACGGAAATTATTTCTAAATCCCTTAAAAGGCTTCAAGGGATTATGCAGCAAGATCGTGTTTCTTCCGAAGACGCTGCTCAAATGAATCGCTTCGAACATGAAGCAGACAATGTCACCAATCAAATCTTGGATCGGCTTAATTCCACGTTTATTACGCCGATGGACCGTGAAGATATATATAAGCTGGCCCAAGTCCTTGATGATATTGTAGACCGCGCCGAAGGGACTGTGGAACGCATGCATCTTTACCGTACAGGTAAACCATCGCTGGGAACACAGGAACTCGTTCATCTTCTATTTATGGCAGCCGAGCAAATTCAGACCGCATTTTCTGGTTTGGGAAACATCCATTTTCAAAAAACTAAAATTATGGCTGCAGCAGAAGAAATCTATCACCTTGAGAGTGCAGGGGACAAGCTCTACCGTCAAGAGGTAGCTCGTTTGTTCGAATTCGAAAAAGACCCAATTGAGATCATCAAATGGAAAGAGATTCTGGAACATATCGAGACCACGTTAGATCATTGTGAAGCTATTGCCGATCTTCTCAAAAGCGTGGTCTTGAAATATGACTAATATCGGCGCGTTGCTGATCATTGTGGTGTTTTTAGCCTTGGCATTTGACTATATCAATGGGTTCCATGATACTGCCAACGCCATTGCCACGAGTGTTTCAACAAGGGCCTTGACTCCAAGGCGAGCTGTGATTCTGGCATCCGTATTAAATCTTTTCGGTGCTCTCTATAGCACCGGGGTTGCTCAAACCATTGCGAGAGACATCATCTCACCGAAATTTGCGACTCAAGAAGTAGTGATTGCCGCCTTACTGAGCGCTATCATTTGGAATCTCGTTACCTGGTATTTTGGGATTCCAAGCAGTTCATCGCATGCTATTATTGGTGGAATGGCTGGAGCAGCAGTTGCTAAAGCAGGTTTTAGTGTCTTGCATTGGGAAGGGCTAGGGAAAATCCTGGCGGCACTCATTCTTTCTCCAATCGCCGGGATGATTCTGGGTTTCATTATCATGAAATCAATGTTTTTCATTTTCGGAAACTTTTCACCCTCCCGTGTCAATCACGGCTTTAAAAAAATGCAGGTATTTTCTGCAGGATTGTTAGCCTTTAACCATGGGTCCAATGATGCTCAGAAATCGATGGGAATTATCACCATGGCACTCATCGCGAGAGGACTGCAGGCCCAGACCGATCTTAATCCGCAACTTTGGGTAAAACTTTCTTGTGCCCTAGCAATGGCGGCGGGTACCGCTGTCGGAGGGTGGAGGATCATTCATACTATGGGGGGGAAAATCTTTAAACTGGAGCCAATCAATGGGTTTGCCGCAGATTTGAGCTCGTCAATTGTTATCTGGACAGCGACCGTGTTCCCTGGTCTCCACCTCCCCGTTTCCACCACACATGTCGTTTCGGGTTCCATCATGGGGGTTGGGAGTGCCAAACGGGTTTCCGCAGTGCGCTGGGGGGTAGCCAAACAAATGCTCATCGCTTGGCTGGTGACAATTCCTATTACCTCTCTATTAGCAGCTCTCTTCTACACGTTGTTGTCTAGAGGCTTTTAAGTACGACCCATGTTCTATTTCCTCCATGCCCAACATATCTTCCCGTAAAAGGGTTGTCCAAAGTGGCGGGGAAGGGGCATGAGGTACATGAGGCTTTCAGAGAGAATTAGAGTTATCGTTGTCGTAATCATAGGAATAATGGCAATAGGCTTACTCACCTCGGGGGTGGGTAAGATTTATTTAGAACTCGTAGGGCAATCTAACCGCACTCAAGCTGCTGCGGCAGTACAAGCTAATAGCGAAGAAGCTAATTTGCTGACAGACACCGTCTTGATACTTCCGACAGTGAACTTCTGGACTTGCCAGGTGGGGGTCTTTCAAAATGAAGCTAACGCTCAGCTTAAAAAAGATCAGCTTAGGGTGTTGAATCTTAACGCAGAAGTAATCAGCACTGAGCCTTGGACGGTAGGAATCTTCTTGGGCCACTCTGCAGATGACCTTAAGGGATTGAGACAATCCCTTGCCAATAAAGGAATTTCCACCCTGCCAAAACAATTTGTACTTCCAGAGAGGTCATTTCGTGTTGCCGGAAATGGTACGCAATTGACGGTGGAGATCTTAACGAACGTTAATACCATACTCCAAAAGGGGTGGACAGTTGATGCCCTTGCTAAAGAAAAGAAGGCTTGGGATGCCTTGGCTGGAGATTATCCACCGAAACAATTGGAAGGACTTCATAGACTTTATAGTAAGGTTAACGAAGAAACTACCCTTGAGGAACAAAGAATCTTAAGTTTATCGTTATTTTTTGAGTCTCAAAGGGTTATAAATAAACTTTCTGGTAAATAATACTGGTAATGGTTATAAATAAAGTTGATCTAATGATAGTCTAATTGGTGGGAGAGAAAATTGTTTTTTTTTGTGTTAGTGATATAATTAACGAACTGTACTACATCATAAATATCAGCTGAGAAATGAGGCGCTTATTTGAAAACATTAAAAATTCCGGAAGCGACTATTATTAGACTTTCAGTCTACTCACGCCATTTAACTGATGTCGATCGAAGAGGGATAATAACCACCTCCTCGGGAGATATTGCCGAGGGAGTTGGCGTTAGCCCAGCACAAGTTCGCAAAGATCTAGCTTACTTTGGAGAATTTGGGACAAGGGGTGTTGGCTATAATGTCAAAGATCTTCGTCAACATATTCTCAGGATTCTAGGTTTAAGTTCAGATTGGAGTGTCTCCTTGGTCGGTGCGGGAAACCTAGGGTTGGCCCTAAGTTCCTATAAAGGGTTTAGGGAACGGGGTTTTATCATCACTAGTATTTTTGACGCCGATCCTAAAAAAGTGGGAACAATGATCGGCAACGTGGAAGTGCTTCCTATAGAACAACTAGTAGAGGTTGCCAAACAAAACCTCACACAGATTGGGATTGTGGCCGTACCTGCACAAGTTGCCCAAGAAATCGCTGATCAGTTGATTGAAGCCGGAGTGAAGGCCATCCTGAACTTCGCACCAGTCATCTTGAATATCCCTCCACAGATCGAGCTTAGGAATGTGGACTTGGCAGTGAACCTCGAAGTGTTGACGTTTAATGTTGGTGCGCAAAGATTTTAACGAATAAGCTCTTGGCTTGTGCAATTCATTTACCTTCAACTATTGTACATAAATGAGTCGTGTCATATAATAGCACCATGAGAAGTGTATCTAGGGTTCCGCTGAAAAAGTCTGGACCAAGCGATACAAGTTGGAAGGTGCCAACTACACCGTGTGGGAAAAAAGCCCCGTGGCAAGTTCTTTGGAACTGTCACGGGGCTTTTATTAGATTTGTTAATGAAAGAGGGGAAGAAAAATGAGTCAAATCCAGGGGAAAAAGAAAATCACGATTTACGATACTACGTTGCGCGACGGAGCTCAGGGAGAAGGAATTCATTTTTCAACGCAAGATAAGCTAAGTTACGTAAAGCGAATTGAAGAGATGGGATGTCTTTATGTGGAAGCAGGCTGGCCAGGGGCTAACCCCCGGGATGATGAATTTTTCCAGCAAGCTCATGACTTAGACCTTCCCTATGCGCGTATTGCTGCCTTTGGGAGCACCTGTAAAGTGAATGAATCTCCAGAAAACAGCAATATTTTGCTGAAACTCCTGGCCTCTGGAACGCAAACAATTACGATCTTCGGGAAGGCCTGGGATCTTCATGTCAGAGATGTCTTGCGGACAACCTTAGAAGAAAACTTACGTTTAATTCGAGAGTCAGTTTCTTTTTTGGTAAGCCAAGGACGAGAGGTATTCTTTGATGCAGAACATTATTTTGATGGGTTCAAGGAAAATCCAGACTATGCGCTGAAGTGTGTTGCCTCCGCCCTTGATGGTGGAGCAAAAATTGCTATACTTTGTGATACCAATGGAGGAAGTCTGCCCGGAGAAATTGCCCAAGGGGTAAAGGCCGCAAGGGGAAAATTTGCACACCAAGAACTGGGGATTCATGCCCATAATGATAGTGGTCTTGCTGTTGCCAATACCCTTGTCGCTGTCGAGGCTGGGGTAACTCAAATTCAGGGGACCTGGAATGGGTTTGGAGAGCGATGTGGCAATGCCAATTTAAGTACTCTCATTCCCTTATTACAGCTCAAAGGGGACTATACAATCCTAACGGACTCAGCTTTGTTAAAAATAACTCCCTTTTCTCGCTTTGTTGCCGACTTGTCGAACGCACCTTTTGATGAGAAGCAGCCCTATGTAGGCCGCAGTGCCTTTGCACATAAAGCGGGCATGCATGTGGATGCAATTCTTAAAAATCAACGGACCTTTGAACACATGGATCCAGCAGGGGTCGGAAATGAACGACGTATCTTAATTTCAGATCAGGCTGGAAAGGCTAATATTCTAGATCGCTTGCGGCGCTTTGAACCGACGATTCGTAAGGACGACCCAAGAGTTGAGAAGGCCATGACTGAAATCAAGGAGTTGGAGCATAGTGGTTATCAATATGAAGCAGCTGAAGGGAGCCTCGATCTTTTGCTTTTAAGGATACTTGGAGAGTTTATAACTCCTCCCTTCGAAGTCCTAGATTATCATGTCTGGAGTGACCCCTTGCGAGGAGAGCTCGATTCTGTCGCAGTAGTCAAAGTCAAAGTCGGTCTAGAAACGCTTCAAATTGCATCCGAGGGAAATGGTCCCGTTAATGCCCTAGACACGGCATTAAGACAGGCGCTCATAAACTTCTTCCCTGTTTTAGGGAAAAGTGAGTTAGTAAATTATAAAGTACGAGTTCTAGACGGTTCGCATGGAACCGAAGCCATTGTGCGCGTCATAATCGATACACGCCTAGAGCACGAAGTTTGGGGTACGATCGGAGTGTCAAAGAATATATTGCGGGCCAGTACTCAGGCATTACTTGATGCGATTAATTGGACGATCTATAGAGGTCGCGAGACACTCATTCAGGGCTAGGCGAGATTATCGTTCAATCAGGATTTCGGAAGCTAAATATATTATAGAAATAGTTAGCTCCTAAATAAATCATAATTACCATTGGAACTGAGTACCAATGTTTCCAATGGTATGGACTATATAAGCCAAGCAACTGGGCAATCGGCTGTAAAATAAATGAACCAGATAGCGACAACACTATAGATTTAAGAACGGGGTTAATCTTCGGTTTGTAATGAAGAAACATCATGGTTATTATTGGTATGGCAGATAAGTCCCAGGTTATATAAGGCGGAATCAACGGAATTTCTTTGCTAGGATAACCCCAAAGACGAAGAGCCATCCCAACAGTATCAAAATATGTAGACACCATCATTGTAAAAAAACCAGCACATACCAATCTGTATGTATCAGGCTTTTTACGTAGAAAATACCAAAAATAGATCCATGATATGATCATAATAGCTATCTCTATCCACCAGCGCCAGGTAAAAACAATTTCCTCCATCCATACTTTGAATAGAACACCATTAGCCTCATGTAGTAAATCATTAGCTCGTTCCACACCCGGGATGGTAAACATCTTTAAAGAAAAACCTCCTTGTAACTTGCATACACTTGTTATTTAGTCTGCCACGAAAGCCACAAACCAATCCTCATCCTCATCCTCATCCCATGCCAACAGCAGGAAGGCTGACTTGTAACATAGGGGCTAAAGCTATCGACAAGTATTAGAGCATGCTGTATACTGTATACAATATGTAAATGAACAAGGAGAGATAGAGGATGCGACAAGAGAAAGATCTAATAGGAGCTCATGAAGTTCCAGATGACGTATATTATGGAATTCAAACAGTACGTGCAACGGAGAACTTTCCGATGACAGGGTATCATCCGCATCGGGAATTGATCCGGGCATTGGGCATGGTTAAAGGGGCAGCAGCCGAAGCCAATATGCATATAGGATCCTTAAAACCTGCAATCGGAAATGCTATTGTTGCAGCTTCTAGAGAGTTAATCGAGGGCTTACTGCACGATCAATTTGTGGTCGATGTCATTCAGGGTGGGGCAGGCACTTCTATGAATATGAATGCCAATGAGGTCATCGCGAACCGGGCGATCGAACTCCTGGGCGGAAATAAAGGCGAATATTATAAAGTACATCCGAATACACATGTGAATATGGCCCAAAGTACCAATGATGTTTTCCCCACAGCAATCCGTATTGCTAGCTTGAATGTGGCCCATGATTTGCTTGAAGCGCTCGAGATGTTACGTCAATCTTTCGCCGATAAGGCTGTGGAGTTTGACGGTGTCATTAAGATGGGTCGGACGCATTTACAAGACGCCGTTCCAATTCGGCTTGGTCAGGAGTTCGCTTCCTATGCTCGCCTGCTAGGACGTGACCATAAGCGAATCAAACAGGCCATACTATCGCTAGAGGTCATGAATATGGGAGCAACGGCAGTTGGCACGGGGCTTAATGCTGATCCCCAGTATATAAAAAAAGTTACAGAGCGCTTGCGTGAGTGGACCCAATTACCTATGAAAATTGCCGATGACTTAGTGGATGCAACTCAAAATACTGATGCATTCATGGAGGTTTCTGGTTCATTACGAACCTTAGCCGTCAATCTTTCCAAAATAGCGAATGACCTGCGCTTGATGGCTTCTGGCCCTCGGACTGGTTTAAATGAAATAAATCTACCACCTATGCAACCTGGTTCCTCCATCATGCCAGGAAAAGTTAATCCCGTAATGGCGGAAGTTGTCAATCAAGTAGCCTTTCAGGTTCAGGGCAATGATTTTACGATCGCGCTGGCATGTGGGGCGGGACAACTGGAACTCAATGTCATGGAACCTGTCGTGGTCTTTAATCTGCTTCAATCCTTGGACATCCTGCGTAACCTGTCACGTGTCTTCAGAGATCGTTGTGTCGTAGGGATCACCGCGAACGTCGAACGTTGCCGTGAAATGGTGGAAAACAGCGTGGGCATCATAACTGCTATAAACCCCCATGTGGGTTACGACGTGGCAACAAGCGTAGCCAAAGAGGCAATCATATGTGGCCGATCAGTCCGCGATATTTGTCTGGAAAAATGCGTACTGTCGAGAGAAGAACTCGATGTGATCCTAAATCCCTATGAGATGACTAATCCAGGTATTGCAGGGGCTGCGCTTCTGAAACGGTAAGCAGAATTTCAAAAGTAAAGGTATGATTCCATAGATATACTATGATATAATTCATATCAACTAAGCTGGAAAGGGGTGTAAGGAATGGAGGATAAAATTCTTCAGGCAATAGAAGGTCTTAATCAGAAGATAGAAGGTCTAAATCAGAAAATTGAAGGTCTGGATCAGAAGATCGATAAGTCCGTAGAAGGTCTTAATCAGAAGATTGAAGGGCTCGATCAGAAGCTAGATAAATCAATAGACGATTCTAATCAAAGATTCGATACTTTATCAAGTCAGGTTCATGAGAATACACAAATATTGAAGGCGTTGGAACATCTAGCGCAGGTCAATAAAGCGGAGCACGATAAGATGACACTTGACTTAGCAGCACTAAGCGGTGAAGGTAAATCTATACAAAAAGATTTATCTACCGTTGAATTAGTTACTGCCAAGAATTGGAGCGATATTGTAATACTTAAATCTGCAAGATAGCGGGTCCGCGAGACACGTCCTCGGCCCTGCGATCGTCGTGACAAACTAGGGCCTAGGCAGGGTGCATAATCCCTGCGTACCATCCTAATCTTAAATCGATTTGTATAAGTTAGGCATATGACACAACATAGACTGGCATACTGACTGGTTATTTTTTGAATGTGCCTTATAGGTTGCTTCAAGCTCGAAAGCCCTAATCGAGTTTGAAGCAACCTTTTTGTTTGTCATGCACAGTGCTTGAACATTGCATACGACTCATGCGTTAAATGCAAGTTGTCCGTTCATTTATTTGGAAGAAAATAGAACCGTGTCAACTTGCGTAGTAATGACGGAGATGCTACACTAATATGTAGTTATATTGAAGAATATATGTTCAAGTCGAAATTACATGGGATGGAAGGGGAAAAAACAAATGGCTGTGGGGCGAAATCCCTCGGGAGCAGGGAGAACCGTGTTGATCATCTTGATCGGTGCTGCTCTTGGTACTTTAGTTGGATTCGGCTTAGAAAAATATGGCATATTTGCGCCGTTTCTGCGCCCAGCCGTCATCGATATACCCTCCCATACTTACTTGGATTTCTTTTTTCTCTCGCTCTCCTTTGGTTTTCGCTTGAGTATAACCATTGCGACGATTTTGGGAGCACTTGGGGGATATTTAATGTCTAGGAAGGTGTAATATGCTCGTACTTGCTTCTTCATCTCCGCGAAGGGCTATGTTACTTCGCGAGGGTGGCTACTCCTTTGACATTGTCAAGGCTTCTGTTTCAGAAGAATTGCCCGAAGAGATGGAGCCGGAGACTGGGGTTAGAGAATTAGCTGTACGCAAAGCCCGAGCGGGTTTATCCCTCTGGTTAGATCAGGGAGGGGACCTTCAGGATGTTATTATGGGAGCGGACACAATGGTGGTCCTTGACGCCCGCATTTTAGGAAAACCTGAGACACAGGCGGAAGCTGTGGTAATGCTCCAAAGTTTAAGTGGTCGGACCCATGTCGTTTTAACCGGCGTGGCCTTGATAACTTGCTCGGGAAGACTTGAATCGAAGGTAGTAACAACAATTGTGCGTTTTCATGAACTTGGAGTGGATGAGATTAAGGCGTATGTGGCTAGTGGAGAGCCGATGGACAAGGCTGGGGCATACGGGATCCAGGGGAAAGCTGGGAAATTTGTGGAATCCTTTGAGGGATCATTGACAAATGTTATTGGCTTACCCATGGAACATCTCTCGGAATATCTTAGGGCGTGGGGGATTCGAGCAGACAAATATCGCTTCACGCGAGGTGAATAATGGATTATCAACGTTTAAAGGATTTACCAGAGGACCTTCTTCCACGTGAGCGGCTTTACCAATTAGGTCCCGAGGCCTTATCGAACCGTGAAATTTTGGCGATTTTACTCCGCACTGGCCTCAAAGGAGAAAATGTTTTGAACTTTGCGGAACGCATTTTGGTAAGCGTTGGTGGAATTTCGGGGTTAGCTAAGCTGACAGTTCATGAGTTAACCCAAATACATGGCTTAGGGAAAGCAAAATCAGCCGAAGTAAAGGCTGCGTTGGAATTAGGGCGTCGCTCAGTTTCCGCAGACCCTATGTCCAGACCTGTGATCAATTCTCCCCAGGATCTCGCGCACATTGTGATGGAAGAAATGCGTTTCCTCGATCGTGAACATTTTCGTGTTGTTTGTCTATCTACGAAAAATCATGTTCTGGGGATCAGCCCAGTCTCGATAGGCTCGCTCAATTCATC
>DASRMA010000135.1:0-6908 GCA_035648155.1 Desulfosporosinus sp.
GGGGTAAACGATCTATCATCACAGTGCCATTGAAGTAACATGAAGGTCGATGAGTAATAAAATATGGAGGATAGAAAATGGGGGCTTATGGATATGCAAGAATCTCAAGGGATGAAGACGGCAAAAAAGAAAGCATTACAAGCCAAATGGACACAATTAAAGATTTCGCTAAAGATCAGGGAATTGAATTAATTGATATTATTGAGGACAACGACATCAGCGGATATTCATATAATAGGCCAGGGATTAAGAATATCATTGAATTAGTGGACAGCGGTGAACTTGATGTTCTAGTAGCAAAAGACCTATCCAGAATAGGAAGGCATAATGCCAAAACACTTCTATTCATGGAAGACATTGAGGATAAAGGGGTCAAGGTCCTTTTAACAAGTGGAAACAATGATGAAAACTTTAGAGGAGTCCAGACATGGTTTAATGAGCTTTATGTCAAGGATATCAGCAAGAAAACGAAAGCTGCCCTGAGAACTAAACAGAAAAACGGAGAGGTTAATGTTACTCATTTCGGATATATGAAAGATCCTGCTGATAAAACTAAATGCATTATTGATGAAGAAGCCGCCGAAACAGTGCGGCTTCTTTTTCGCTTATATGCCGAAGGAAATGGACTTAACAAAATCGCCAAATACATGAATGAGCATCACATGGAAACACCTGCCATAAGGAAAGCAACCTTGTATGGATATGGGTGGAAAAAGGAATGGGATTTTAAACATCTTTGGTATAGCGATACAGTCAAAAGGATTTTGAAGGATGATGTGTATATAGGGACAGTTCGTAGAGGGACAACCAAAAGAAATAAAATTAATGGTAAGAAAATCATAAGGGTTGCACCTGAAGAACAATTTGTACATGAAGGGCTTATACCAGCTATTATAGATAAAACTGAATTTGAAGCTGTCAATGCCATGTTTATTAAAAGGGTAGAGAACGGGGTAAGGGCTAAAAGTAAAGTAATTTATAAGTATACTGGACTTTTGAAATGTGGAGAATGTGGGAAAAACCTTGTGACTATTGGCTCGGTAAGTAAGAGCGGTAGGAAATTGTTTTATGTTTGTACCACCTATAATAAATACGGCAAAGAGTACTGTTCAAGGCATATATTGAGTCATGATGATGTTGACAGTATTATTTTCGAACAGTTAGAAGCTCTTTACAAAAGTGGCCTTCTAAAGATGGATAATCTCGATAAGAGCCTTGAGCAGAGACCGCAATCTAATAAGGATAATGGAAAAGTTATCGATAGGCTACAAACTGCTATTCATGCCAAAAAAGGTGAGATAAAGAATTATTCAAAGCAACTTGCCAAGGAACTGATAAGCGAAGAATTGTTCATCGAGATGACACAGGAATCAAGCACTGAACTTGAGAAACTGGAACAGCGGTTAATAGAAGAAGAAAGCGTTCATGGAATTCGGGATAATGAGAAAGAGAAGGTAGCAAGTGCGCTGGATATCATGAAGGAGATCATTGATAAGAAGGAGCTTACCCACGCGGATTTGGTTATGCTGATTGACAAAATCGTGATATACGAAAGAAATGGAACGGGGTTAGATATAGAGGTTGAGTGGAATACTCCGTTCTTGGTAATAAGTGAGTAATGCGTTGGCTGAGAAGATTAAAGTCGTCTCGCCAACGCATTTTGTTTATAAAACAAGGAAAATGTCATAAGAATGACATTTTATTCTGTTATCATTCTAACTAACTAGAAGAAAACATACTGTACTGCACCTTTTCTTCACCTTTTCTTCCAACAAGTAGAACTTGCAGGGCAACTTTAATAAAGAAAGGAGGATGAAAGTATGTTATGGACAATTGTTGTTATTCTCGGGATCTTATGGCTTCTAGGTATGGTCACTTCGTATACAATGGGGGGATTGATTCATATCCTTCTCGTAGTTGCTATAATTGTGGTGGTGTTTAACCTTTTTTCAGGGAGAAGGCGGCTTTAGCTGACGAATGTAATTTACCAAAACATATAAATGAGTATTTCAATAATAAAAGTTAAGAGAAAGGATTGCTTTTATGTTAAACAAAGTCAAGACACTAAAGAACTACAAATTGCACAGCCTCGACGGGGAAATAGGAAAAGTCAATGAATTCTACTTCGATGACCACTACTGGGCGATTCGCTATCTGATCGCTGATACAGGAAACTGGCTCACTGGCAGGCAGGTGTTGATATCCCCGCATGCGTTTGTTAACGTGAATAAAGAAGAGCAAAATGTAGCCATCAATTTGACTAAACAGCAGATTGAGGGTAGCCCATCCTTGGACAAGGACAAGCCCGTCTCGCTACAATTCGAGGAGGCATACTACGGGTATTATCAATGGCCGACGTATTGGGAAGGGTCATACATGTGGGGATTGCAACCTAACATTCATTTCGACCTCAATGAGCGGAAAGAACCCACCCAATATGAGAAAAAGTGGGATCCCCATTTACGCAGCACTAACAATGTTAGTGGCTACAACATCCAAGCCACAGATGGCGAGATTGGCAACGTGGAGGATTTTATCATCGATGACGAGACGTGGGCCATTCGTTATCTAATCATCAACACACGGAACTGGTTGCCGGGGAAAAAAGTTCTGGTTTCACCGAGATGGATTGAGCGCGTTAGTTGGGATGAGAAGACAGTATTCGTCGATCTTCCGCGCGAGACCATCAAACAGTCGCCGGAATACACTGAGGAATCCCTGCTAACCCGGGAATATGAGACCAAATTGTATCGACATTACAATCGCCAGGAATACTGGAAAGATGAACTGCCTTCGGACGCACATTCATAAATTTAGTTAGATATGACTGTTCAATAGGCACATTAAATTGAAGGGGGAGTACAAATGAACGAGGATGTTTTTAAAGGTAAATGGAAAGAGATAAAAGGTAGTGTTAAAGCGAAGTGGGGAAATCTAACAGATGATGACGTTACGAAAGTAGAAGGCCAGTCCGAAAAGTTGGTTGGTATTCTTCAAAAAAAATATGGTTACAGCAAAGATAAAGCCCAAGAAGAATATAATCAATTTATGAATGATCACAAGTAGGTCCCACACACAGAAAGCTAAAATCTAAAGGGCCTACTACCAAAAATAGAAGTCAGAAAGGGAGGGCGACAAAACGCCCTTCCTTTTCATTCTGGCACTTTTACCATATGAAATTGATTTAGTAATATCCTTTATTTCCTATGTTTCAACTTGCAAAGCAACTAATTTAAGTTCTTCATGCAAAAACTTCTAGGCGATCAAACCGAGTGTCGTGGCCTTCCAACTTTTCAAAGACTTTCCCAAACTGAATTTTGAATTTCCCTAAAATGTCTCTTAATCCCTAAAAGTATTTCATATAAATATTCTAAATATTAATATGAAATACTAGACTTGTATCTGTTAATTAAAAACAGTCCTTAAACTTGAATACGAGGAAAAATACAACTTCGATTACCTTGTTCCCTTGTTTGTAGAGGGAATTGAACATTATGAATTAGTTTTACATCATTTCATCAATTGAGAAGCAATGGGGCGCTAACCATTTTAATCTTAGTTCTGCTGGAAAAACCGCCCATAAAAATTAAGATTCATGGAAGAACGTCATAGTGAGGTTTAAAATGAGTAATCCATCTATTGGTAAAAAGTCTATCAGTTATTGGTCAGTGGTAGCAATTGGCGTAGGAGGTATGGTGGGTGGAGGTATCTTTGCCGTACTGGGGTTAGCAGTTCAACTTGCAAAAGGAGGCACGCCGGTGGCGTTCGCCATTGCGGGATTAGTAGCACTGATGACGGCCTATTCCTACGCAAAATTGTCTGTTGCCTTTCCGAGTCAGGGAGGAACAGTGGAATTTTTGAATCAGGCCTTTGGGGCCGGTCTAACTGCAGGTGGACTCAATATCCTGTTATGGGTGAGTTACGTAATAATGCTTTCGCTGTATGCATACGCCTTTGGTAGTTACGGAGCTACGTTCTTTCCGACAGCGTTTCAATTAATAGGGAAACACGTCTTAATTAGTGGAATTATTATTCTCCTCACTGGTTTAAATCTTTTCAATGCCAAGGTGGTGGGTGAATTAGAAGAATGGATTGTAGGCTTTAAATTAACAATCTTAATCTTGTTTATCCTGATAGGTATGCAGAGTATTAATCCTCAAAATTTACAACCATCTACGTGGAGCCAGCCATTCCAGCTAATTGCGGGAGGCATGATTATTTTCGTTGCTTATGAAGGGTTCGAGCTTATGGCTAACGCAGCCGGAGAAATGCGCAATCCTGAAAAGGCAATTCCCAAAGCATATTTCACCGCAGTAGGGTTTGTGATAGTGCTTTATGTACTTATTTCTATGGTTACCTTAGGGAATTTGCCCATTAAGCAAATAGCAGCTGCACAAGACTACGCTTTAGCCGCTGCAGCTAAGCCGTTCTTAGGTAGTTTTGGCTATATTCTTATTACGATTGCGGCCCTTTTGTCGACTGCCTCAGCAATTAATGCTACCTTGTATGGAGCCTCCAGGGTTAGCTACATCATAGCCAAAGAGGGTGAATTGCCAGAGAAATTGGAAAAAAAGGTTTGGCAGCAACCCGTAGAAGGACTTTTTATTACTTCAGGATTGACTTTATTAGCAGCAAACTTTATTGACCTGACAAGTCTTTCCACTATGGGTAGTGCAGGATTTTTACTAATTTTTGCTGCTGTTAATTATGCCAATTATAAGCATTTTAAAAAGACCCACAGTCGTAGGCCAGTGGCATTGGCCGGAATGCTAGTCTGCTTGGCGGCATTAGGCATCCTGATATGGCAACGGGCTACTGTAGCGCCCGGCCAAATTTGGGTGTTAATAATTATGGTGGGTTTATCGTTTGGTATTGAAGTAGTCTACAGGAAAGTGACGGGTAGAGTAATCAAACCCCATTTCAACAAGTGAATGCTCAAGCTCGGTATTCGCGCTCACTTTAAGTAAAGTTAAATTCAGTAAAGTAACATCAACGCACATTGGTGATATTGAGAAACCTACAATGAGCTAACACCAACGCACGTGGAGACCATGGTAAGTCTTAAAACACTCACAGAATGAAATCAGCCTGTGGCAAGGGTTTCAGGATTAAGGAGTAGACTGTGTAACAGTTTAATAGGACTAGGTAGGGACAAGAAAACATGTTTTAATGGGTTAGGTTAGACAGCTTTTGGGTAGGGTGCGCACACGAGAACATATCGGTTATGTATATGTTTCCAATGTTGTTGGTAATTTTTGCTGTGGATATTTACTCTCGGCTAAAAGAGAAACATATCAGTAGAACTAGAGGAAGTACGAAAAAAAGGCTGAGCATGATAAGGTATACGGCTTGAAAAACGGGTTGAAAAAAAGTTTGATGAAATCCTAGAGACAATAAACAGCTCCGTCACGCATGATGTTTTCCTGGATGCCCATAACAGCTCCCCAAAGTATAACGGCCATGATCACAAAAAGAGAGTTGTTGGAAAATCTTAAAAAAACGATCGGCAGCGTCAGTATCAGTGTGGATATTAACGAAACAAACCCTATTTTGTCATACGTTTTACCAATGATGATGGCTACCACCTCCTTTGTGCAAAAACTTTACAGGAATGAAAACCTCACCAAAGGACGTCAGCGACAAGATTCTGAACGAGTCTACGAAGAAACTTTGAATCGAGTACTTTCTGGAGAGATGAATGACCTTTTCTATAGCACAGAGATTCGTTAAACAGCCAAACCAATAAAGCGAAAAAATGTGGATAAGGACTACACCTTAGGCGGTGGTCTATAATGTACCCATGAATCCAGACAAAATTTTCGGAATTCTAAGTGAACCTGATACAATAAAAGACAGGAAACTGTCGGAAAAGAAGGTTTACATAAAATGGGAAGAAGACAATTTACAGCTGAATTCAAAACGAAAATCGTGCTGGAGATCCTCAACGAAGAAAAGCAGCTTGGAGAACTTGCAGCTGAGCATGGGTTAAGTCCTAATCAATTACGAAACTGGAAAAAAGAATTTCTGGTAAACGCCCCAAAAGTGTTTTCAGAAAGCAAACAAGAGAAGGATCTTAATGCCAAAGAAAGAGTGATGGATGAAGATCGAAATGAATTAATGGCAAAAGTCGGTCAACTCACGATTGAGAATGACTGGCTCAAAAAAAAATATGGCGAAGTGTTTGGGACCAACTGGGAGACTAAGTCTGGTTTCAAAAAACGATAAATTGTCGGTTACCAGGCAATGCGAGCTGCTTGAAATTAACCGAACCAGCGTCTACTATACACCTGCAGAGCAGGATCTTGACCGCGAGAATATGATCAAGAACAGGCTTGACTACTGGCATACCAAGATGCCCTATCTAGGGGTAAGAAAACTTCGCATCAAGCTCCAGACTAAAGATCACATCCTCGTCGGCCGCAAGTTGATTGTGCGCTATATGGCTGAAATGGGCATCTACGCGGTCTATCCAAAACCGAACCTGTCCAAACGAAATATGAAGCACAAGATATATCCTTACCTTTTAAGAAATCTTGTGATTGATCGTCCAAACCAAGTGTGGTCAATTGATATTAGCTATATCAGGATGGGCAGAAGCCACATGTACCTCACAGCCCTAATAGACTGGCATCTATGTAAAGCTTTCCATAGGTACCAGTATGGAAAGCTCTTAACTATGGAAAGCTGGATTATGAACGGCACTAATTGCTAATTAAATTGAATGTTTTACTTTCCATAGTTTTACCCATCCTGTTAATAGTGAATAAAAGTAACTACTCAGCACCGCTATATTTGAGCAACACAAACAGGGGTACAGAGTACCCCTGAAAGGAACACGATTTAATTAGTGAGAGGTGGTGCAAAGATAACAGGTTTGCTCGCAAAAGCATCCTCAATTTTTGCTAAGA
>DASRMA010000136.1:0-10702 GCA_035648155.1 Desulfosporosinus sp.
GCTTATTCTTGTGGTATAATTAACTTGAGAAACGAAGACTGACTCACTAAGCATAACTGATAAGGTCAGAGGAGGGAGCTCTATAATTGGAAACTAAAGAAAGTTTCGGAAAAACTGTTCTGAGTTCACTACAAATAATTGCCTTTGCATTCTTTCTATCGTGGGGACTACGCAGTGCAGTGGTTGAAGCTTCTGTTATACCCACCGGTTCAATGCTACCCACGATCCAATTGCAGGACAGGGTCATTGTGGATAAATTGTTATACAAATTATCCATCTTAAAAAGAGGCGATATTATAGTCTTTCATCCACTTAAGAATGTCGATTCAAGTGGGGATAATTGGATAAAGCGAATTATTGGTCTTCCTGGAGAAACGGTAGAAATAAAGGATGGGAAAGTATTTATCAATGATGGTGAATTAACAGAGTCCTACGAGATGGAGAAACCAGATTATACGTTTGGACCTCTGATTGTTCCTCAGAATTCGTATTTTGTTTTGGGTGATAACCGAAACAATAGTCTTGACAGTCATAAATGGGGAGTTCTCCCGTCAGAAAATATTATTGGTAAAGCCTCACTTAGATACTGGCCCTTTAATCAATTTGGCTTCTTGGCAAGATAAACAACAGCAATCTGCATCTTTATGGTGCAGATTGCTGTTGTTTATCTTTAGTTTTTATGAGGCGGACTAAAGTATTCTCCGTAGCCTTCTTTGACAAGCGCTTCTTCAGGAATAAAACGCAGAGCAGCGGAATTAATACAATAGCGTAAACCTGTAGGATTGGGGCCATCGTTAAAGACATGGCCAAGATGTGCTCCCGCCTTATTGCTTATAACCTCAGTCCGGAGCATAAAAAGGCTAGAATCCTTCCTTTCCATGACCTTGTCTGGCTGAAGAGGTTTCGAAAAGCTAGGCCATCCACACCCCGAATCAAATTTATCCTCGGAACTGAAAAGAGGCTCACCGGATATTACATCGACATAGATGCCTTTTTTCTTATTATCCCAGTATTCATTCTTAAAGGCCGGTTCGGTACCCTTATTTTGCGTTACTTCATATTGGATCTGGGTCAATTTCGCTTTTAATAATTCGTTCTCTTTTGCCTTACTCCAGTGCTCTTTTAGAAAAGCATCCCTACCTGACCCTTGACGATATGCACTGTATCTTAAGGGGTTTTTCGAATGATAGTCCTGATGATAGTCTTCCGCAGGATAAAAGATTGCGGCTGCAAGGATTTCAGTGACGATCGGTTTATTAAACCTTCCACTTTTCTCAAGGGCTTTCTTGGACTCTAGCGCTTCGCGATGCTGGTCCGAATTATGATAAAATATCGCTGTGTGATAGGGCTGCCCCTTATCATAAAACTGTCCCTCAAGGTTTGTGGGATCAATCTGCTGCCAGTAAATCTCCAGAAGTTTCTTATATGGAAATACTACTGGATCGAACGTGATTTGTACGGCCTCATAATGACCCGTGGACTTAGCGCAAACGTCCTCATAGGTTGGGTTAACCACAGTTCCGCCAGTATAACCAGACACAACTTTGATAATACCTGGCATTTCCTCAAAAGGCTTCACCATACACCAGAAGCAGCCTCCGGCAAAGGTAGCAAGCTGAGAGTCGTCTTTACAATCCATAGTTTCTCATCCATTCCCTTCCCAATATAATGAGCTTACCATTCTAATATGCCATATACTTGCCTTTTTATTAACTGTTGGCCTTTATTTTTTTTGCTCTATAACCTTTTGAAACATGCGTTGCGTCGCAGAACGGTTTGTTACGTGATTTCCCACACCTGCAAAGCGCGCCCTGATTCCTCACCGCGTATGAGGAACCGTCACAGGACTCGATGGGAATTCCTCCTCTTACCCAAATAGGACCACAAACCTTTTTTTGTCTGGATCTATAAACTAGGAGAATTAGTACACCAATAATTATTTCACTCGACGTAGTTTTGTCTGATTTTTAGATTTCACTAAAGGATAAACTTTCGACGCTTTCGGTCTGTTGCTCTTCTCTGATTTAGTGTGACGACTTCCTGACCAATAAGCAAATAACACTATAATTCCGAAAGCAATAATAATTGTCAGATAGCCCATCTGCACTCACCCTTCTCAAATCAATAACTTACACCGTTGTATACCTACATGCTACTCTTATGAAAGCATATATTAACCTTTTTGGCAATTGTTTTTTTGTGCACGCAGAAAGTTATATAGATTGACTGTTAACAGTCAATCTATATAACTTTTCGCATGCATCTTGCCCTGTTCCCTAACCTCCATCCTTCGATCTACTATTTAATCCTGTGTAATTGCGTTTGACTCTTGACCCGAGATAATTCATAAGTTCTGGATACTTTTGGTTTCTTTCTCTTCTGTAACTTGTGGTTCTTCTGTAGCTGGGCTCTTTGATTTCCTGACCAATAACCAAATATTAATATAATGCCGAAAGCAATAAATAACGTCATAGAGTATCACTCACTTTCCCACTCAAGTCCGCATTACTGTGCTTTAGCGAATCATCCTCTTAAGTTATATTGCCAACACTTAATTTAAAGCACCCTTTGAGATATATTATCCCAAAATTGCTAAGCAATGAATTCCTTTCTTCTTTGCGCACCATTTCTTAAATTTAACGCGATTAATCGCAAGCATATTCCGCAAACTAGTAACTTAAAGGCTAATCGCAATATCCCTTATGTCGTAATTTCTCAATATGTTCCTTCATAACAACGTCCAAATCTATGCCGTATTGCTCTTCGAGGACAAACATCATTGTGACGGCCGTCTGAGCAACGTCGACCAATTCTCGAGCAACCAGCTGCATGGCGTCTTCTTCCTCCAAACGCTGTTGTTCTCCACTAAGCCCCCTGAATTTCCCTATGGCTTGAGCTAACTCCCCGGATTCCTCCATAATCTTCAACGCCGTACCTTCCAATGAAGGGCTTAGGCGGTTCAAGCGAGGAAGCGTTACAGTCTTGGAAGCATGTAAATCTTCTCTGTATTTATGATTTGAAGTCATTATGGTCCTCCCACATTCTTTTTTCCATCCATTTTTGAGTATTGAATAATTATAACATCCTTTGCCACAAACAGACTAAACGGGGTGAAAAGCAATGCTTTCACTCCGTTTTAATTCAACCAAATATTTGCTTACTTGTTTTTGTCTGATACCAATAGACTTTGATACAACTAGCAATTTCGGATGTATCAGAAAGACACCACCTCTTAAAAATCAAAAAGGAGTAAAATATGACGATATAAAATATTTTTCATATCTCGTTCATAATTCTAATAAGTATATAAACAAAGGGAACCGACAAGCCTTCACGGCTTAATCTGTTTCCCTTCGTTTATCTGATCACTGGCCATGGTCGCATAGACCTAGTGGGTAACATTCATAGTTTCACTCTTCTATTATTATATTGTAAATTTAGATATTTCCTTAGAAAGGTTACTTGCATGCTCACTTAATTGCACCATAGTTTGGTTTACATGCTCTAGCTCACTTGCCACATTACCAGAAGCAACTGCAACCTGTTCTGCTCCTGAAGCCCCCTGTCCAATAGTTTGTGTTACCTCGTTTATCGCTATAGCTACAGCATTAACTATCTCTGTCAATTGTTTTGCAGTAGTTGAGAATCTTTCTGTAAGGGTAAATACAGCTTTAGCATCCTGTTCGTATGTATTACCGGTTTGTACTAATTTACTATAGTCAGGTGTTACTACATCGTTGATGAAGACTAATACATTAGTTGCGCCTTTAGATAAGTTTTCAGTTGTATTGATAACCTGGCTCACTAATTGTTCGATTTCTTTGACAGTAATAGAAGATTGTTCTGCTAACTTACGAACCTCATCGGCAACTACTGCAAACCCTCTGCCATTCTCGCCGGCCCTTGCTGCCTCAATCGCAGCGTTTAATGCCAGTAAATTGGTTTGATCCGCTATACCTGAAATAGATTTTGTGAGATCTGCGATCTGCTTGACGACCATAGATTCTTCAATCGCCTTTGCTAAGGCCTGTTCTTCTTGCTTATAGATCCCAGCAGCTCTTGTTTGAGCCTCTATTGCTTCAGATTTAAGTTTTTGAGCACGTTGTTCTATTTCTTTAGCTTCTTTACTGCCTTGGATAGCCATTTGATCCAGTGTATTAATCGAAGTCTTCAGTTCATCACTGGAGGCAGATATTTCCGCAGCAGTAGCAGCCATTTCTTGCAGACCTGCGGAAACCTGCTCAGTGGAGGCGGCAATCTCCTCAGAGCTACTGGCAACATTTGTGACCGCATCGGCGGAATCCGTTGCTGCTTGGTTCACGTTTTGAGTCACACCTATAGACTTTTTAATCAATTCTCTAAGGTTATTGGCCGCCTTCCCTAAGTTTGTGACAAGCACCCCAATTTCGTCATTGCCTCCTTGCACCTTGACAGCAAAGTTTCCTTGCGCCAAGGCTTCTGCGACTGCTTGACCTTTGGCAATAGAGCCTTTGAACGAGCGAATCAAAACGATTAGCACAACAATAGAGATAATTATGGCCGTAGCGAGCATGATGATAGCAAAACGTATAATGCCCTTAACCAGTACGGGAGCTTTGGCAGTCTCAGCTTGTAACTGGTTCTGTTCGTACGTGACAAAGTCATTTATGGCTTTTTGAGCAGTTTCGTTGTCAACTGAAGCAATCTGAGCCATATATTGAGTTGCTGCCGCTTGGCCTTCGGTCCTATATAGGTCTGCCATTTTCAGTGGATGGGGCGCAAACTTATTGGTTGCAGCAATGACAGGTTCTAGTCTTTGTTCATCCGTAGAATTAGCTTGCAAGAACTTTAAATCCTCTGTGACTTTAATCGCAGCTTCTTGTAATTCTAGAGTAAATTTTTCATTACCGGTAGCAATATAACCACGAATTCCGGCCGCTTGCCTAGCAAATTGGAGGGATAGGTCCTTGGCGGTAGATGCCATGGGTACACGATCACTTTCAAGAGTTTGCACCACCCCTCCCAGGCTGGTTACCATCGAATACACTACACCCACGATCGCAGTCATGAGCAGGATTAATACAATATAACTTGAAAGAAGCTTTGTAGATAACTTCACAGTCAAATCCCCCTTATTGATTATTAAGTGAACTCGTTCAACTAAAGATAAAAAAAGTGCTAAAGCATTGAGAAATATATTAGCTAACAGAGATGAGAATTACCCCAGTAATACACATCATAGTCAGTTTTAATTTTTCCTTTCAAATTAATAGTCTCATATTTCTTCATTACGCAGGCCACTCCAGAGAGTCAACATAAAAAAATATCTTATCTACCGTAGAACTTAGGTTATTTTTCCGTCACCATGGCATGGCCACCAAATTCATTGCGAAGGGCTGAAACCACTTTACCCGAGAACGTGTCACTTTGCCTAGAACGTAGGCGTGCTGCATACGACAAAGCAATTGCTTCGAACGGAACCCCAACTTTCCAGGCTTCTTCAATCGCCCAGCTACCCGTACTTCCACCACCTACTTCGCCCGTGATCTGACTAAGGTCTGTATCTTTAGACAAGGCTTGTTCGGCACAATCCATTAAATATCCGCTAACTATGCTGCCTTTGGTCCACAAGTGAGCGATTGCTTCAAGGTTCAAATCATAAGGTGCAGCGTCTAAAAGTTCAAATCCTTCGCCGATCGCCTGTAACATGCCGTACTCAATGGCATTATGCACCATTTTAGTATAATGCCCAGCCCCACTGGGTCCCATATGGGTACACGCCCCCTGGCCTTCAGAAAGTGCTTGAAGTAAAGGTTTTGCTTGAGCAAAAGCCTCTTGGTCACCTCCGACCATTAGACAAAGACCACCCTTGGCGCCCTCAGTTCCTCCACTGGAACCAGAATCTAAGTAACTTATACCCAACTCAGCCAACCGTTTGGCCCGCCGAACGGAGTCTTGGTAGAATGAATTTCCTCCATCAATGATAATATCACCGGAACTAAGAAATTGGCTTAGACCATTTTCCCCAAATAGGACTTCTTCGATAGGATCTCCCGCTGGAACCATTAGCCAAATGACCCGAGGAGTTACCAAGTGATCTACTAATTCCTTTAACGTGCGACATCCTTTTGCGCCTAGTTTGGACAGCTCATTGACTTGCTCTTGAAATAAATCGTAAACTGCAACTTTTATCCCCTTAGACAAAACATTTTCCACGGCTAGAGCACCCATTTTGCCGAGTCCGATCATGCCGTATGAAGAATTCATCATATTATTCACCCTTCGTTACATAAATTAGCGGTACTTAGTCTAAATCAGAATTTTGGTGAATGCGGGCCATTTTAGGTAACGAAACACTTTGTAACAACTCAGCATAGTTACCCACCCTATACCACAGCCGAAATTTCTTTTACGAGCTCTTCAGCCAGGCGAGTTATTTCAGCAAAGTTTTTGGTCTTGAGCCAATCTTTTTTAACCAACGCGCTCCCCATCCCGACTGCCACAGCACCTGCCTCAATAAAAGCCACAGCATTCTCCCGTGTTACTCCGCCCGTTGGAATAAAGGGAATATACGGGAAGGGACCACGCATTTCCTTCAGATAGCTAACTCCTAAAGACCCTGCTGGGAATAGTTTGACTATATCTGCGCCGCATTCTATAGCTAGAAGAGCCTCAGACGGAGTCATCACACCTGGGATGGCCATCCGTCCATAGCGATGAGCGATCTGGATCACTTCAGGACGAACGACCGGTGAAAAGATAAAATCTGCTCCCGCCTCAATCGCGTCACGTGCAGTTTCTGTATCAAGGACTGACCCTGCTCCCACGACAAGGCGTCGCTCCATACCTTTTAGAGTATTTATGACGTGCCAGGCATTTGGAGAATCAGAGGTCACCTCAATTGTAAAGATTCCTGCTTCAATTAAAGCCTGGACCGTATCATAAGTCTCTTGTTTGTTAAAGCCACGTAAGATCGCTAACACTCCATTCTGCCAGAGCCTATTTTTTAACATTGTAGGTTCCCCCAATCTTAATCTAATCGTTAGACTCCCACTTCTATAAGTGGGAGTGGTACCCCCGTTACCTTGCTTCGGTGGGGGTAGAATCCCCCACCGAAGTCTCGATGTTCAACTTTAGTTGAACGAGTTCACTTTCTTACCCCTTAGTGTAATCACAACTGCTGTAGCCATCAAGCCCCCCCATTGATTGAGGAGTAAGACAGAAATGAAAAGACAGCAATCGGTAGCGTTTCTGTTTTTTCTTTTGTTTTCTTGGAACAATTTTATGTTTTTAATAATATTCGGCATATTTTTTCAAATTCCTTTAGCACGAAAAAAAAGTGGATTTTCTAAGGTATGGATTAGATCTCCTACTATACTTAACTAGGCCTAAATTGTCTCGCACAGTTTGCCCTGTTACAGTGATAATATCCGTATGCAGAAGGGTTCCAAACGAGGCACAATTTCATTACAAGTGATGACTACAGTAACGATGGGGCGGTCCAACTCTTCATAACGGGCCCCTGCTGAACATAAATGGGTCTTCGCGATGGCCCGCTGAAAAGGCGGAAGTTGATTCAGACGATATATTATAGAGATTCTCCTTTTTGGGCAAATTCTTGGATTTTCAAGGACGCTTTATCTCCTAAAATAACTAGTTCTTTAAAAATGGTATAACCATCCTGGTAACGAGCAGCACTCGCCTCATCGGGCCGCACTACATGAGCAAGAGTCACCAACTTGGCACATTCCTCTAACGAGTTAATTTGTCCTAAAGCATACCAAGCTAGGAAAGCCCCTCCCAGGGCTGATCCCTGAGTATGTTCAAGGATTCCTAAGGGCTTACCTAGCACATCCGTTAGAATTTTTACCCAAACCTCTGATTTGGTAAAGCCCCCCGTGGCACGTATTTCAGAGACCGGTCCTGATAAATCTGCAAGCAATTCGACGACCAAATTAAGTTGATAACAAATGCCCTCAAGTACCGCTCGTACTAAATGGTCACGATTGTGATTTAGCTTCAGTCCCCAGAAGCTTCCGGTTAAATCCTCACGCCAGAACGGTGCCCGTTCTCCTGTAAGATAGGGCAAGCAAAAAAGACCGTCTGAACCTGGCGCAACTTTATTGACACCTTGGCTCATCCGTTCATAAAAAGTGACAGGGTCCTCGGTATCGAGTAAAATTCCCTGCAACCAGCTCAAGAGAATTCCTCCGTTATTGATGGGCCCACCGACAATATAATAACTCTCCTCCAGATGATAACAAAAGAGTCGACCGTGCGAATCGAGCTTTGGTTCGTTCACCATCCCTCTGACAGCTCCGCTCGTCCCAATGGAAATAGCTAAAGAACCCGGATAAACGGCACCTACTCCTAAATTAGCCAGGGCTCCATCACTAGCGCCCGCGACAATCCGAGTGTTCCCCCCTAATCCTAGCTTTTCTGCCAGTTTCGGTCGGATACACCCCAGAATATCTGTTGTTTTTACTAGCCTTGGCAACTGCTCCCGGGTCACCCCACACCAGCCCATGGCTTCCTCATCCCAATCCCGAGTCCAAAGATTATAGAGTCCGGTTGCCGAGGCAAGTGATTCATCGATCACCCACTCACCCAGCAAATCATATAGAATCCAGGACTTTAGATCCCCCCAGAGTTTAGCCCTTCTGCAGATCTCCGGCTCATTTTTTCTGAACCAGGCAAGTTTGACCAGTGGCGACATAGCATGTATTGGGGTTCCAGTTTTTTGATACAAGCATTTCCCTTGAGTGCTGGAACGTAATTGTCTAGCTTCGCTTTCAGCCCTCTGGTCTGCCCACGTCACAAGATGGGTTATCGGCTGATTTAGCTCATCAATTGCCATTAAGGAATGCATCGCAGTACTCAGAACTAAGACGTTTGGACAATGCGTTACTCCCGACAATACCTGTTGAATTGCCGTATAAAATGCTTCCAAGACCTGTTGTGGATCCAATTCTACAAAGCCTGACTGGGTCTGAAGTAAAGGATAGTTACTACTGGATTCGTGGACCAGTTCAACCTCCCCGTTGAAAATCGTCGCTTTAACACTAGACGTTCCCACGTCGACACTGAGAATCCATTCCCGTTGCTTCACCAATTTCCCACCTTTAAAACCTTTTAAAGCAATTACTTCACAATTTTTTTGTAAATTCTCCTGAAGAACCTCTTGCCGGAGCAAAGAAACTCCAACATACATCGTGTCAATCACACTCAATTGAGCAATCCAATACGACATCGCTTCACTGCGATAATGGGATTCTCGACTCGAAGAAAGAAAGCAAACAAATATCGCTAACTTTGGTGACAGGTAATTTTGAATAATTCGTTAAATAAGGCTCCGGCTACTAATAGTCTATCACGCTAAGTAGATTTGACCCAATCTCCAATGAAGTATGCATAATGCATCCAGGTAACAAATCTTAGCAGTACAATCTATTGGCACAATGAACAAAAAAAGCTGCACTCTTGACGAATTTTGTCTGGTGCAGCCTTTTTCTTGTCACCTTTTGTTCCTCGGTTTAATCGAGCCTAGCAACTAATTCAAGTTACGAACTTCTAAGCATCCGAATTCGATCACTGAACTTTCCTTTATCTAATTCCAAGCTTTTGGGAACACGAATATATAGTACCTGCCACCCGAAACTTGATGACATTCCTTTCCAGCCCGCCCCCTTATTTAAGGTTTCAAATTGAGTCACCGTAAAGTCAGAACTGAAGCGATTAAACTCCAACTTCTGTTGATCAGCCGGATTAAACGTTAACGTCCCATTTTTATAGGAGATAACAGAGGGTAACACTAGTTTTGTAAAATCAATATTATTGGCTGAATGAGTTGCGATATACGTGTAAACTTCAACTTTTCCATCATCAACGCCCTTTCTCTCCACGAAGATTTGATTGTCCGGAATAGCTGAACCAATCAAGGCTAATTTCTCAGATTCGACTTTGAAGGTATGGCTACTATTTTGATATAATCCTTTTTGTTGATCCATATCTCCTACAAGGGGTAAAAGGTTCGTCAAATCATTGATCGTGTTCTGTGACAGCGTTTGTGCCTGTTTAATTTCCTGGGTTGAAGCAAGTACGATAAGCCCTTTGTTTGGTAGCCTATAGAACATTGGAACCAGCAGGATTAATACCCCAAGATATAAACCCGCGAAGATAAGACTCCTTTTCCAGGTTATACGCAGACTGATTTTAGCTCGTATAGTCGGAACTAGTTTGGCAATTGTAACAACGGCAACTATAATAACAAGAAGAAATATTAGTTGTGAAAACCCTCTGTCATTCATGGGTTAACCTCCATCCTGTTGGATATCAATAGACTCGTTCCAAACAAAATTAGCGCTGTAATTATGACTTTTAACGCAAACGAGGGCAATGAAACGTCAGAAACATAAAACTTGAAAAATGACTGAGGCATATCGCTATAAACTCTTTGCGAACCAAAAATCATGGCTGGGATTAGTATGGCAGACACCATATTCACTTGAGCCAACACCCCTATAAAATAACCCAGCGCAGAAACTAAGCCCATATATAATATTGTAACCACCATGCTGAGCAAAAGGTCGGAAAAGGTTAGGAAAAATTCGTTCAAAACCAGTGTTGATCTGCCCATCGTGAAATACATTAATATCCTAAGAATTATACCGCCAAGTGACGCTGTTATACCCGCAAAAACACTGGCCGTCATCAAAAATCCTAT
>DASRMA010000137.1:0-19664 GCA_035648155.1 Desulfosporosinus sp.
TATACGCTTTCTAGCCGGAGCAAGAATACGCTTTCCGGAGGTATCTTTAGCCTTGGGATGTATGAGGCCGAAGGGGAAATATCGACAGACTTTAGACGAGGCGGCAGTTGCCTTAGGTCTAAATAGGCTCGTCATGCCGACCCCCGGAGCGCGCCGTTTAGCGGGTGAGTTAAGGCTACGTGTGATTAGAGGAGAGGAGTGTTGCGCGCTATGATGATTCGCTGTTCGATTGGTACTGCAAAAGTATTAGGTCTGAAAAAAGTTAGAGTGGACGCTCTACCCACAACCGCTTATTTAATGGTCGGGGAACGTTGCCAGTTCAATTGCGCCTTTTGCGCGCAAGCCCGTGAGAGTAACGCGCGTGCAGACCTTCTTTCGCGGATCAGCTGGCCAGAATTCCAGGGAGAATCGTTTCTTCAGGGATTGGTCAAACCGGAGGCTGAAGCAGTTTTGCAACGGATTTGCTTTCAAGTCGTCCAAGATAAAGCAGCCTTAGACGATACGAAGCAATGGGTCAAAGCCGTGAAAAACAAAACTGATCTCCCTATTTGCGTTTCAGCAGGGCCTCGAACGCTTGAGGAAGTCCAAGAACTACTTGATCTAGGCGTTGAACACATTAGCATTGCTTTGGACGCAGCAACCGCAGCAATCTATGATCAGAGGAAAGATGGTTCATGGAAGGAACGCTTCACTTTGTTATGTGAGTCGGCTAAACAATTTCCTGGTCACATAACTACGCACTTGATTGTGGGGCTGGGAGAAAGTGAAGAAGAAATGGTCAAGTGCCTTCAAACTATGTATGATATGGGAATAACCGTGGCACTTTTTGCTTTCACGCCAATCAAAGGGACGCGTATGGAAGGGATAAAACAACCAAAGATGGCTCATTATCGGCGGATTCAGGTTGCTCATGATGTGATACGGACGGGATCGGTACGGGTGGATGATTTTCAATTTAGCAACGGTGAGTTAACAGACTTCGGGGTTTCGGTGGAAGAACTTCAGGAGGGAAGGGGCGGGGAGCCTTTTCAAACGTCCGGGTGTACAGGTTGTAATCGGCCGTACTATAACGAAACTCCTGGAGAAGAACTTTACAATTATCCCAAGGCCTTAACGCCTGAAGAAGTTAAAGACGCATGGGCGTACGTCAAGGACGCACAGGACAAGCGGGAAGGGGTATGAGTATGAGTACGGCAACCTGGCGCTATTTGCCTTATACTGTTTATTCTGGAGCAGAGAATATGGCAATTGATGAGGCCCTCTTACTGACTATGGCCCAAACGCCAGATCCCCAACCCGTGCTTCGATTTTATGGGTGGAGTCCAGCGACGCTTTCTTTGGGGTATGCCCAGAGTTATCATAAAGAGGTCAATGAAGAAGATTGCCTGGCTGAAGGGATCGAGATAATTCGCCGTCCAACGGGCGGAAGGGCTGTTTTGCATCAATACGAATTGACCTATAGTGTCATTGCACCGGAACGTGATCCGCATGTTTCCGGAACAGTCATAGAATCTTATCTGAGAATTAGTCAAGCCTTATTACAAGGCTTAAATGCTTTAGGAGTTCCAGCAGAGATGGTTGCCTGCGGTGCACCAAAGGAAGCCAGCTCTTCTGCTTGTTTTGACGCGCCGTCTTGGTATGAATTAGTCGTCGACGGCCGCAAACTCGTGGGTAGTGCTCAGGTACGGAAAGAAGGGATGCTGTTACAACACGGATCGATCCTTCTCCATTTCGACGCAGACCTTCTCTTTCGTCTTCTTAAGTTTCCCAATGAGGAGATCCGTCAGAAATTACTGACAGGATTTATGGCCAAAGCCTGCGCGTTGGATGAAGTCTGGACGCATCCAATTGAGAGGGAGCAGTTGGAGAGGGAACTGTGTTCCGCATTTTGCGATGTCATGAAAATAGATCTAATAAGTAGCCAATTGACAGAGCAGGAGCTGGATTTGGTGGGAGTTGTGCTTCTGAAATATCAAGCTGAGGAGTGGACAAAAAAGCGCTAAAGAGAGAATATTAAACTTTTTCATAACTATGCAGGAATCCTAGTCGAAAAAGTGGAATATTCTTATAGGTGAAAGGCAACTCTCTTGGCAGGAAAAATAGGGTAATTGCTTTGATACACCAGAGATGGGGGCGCAAGTATGCAAGTTGAAGTATTGCCGAATGCGGGTTCACCGCTTTTACCCTACCTAGAAGATAAATTAGTTATTGTGATTGATGTTTTACGGGCTACAAGTACCATGGTCACGGCGTTGGCCAATGGATGTCAGTCTATTATACCGGTTCTTTCGCAGGAAGACGCCATGGAGAGGCGTTTAACCCTTCCTGGATCTTTATTAGGTGGAGAGCGATATGCGCAACTGATTGAAGGGTTCGATCTAGGTAATTCACCCTATGATTATGTCCCCGAAAAAGTGGGTGGTAAGAAAGTCATTATGACGACAACGAACGGTACACGGGCTATTCGAGATGCCAGCGCTTCGCCTAAGATCTGGATGGCTTCTTTTTTAAACATGGAGAGCATTGTTTATGCCGCCTTACGACAATTTGAAAATAGCGATAAGCTTCAAGGGATTGTGGTGTTCTGCGCGGGTACAGAAGAACGTTTTGATCTTCCAGATACGCTATGTGCGGGAATGTTGATTGATGGATTGGGAATAAATGTAACCCTCAATGATTTGGGTGAAGCCGCACGCATGTTATATCGCAGTTCAGAGAAGCATCTTGTAGATAAAATCCGCGACTCCGCTCATGGAAAAAAGCTTATATCCTTAGGATTTGAACGAGATGTAGTTTATTGTTCCACTCCAAATGTTTTGCCAATTATCCCAGTCTATGTTGGGGATGAAATCGTTTGGTCAGAGGAAGTTTCTTAGCGCTGATGCAGCATAAGTAGTGAATAAGTCAATAAACAAGTTTTAAAAAGCCGGGACAAGTTCCTGTTTTTTTAGTACCTAATCAGAAGAATTATGTCTAAATATTTCCTGAAGTGAGCGCGTGCTCAATCTTGTAATATTAAGCTTGCTGGATCAGTGTAAATTTCATGGGTGTGGGAACACTAATTTTGATGTTTTAATGTGAGGTGAATATTGTGACCAGTTCGGAGGAAGAAAGTGACTCGACAGAGTTACTCACAGAGAGTAAAGAAGTAGACGATCTCCTGAATCCGCAGGAGTTGGCAGGATTAAGACATCAAGTTGCATTATTGGCAGATACTTTAGAAAAGATGAGATTGGCCGAATACATCGCCTATTTGAGTCGGCCGGGACGCCTTCTATGGTTCAATTTTTTGATTGGTCTAGTACGGGGCTTGGGAACCGCTTTGGGAGCAGGACTCCTCGCAGGGTTTGCCTATCTCTTGTTAAAACGTATAGTTATTCTTAATTTGCCGGTTATCGGAGGATTTATTTCAGAACTAAGTAAATATGTTAATCAGCCATAGCCAGAAGGGAGAAGTTCGTTTTGTAGTTTTAATCTTTAGTTGAACGAGTTTACTATAAGGGAGGCAAATAGTATGAAAGAAAAAAAGCGTTTTGCACAACTTCTGAAGAAGCTTCATGAAGAGAGAGCGGATGCCATTGAAATGGCGTCAGAACTTCTTACGGAAGATATGAGAGAGTCGTTGGGAGAATTGTCAGTAGTAGACAATCATCCGGCAGATATTGGAACTGAGGTTTATCAACGCGCCCAAGACGTTGCCCAACATGACCGGCTAATTCATAGAGCTGAAGCGATTGACGTGGCCTTGGACCGTTTTAATAAAGGAGAGTATGGTAAGTGTGAACATTGCGGTCATGATATTCCCTTTGAAAGACTGGAAGCACTGCCCTATACTACTGTATGTGCCATATGTAGCCACGAGGAAGAAGTGGAGGAGCAGCACTCTGTATATCGCGATCCAGTTGAGAACGAACTTCTACAAAACCCGTTTTCTAGGACCTTTAAGGATGGAGAGGATCAAGTCGAATTTGATGGCGAAGACTCTTGGCAAGCGGTTGCTCGCTATGGGACCTCAGACTCTGCCCAAGATTTAGGAACCAATCGTGATGTCGAAGATCCCAATGATGTCTATGATGGTGCAGATGAGGTCATCGGAGCTGTTCAATTTATTGAAACGCTAGAAACGGAACAGGGAAATGCAGTCCACTATTGCAAAGATCATGGGATGATGTAACGAGGGCCCGGCAAGCGAGGGTCCGCGAGACACGCCCTCAGACTCACGCAAAGGCGTCGGAGCATATGATCGCGGTCCCTCGCTAGCAGAACGTTAGGGACGGTTCTTAGCAGAACGTTAGGGACGGTTCTTGGCGTTCCCAACGTTAGGAGAACGTTGGGGATGTTCTTTGAACTTGCATTTAATTCAATTGCCTTCACCCATTGAATAGTTTGCCCAGGTTGAAGCCCTGTGTTAAAATAAAGAAAAGATAGGGGGGGTAGAAGGGTGCTGGTTTGGCTTACAATAATAGGAGTATGGAGTATTGATCGCTTGTTTAAGGTCCTGATTCAATCAAACTTTATACCCGGAGAAACGCTGATTGTCATTCCTAAAGTATTTCACCTAACGTATGTTTTAAATCCAGGTGCGGCGTTTGGCCTGATGGCCGGTCAGACCTGGATTTTTGTTGTTACCGCGCTTCTAGTTCTAGGCGGAGTGATTTATACCCAGTTCCGTATTCCCCGCAGAGAAAGGTTGACACGTCTGGCGATTGGCATGATCGGCGGTGGAGCACTCGGAAACCTATATGACCGCCTTGCAATCGGACGTGTGGTAGACTATTTGGATTTCCAAATTTGGTCATACGTTTTTAACTTTGCTGATAGCATGATTGTCTTAGCCGTCGTGTTACTCATGCTCCTCATATATCGGGAAGAGAAGGCACTGGGTAAACCAGAAAAAGTTGAAGAAAATATTAATATAGAATTGTAATGGGGTTATAAATGTGGAAAAAGTGTTAAATGAACGTGATATGGAAGATCTTGAATTAGATGAAGAAGTATCAAACGAGGAAGACTTATTCTCAGGTTCTACTCAAGCTAGTGAACTAGAAACGTTTGTGCTTGAGGAAGGAATGCGACTCGACGTCGGCGTGACCGAGGTGCTGGGAAAGAGTCGGTCTTTCGTTCAAGGACTGATCGCCCAAGAGTGCGTGAAGGTTAACGGGATTCCTAAAAAGGCGAATTATAAGGTTCGCAAGGGCGATAGTGTTGAAGTGGAGATCCCCACTCTGCGTAATTCCTCTGCCGAACCGGAAAATATTCCACTCGATATCCTCTATGAGGATGAGGATGTGTTGGTTGTGAATAAGCGTCAGGGAATGGTTGTTCACCCAGCTCCGGGGGCATGGACGGGAACCATGGTTAATGCACTATTATATCATTGTCACAATCTTTCTGGTATTAACGGGGTATTACGGCCAGGAATCGTCCATCGGATTGATAAAGACACATCGGGGGTTTTGGTAGTGGCTAAGAATGACCTCGCCCATCAAGGGCTGGCTGCTCAACTAAAAGCGCATACAATGGCTCGGAAATATCTAGCGGTAGTTCACGGGGTAGTATTAGAACCTTCTGGTACGGTTGATGCGCCGATTGGAAGAGACCCTTCTAACCGAAAAAAAATGGCCGTGGTAATGAATCATTCGAAGTCCGCTGTAACGCATTATAGTGTATTAGAACGTTTTAGAGAGACTACATATCTTGAAGTGCAGTTAGAAACAGGGCGAACTCATCAGATCCGTGTCCATATGGTCTATCTCAAACATCCAGTTCTGGGAGACCCCGTGTATGGAACAAAGAAAAATCGCTTTGGATTAAATGGTCAGATGCTGCATGCCGCACATTTAGGATTTGAGCATCCACGTAGTGGAAAATGGATGGAGTTCGATGCCCCTGTGCCCAAAATGTTTGCCGTTCTGCTTGAGAAATTAAGGAAGGACGTTGCTTAGTGAATTGAGAGCAACCACACTAATAGAGATATGCTTATTAGCATATTAGGAGTACTAGGTGTAGAATATTAGGTGTCTAACAAAAATGTATTGGAGGAAATAAATCATGTTCGAGCGTCTGATTACCACGTTAAAAGCGGATAAGAGAAAACTTGTTTTTACAGAGGGATTAGACCCAAGGATTCTTGAGGCTGCTAGTCGCTTACATAAGGACGGTATCCTTGCTCCTATACTTATAGGGAATCCTAGCGAAATAAAGGGTGCTGCAAAAGAGTTGGGCTGGTCAATTAATGGAATTGAAATTATAGATCCAATGAACTTTGCTGATATAGAGGCGATGGTTGCTAAGATGGTTGAGCTGAGAAAGGGTAAAATGGATGACGTGGCTTGTCGTGCCGCTCTGTCAAAGTCTAACTATTTCGGTACAATGCTTGTAAAGATGGGCTATGCTGACGGTCTTCTGGGTGGTGCTACCTATTCTACTGCTGATACAGTTCGACCTGCGCTTCAAATTATTAAGACAAAGCTGGGCAGCAAGATTGTTTCAAGTTGTTTTATTCTCCGGCGTCCTACAAAAGACGGTGACGAGAAGTACGTCATGGCGGACTGCGCTATTAACATAACGCCTACTGAGGATGAGCTTGTTGAAATCGCAATTGAAACAGCCAGAACTGCAAAGGCTTTCTCTATAGAGCCAAAGGTTGCCATGCTTTCCTACAGTACCCTGGGTTCTGGTAAGGGTGAAACAGTCGATCTGGTGCATAACGCTACAGCGAAGCTAAAGGCTATGAACCTTGATTTTCCGGTTGACGGAGAGTTTCAGTTTGATGCCGCTTTCTCCCCTGAAGTTGGAAAGATAAAGGCCTCCGGTTCTCTTGTGGCAGGTCAGGCTAACACCTTTATATTTCCGGATATTAATGCAGGTAACATTGGCTACAAGATTGCTCAGCGCCTTGGGGGATTTGAAGCTTTTGGTCCGATTCTACAGGGGCTGAACGCGCCGATCAATGATCTCTCAAGAGGTTGTAACGCAGAAGAGGTTTACAAAATGGCGATCATTACAGCAGCCCTTAAGTAAGCTGGACTTTACAAATAAAGATATAGTAAAAGGGTCTTTGCGACTTAAGGCGAAGATCCTTTTACTATTTTAGGAGGTTATAGGAGCAAGAAGACGAGAGTGATCAATATTGACATTCAGCCCATGGTGAAGTAAACTTATGAACAAAGTGTTATAGCCTTTAATGAAGTCCCGAGAGGCTTGGGAAGGCAGACGGAAGTACGGGAGGACTGTCTGCAATTCAGATGGTTTTTTTTATATCTTTTTTTAAGTCATCAAAGCAGGGAAAGCCCTATTATGCCTTGGGCAGCTCATAAGTGTATTTTCTTTAGGAAGAAAGGAGTTGGTTAATTTTGGAAGTAGGCAAGGTTAAAAGCAAGATTCTAGATTCGGACGGAATTCGTCGGGCGATTACTCGTATTGCCCACGAAATCGTGGAAAAGAATAAAGGAACAGATAAACTTGTTTTAGTCGGAATTCGTCGCAGGGGTGTACCGTTAGCCGAACGAATTCAACAATACATTGAAGAGTTTGAAGGGGTAAAAGTTCCGCTGGGAATTCTGGATATAACCCTATATCGTGATGACTTAAGTACGATCGACATACATCCAGTCGTCCATGAGACGGACATTCCCGTAAGCATTGAGGGGAAAACCGTGGTTCTTATTGATGACGTGCTGTATACCGGGCGAACGGCCCGCGCTGCTTTGGATGCGACTATGGATTTAGGAAGGCCGGAGCGCATTCAATTGGCGGTACTTGTAGATCGTGGTCATCGAGAATTACCCATTCGCGCAGATTATGTTGGCAAAAACTTACCCACCTCGCGTCGAGAAATTGTGGCGGTACGTCTTCAGGAAGTAGATGCTGAAGAAGATGTGCTTTTACTGGAACGTGAGGAAGATATCAGTTAAATGAAGACTTTAACCTTTAAATGCTATCCAGAGAGATAGTCAAGGGGCGAGCGGGATATAGGTTATGCCTATTTAAAAATCCTCTCCCTCTTGGGAAGAGGATATTTTTTATCCAATCGTTAGATTCCCACTTCTATAAGTGGGAGTGTGGTACCCCGTTACCCTGCTTCGGTGGGGGTAGAATCCCCCACCGAAGTCTGGATGTTCAACTTTAGGTGAACGAGTTCACTATAGGGATTAGCTCGGCGAGGAATAGCGAGTGGATAGCTCAAGCGTGCACTTATGGGTATGAGCACATACGTATAAGGGATAATAATGGGTGAAAGAAGTTAGAATGTGCATTAGGGAGGGTTACCATGAAATGGCAGCGTAAAGACATTCTGGGGTTAGAAGATATGAGTGTGGAGGATATCCGTCATATTCTACATACCGCCAAAGTAATGAAAGAAATTTTGATGCGTCCGATTAAGAAGTTGCCTACCTTAAAAGGTAAATCAGTGGTTAATGTTTTTTATGAGGCAAGTACACGGACTCGAACCTCCTTTGAGATGGCTGCAAAAGTGTTGGGCGCTGATACATCAAGTATTGCTATTGCCCAAAGCAGTGTGGTCAAAGGGGAGAGTTTATATGATACGGCTAAGACGATACAGGCAATGCGAGCAGATCTAGTGATCCTACGGCATCCTAGTTCAGGCTCCGCAAAATTCCTAGCAGATATCCTCGCTCCGGGCGTTATTAATGCAGGAGACGGGCAGCATGAGCATCCGACCCAAGCTTTACTGGACATTTTTACGATGGAAGAAAACATGGGAGACCTGGAGGGGAAGAACGTTGTCATCGTAGGAGATGTGTTGCATTCTAGGGTTGCGCGGAGCAACGCTTGGGGGCTTCAGAAACTCGGCGTAAATGTCACCTTGGTGGGTCCTCCAACGCTGCTGCCGGTTGAAATGGAGGTGCTGGGGGTTAAAATGTCACATGATCTTAACAGTGCCTTACCGGGGGCAGATGTGGTGATGGCGCTTCGCCTTCAACTTGAACGTCAGAAAAGCGGCCTATTTCCAAGCCTTCGTGAGTACAGCCAGCTTTATGGATTGACGACAGAGCGTTTGAAGAAAACGGGGAAACAAAGCATCGTGTTGCACCCAGGTCCCATGAATCGGGGCGTGGAGATTTCAGATGATGTTGCAGATGGGGTACAAGCTTTGATTGAAAAACAAGTTACGAATGGTGTGGCCATCCGCATGGCACTTATTTATTTACTGATAGGGGGGTCTGGCAATGTGGTGGCTTAAAGATGTATGGGTGATTGATCCGAGTCAAAAGCTTTCAGCCCCTCGGGATGTTCTCGTTAAAGACGGGAAGGTGTTAGCAATCTCTGACTCAATGACCCAAGAGGATGTCTTGGCAAAAGCTCAGGGAGAATCATTCGAAACAATTGATGGTAAGGGAAAGTTCATTTTTCCGGGGCTTATTGATGTACATACCCATCTCCGTGAACCAGGACAAGAGAACAAAGAGGATATTTCAAGTGGTTCACGAGCCGCAGTTCGTGGAGGTTTTACAACCATTTTGGCCATGGCGAACACTCAACCCGTGATTGATAGTAGGGCACTCGTTGAATTCGTGCGTAGGCAAGGAGAACGTGCTGGTTATGCTCATGTCCTGCCCATTGGGACAGTGACCAAAGGGATGCAAGGGACTGAACTGGTCGAGATGGCAACGATGAAAGAGGGGGGCGTTATAGCCTTCTCTGATGACGGTAAAAACATTCAAAATGCAGAAGTAATGCGGCTCGCTTTGGAATATGCCAAATTGACAGGACTGCTCATTATCAGTCATTGCGAGGATAAGGACCTAGCGGGAGAAGGGCAAATGCGACGTGGCGTGACGTCTGCGCGGATGGGCTTAAAAGGTATTCCAGCCAGTGCAGAAAGCGTGATCGTTGCAAGGGATCTGTCTCTGGCTGAGGAAACTGGTGGGAAGCTTCATTTGGCCCATATTTCTACGACAGAGAGTGTAAAATTGATCCGGCGGGCCAAAGAACGAGGGGTAGATGTCACGGCGGAAGTCAATCCCCATCATTTAATCTTTTGTGACGAAGAGGTGGGTATTACCGATACATTTCTTAAAGTTAATCCTCCGTTGGGTTCTGAAGCGGATCGAGAGGCGCTCATCAAAGGATTGTGTGATGGTACTCTGGACATGATTGCTACGGATCACGCCCCACATACCCAGGCGGAAAAAACCCGACCCTTTGCTGAGGCTCCCTTTGGGATTGCGAGCCTAGAGACTGCTTTGAGTGCGGTGTGGCAGTATCTAGTGTTACCCGGACGAATTTCCCTGGATCGAGTGATCGAGGCCTGGAGTTGCTCACCTGCACAAAGATTTGGGTTGCAGGGGGGATCATTAGTCCCTGGGGCACCTGCGGATATGATTCTCTTTGATCCTGATTTCTCAGAGCTGATTGAGCCGGCAACTTTAGTCTCCAAAGCACGAAACACCCCTTTTTTGAATAAAACCTTACAAGGTTTTCCTGTCATGGTGTGGGTGGAAGGTCGACTTGTTCAGAGAGATCGCAAAGTGCTATAGCAGTGGCGCGCATGATCAGCGATCGCAATTTAAGGATATAATCTATGACTCACTAGAGTCATTAAGAATATCGGTCAGAGAGGAAGTGTTGGACATGGCATATCTTGTATTCAACGATGGGACAACTTTTGAGGGGACAGCATTTGGGGATTGGCTGAAGAGCAGCCCCTCAGTAGCCGAACATGAAGTGGTCTTCAACACCTCTATGAGTGGTTATCAAGAAATGGTTACAGATTTGTCCTATGCCGGTCAGATTCTCGTTCTGACTCAACCGCAAATTGGAAATTATGGGTGGCACCATGAAGAAAATGAAGCGGACAAAACACGTCTGCAAGGACTCATTGTACGTGAACTTTCCGAGGGCGAGGGAAGTTTGCATTCTGAAGGTTCCTTGGAGGACTATTGCCTTAGACACAGTGTGCGGGGCTTAATGGGCGTAGATACTCGGGCGTTAACAAGGTATTTGCGCCAATTTGGTACATTACCTGGTGTGATGCTTGAAAATCGGGATGCAGCACTGGCCTACTGGGCAAATTTCCAGGCTAAACATGAAATAATGGAAAAAGGTGAACACTGGGTATATCGCTCAACAGTCAAAGAAGCGTACGAGATTCCAGGCCCGGGACCCTTGCTGGCTGTACTTGACTTCGGAGTCAAACGAAATATTATCCGTAATCTTCAGAAGCGAGGGTTTAGGATCATGGTGTTTCCGGCGGGGTCCGCAGCAGAAGATATTTTGAGACACCAACCCAGTGGACTCGTTTTAAGTAATGGCCCCGGAGACCCCGACGATTTACCCGAATGTGTGGCTACCGTACGTAGCCTGTATGATAAATTACCGGTCTTAGGTATTTGTCTAGGGCATCAACTCCTCGCTTTGGCAGCAGGTGGAGAAACTTATAAACTTCCTTACGGGCATCGAGGAGGAAATCATCCGGTTATTGATGTCCGTTCCGGAAAGGCGACTATGACCTCACAAAACCATGGGTACGCGGTACAAGAAGCTTCGTTAAACGGTTCAGGGTTTGCAGTGACCTTGCGTAACCTCAACGATGGAACGGTAGAGGGAATGGAGCACCAGATCTATTCGATTCTAGCCGTTCAATTTCATCCAGAAGGTGCTCCGGGACCTGAGGAGAACTCTGAAATATTTGATCGATTTAAGAAATTGGTCGAGAAAAATTTAACTAGAAAGGGGAGGTCATAATAATGCCCAAGAAAGAGTGGAAAAAGGTCCTGGTGATCGGGTCAGGTCCCATTGTCATTGGGCAGGGTGCTGAGTTTGACTACGCTGGAACGCAGGCTTGTCGAGCGTTGCGTGAAGAAGGGGTAGAAGTCATTCTTGTAAATTCAAATCCAGCAACAATTATGACGGACCGAGAAACAGCGGATCGAGTCTATATAGAACCTTTGACAGTTGAATCCGTGGAGAGAATTATTGAGCGGGAGAGGCCGGATGGATTAATCCCTACGATGGGAGGGCAGACTGGTCTTAACCTGGCTTATCAGCTTGCCAAACGTGGGGTTCTGGAACGCTGTGGAGTCAGCCTGATGGGAACTTCGCTTAAAAGCATTGATCAAGCGGAAGACCGAGAAAGCTTTCGAGCCTTGATGCAGGAACTCGGGGAACCCATTCCTGAAAGTATGATTGTATCCCGGGTTGAAGAAGCTCTTGAGTTCGCAGCTAAGACCGGATACCCCCTGATCGTGCGGCCAGCCTTTACCTTGGGGGGGACTGGGGGAGGGATTGTGCAAAGTTCTGAGGAATTAGAGCAGATTGCAGAGAGTGGCTTGCAAGCAAGCCTCATTGGTCAGATCCTAGTAGAGCGAAGCGTGGCTGGTTGGAAGGAAGTCGAATTTGAAGTTTTACGCGATGGGGTCGGAAACTGCATCACGATTTGTCATATGGAAAACATGGATCCGGTGGGCATACATACAGGGGATAGTATAGTCGTTGCACCTTGTCAAACCTTGACAGATCGGGAGGTACAAGCCTTGCGGAGTGCTTCGCGAAGAATAGTGGAAGGACTGAAAATTGAAGGGGGCTGTAATGTCCAGTTTGCTCTTCACCCGTCCCGTTTAGAGTATGTAGTGATCGAGGTCAATCCTCGACTAAGCCGTTCCAGTGCTCTGGCCTCCAAGGCTACTGGATATCCGATTGCCAAGGTGGCAGCTAAAATTGCCTTGGGCTATGCGCTGACCGAAATCAAGAATGCAGTAACGGGGAAAACCTCGGCTTGCTTTGAACCAGCCCTAGACTATGTCGTCGTCAAAATACCGCGTTGGCCCTTTGACAAGTTCACGGAGGCAGATCGGCGCTTGGGCACCCAGATGAAAGCGACTGGAGAAGTAATGGGTATCGGTCGTAATTTGGAAACGGGTTTACTCAAAGCCATCCGTTCCCTGGACATAAAAGTCTACGGCGTTCGATTAGTGGAGCTTGAAGGACTATCGGACGCTGAACTTAAAATCGCGTGTCTGGAACCCGATGATCGACAACTATTCGTCTTTGCAGAAGCTCTGAAGCGTGGCTGGGCAGTAGATTGGTTAGCGGAGGAGACGGGCTGGAATCGTTATTATCTAAAAATACTAAAACGTTTAGTAGAGAACACAGCCTTATTAGAAAAAAATCCTTGGGATAAAGAGCTCCTGCTGTGCGTCAAACGGCTTGGTTTTGCTGACCAGGAAATAGCGGCGCTCTGGAAGAGTACTGAAAATGAAGTTTACCGGTTCAGACTTGAGCACGGGATTAGGTCTGTTTTTAAAATGGTCGACACCTGTGCTGGGGAGTTTGAGGCGACAACGCCCTATTTCTATTCTAGTTATGATGTAGAAGATGAAGGGGAGATTCATAAGGGGCCAAAAGTGGTCGTCCTAGGCTCTGGGCCGATCCGAATCGGGCAAGGCATTGAATTTGACTATTGTTCGGTGCACGCAGTGCTAGCCCTGCGTAAAGCGGGTTATGAAAGTATAATTATCAATAACAATCCTGAGACGGTATCGACGGATTTTGACACGGCAGACCGCCTTTATTTCGAACCCTTGACCTTGGAGGATGTCTCAGCTATTCTAGACAAAGAACAACCTGACGGCGTGATTGTTCAGTTCGGAGGTCAGACAGCCATTGGCTTGGCCAGTGGCTTAGCCGAGCGTGGATATCCCATCTTGGGTACGACGGTTGAAGACATTGATCGGGCGGAGGAGCGGGGAACTTTTGACCGTGTTCTTCAAGAACTGGGGGCCAAAAGGCCACGCGGAGCTGGGGCTACGAATATGCAGCAGGTGCAACGTGTCGCTCAAGAGATCGGATTTCCCTTGGTGGTTCGTCCGTCCTATGTTTTGGGCGGACGAGCAATGGACATTGTCTATGAAGCAGCGGAATTAGAAGCGGTCGTGAAGCGTGCTCTGTCTGCTTCTTCAGATCAGGAGATCTGGATGGATCAATATCTACTTGGTACTGAGGTGGAGGTCGATGCAATCTCAGATGGAGAAAACGTTTTCATCCCCGGCATCATGGAACATTTAGAACGGGCAGGCGTACATTCGGGAGATTCCATTGCGGTCTACCCCCCTCAAACTTTGGACTTGGATTTGCAAGCTCGTATCATAGCTTTAACTCAATCCCTGGCTCGATCTTTGAAGATTAAAGGCTTATTAAACATTCAGTATGTCATCTATCAAAAAGAACTTTTTGTCATAGAAGTTAATCCTCGCTCAAGTCGCACTGTCCCCTTTCTTAGTAAAGTCACTGGGGTTCCCATCGTAGACTGGGCAACTCAAGTGATCTTAGGAAGAACTTGGGAGGAAATCAACATTCCACATGGCCTCTGGCCAACGGGCAATAGGATTGCAGTCAAAGCACCCGTGTTTTCCTTCTCAAAGCTTCAACGGGTGGAACCGTCTTTAGGCCCGGAAATGAAGTCCACCGGCGAAGTAATGGGAATCGACCGGACCTACGAAAAGGCCCTCTACAAAGCACTGCTGGGGGCGGGTCTAACCTTCACGACGTATGGTTCTGTGTTTGTGACCTTGGCGGATCGCGATAAAGCGGAAGGAGTATCGCTCGCACGACGGTTTGCGGATATAGGATTTCGCCTTTTAGCGACAAAGGGTACGAAGCGTTATTTAGAGAGCCAGGGACTAAGGGTTGAACAGATCGCCAAATTACATGACGGCTCAAACGAAATCATCGATGGGATCCGTAAACAAAAGATTCAATATGTCGTCAATACAACAACGCATGGCCGAGTACAGCAAAGTGATGGGTTTGCGATCCGGAGAGCGGCAGTGGAACACGGAATCCCCTGCTTCACAAGTCTGGATACCGCAGCTGCGTTGCTCCAGGTGCTAGAAAGTATTTCCCCAGGTCTCTTGCCGCTTTAACGATGTTCGTGGTTCGAATTACAAACGACGAGTGGAGTGAATCGCGAACCACAAATTAGGGAAGGGGTGAGTGAGATGCTCACGGAAGGACTAGTGGTTGTCCATGAAGGTTTGGGTGAAGAGCAGCAAATGCTTAGGCGCTTGGTATTAAAAGGACCGATTGCCAAAACTGCGAAGCCTGGACAATTTGTAGCTGTTCAAGTTCAGGCTTCCTCGATCCCGTCCTATGATCCCTTATTACGTCGGCCCCTCAGTATAGCCGAAATTTCCCCCGATCGAGACGAAATAACATTGCTATACCGGATTCAAGGTCGGGGTACCGAAATCTTAGCTAGAGTGAGGTGTGGGGAGAAACTCAGCGTTATGGGCCCCTTGGGTAACGGGTTTTCCTTACCGGAAGTGGGAGAATTGTGGCTAGTTGCTGGTGGAATTGGCATATTTCCACTTTATGCGCTCGCTCAAAATGCACTTGCTCATGGCCTGATCGTTCGCTTGTTTTGGGGGGGAGAAAACGCGTTATTTATAAAAAATGCCGGACTTGCAGCTTGGCAAGCACTGGGGATCCCCATTCACCTCAGTACGTTGGATGGAATTTTAGGGGATAAGGGACTCGTGACAGAGCAGGTACAGGGACGATTATCTCAGTTGTTTGGGCAAACTAGGCAAACGGATCTTTTAGGCCCAAGGCAGATTAGTGTAGCCACATGTGGTCCGAAAAAGATGCTGCAGGCAGTTACGAAACTATGTATGCACTTTGCGGTGCCGGTGCAGGTTTCTTTGGAAGAACGCATGGGTTGCGCAGTGGGAGCTTGTTTAGGGTGTGTATGTACGCTCATTGATGAAACAGGCACGTTAATTCATAGAAAAGTATGTCAGGATGGACCAGTTTTTCGGGGTGAGGAGGTCGTTTGGGATGAGTCCTGTTGATCTTTCGACCATGCTTGCGGGAATTAAACTAAGAAATCCAGTCCTCACCTGTTCAGGAACTTATGGGTTTGGGGAAGAGTATGCTGCTTATTGTCCTCTGGAAGCTTTAGGTGGAATAACGCTGAAGGGCATTACCCCCCTGCCACGGCTAGGAAATTCTGTACCTCGGTTGGCAGAAACACCGGCAGGGTTACTCAATGCGGTCGGATTGGAAAATCCAGGACTTGAGCAATTTATAATATCCTATCTTCCCAAGGTTCGCGAAATGCCCACTGCAGTAATCGCTAATATCTCTGGTTTTTCACTGGAGGATTATGTTCAGATGGCAGAAGCATTTCAGGTGAATTCAGGGTTAGCCGCGCTCGAAGTGAACATTTCCTGTCCGAACGTCAAACATGGTGGGATGCATTTTGGCACGGATCCGGGGAGTGCCGAAGAGGTGATTGCAGCAGTTAAGGCAGCGACCGACCTCCCAATTATTGCTAAGCTTTCCCCCAATGTCACAGATATTGTAGGAATGGCTCGGGCTGCTCAGCGTGGGGGAGCTGATGCCTTGTCACTCATCAATACGCTTTTAGGGATGAGTATTGATATAGAGCAACAACGTCCCTTGCTAGCTAACACGTTTGGAGGACTTTCTGGGCCGGCGATTCGACCCGTCGCTGTCCGCATGGTATGGCAAGTAGCGGAGGCGGTCGATTTACCGATCATAGGTATGGGCGGGATCACCACTTGGCAGGATGCTGTGGAATTTTTCTTAGCAGGAGCGACAGCTATTAGTATTGGGACTGGAAATTTTGTCAATCCCCAGGCTCCGCTGGAAATTCTACAGGGCATAAAAGGGTATTGCGAAAAACACGGACTGCCTTCCGTACGTAATTTAGTTGGTTTAGCCCATAAGGCTTAGGTTGGTAGCAACTTTCTCTCGAACATTATGAAAGGAGGAGAAGCGAATGGACGCAACATTTAATAAACGGATCATGGTGGCACTTGATGTTCAAGGCCGGCAGGAAGCCCTAGCCTTAGCTAAGGCTCTTAAAGGGAGTGGATGTTGGCTTAAAGTGGGAATGGAACTTTATGCCTATACTGGTCCAGCGATAATTCGTGAATTAAAAGAGCTGGGATTTCAGATCTTTCTTGACTTGAAACTTCATGACATTCCTACCACGGTAGAGCGGGCGATACGCGGTTACGTACAGAGTGGTGTGGACATGATCAATGTTCATTGTAGCGGGGGGTATGACATGATGGCAAGGGCGGCCGATGCTGCTCGAGAAGCCGGAAGTGAACTTGAAATGGTGCCTAAAGTGATTGGGGTTACCGTCCTAACTAGTATGTTGGAAAATCAATTAAGACAAGAGATGGGAGTACTACGGAAACTCCCAGAGCACGTGGTGGAACTCGCCAAACTTGCTGAAAAGGCAGGACTAGACGGAGTTGTCGCCTCGGCCATGGAGGCTAGGGATCTCAGGCGAAACACAAAATCTGGGTTTTTAATCGTTACGCCAGGGATTCGACCGGCATGGAGCGAAGCAAATGACCAAATGCGGGTCCTCACCCCCTATGAAGCTTTGGAGGCAGGTAGTTCGTATCTGGTGGTCGGAAGGCCGATTACCCGTGCGGAGGATCCTCGCCAGGCCTTGGAACGGCTTTGGATACGGTAAGGCACATTCTAAAAAAATGCCCAAAAAGGAGAGAAATGCGTTCATGGAAAAACAAGCAATGACTAAAGAAACGCTACTTACACCCGATGAATACCTTGAATTGTTCAGGAAAAGTAAAGCCCTATTGGACGGACATTTTCTATTAACCTCAGGAAAACATAGTGCGCAATATATGCAGTGTGCTCAAGTCCTTCAGTATCCAGATCGGGCAGCCATACTAGCTGAAGGCCTGGCCTCGCAATTTCGTAATATGGATGTCCAAACTGTCATTGGACCCGCCACGGGGGGGATTTTAGTGGCGCATGAAGTCGCCAGAGCTCTTGGATTGCGTGCCCTGTTTACGGAACGGGAAAATGGCATCATGCGTTTGCGCAGAGGGTTCACGCTTTCCCCGGGAGAACGTGTCTTGGTCGTTGAGGACGTCATCACGACGGGTGGTTCCGTCCGAGAGGTGCTTGCTGTGGTCCGAGAATTCGAAGCTATTCCCGTAGGTGTTGGTATTCTTGTTGACAGAACTGGAGGGACTGTGAATTTTGGAATGCCGATGGCCTCTCTCATTAAGTTACACATCGTGGCCTATGAAGCTGTGGACTGTCCACTCTGTGCTCAAGGAATTTCTGCTATAAAACCAGGAAGTCGAAAAGTTTAGAGGGAAAATGGGCATACTATAAGCAAGGACACAAAGTAAACTCGTTCAACTAAAGATCAAGGGGCATACATAATGACTTTGTATTTTAAATCTATTTGGCGATTTATCCAGTGTCTAATAAGCTCAAGCATCAAACATAATATCGTTGTGTTGGCTGCCGCGATCGCCTTTTTCGGACTTTCCGCTATGCTCCCGTTGGCTCTTCTGCTGGTATACGGCGCCTCAATTTTCATTCCCATTTCCTCAGTACAGAGTTTCTTGTCCAATGTTTTTCAATCCTATGTCCCTACCTTACCAGACGCGAAAGGTTACATTGTTGAAAACTTATCTAGATTAGTTTCATTGGGCTCAAAGCAAGTCGGCATTGTCGGTGTCATTGGCTTGCTTTGGACTACAGCGGGTGGATTTGTCTCCTTTCAGCAAATTCTGGACATGATATGGGAAACCCCCCACCGCCGGTCATTTGTAAAACAATACCTGGTGGGCTTTGGTATGCTCGCAATACTACTGTCTTTGACCGTTATAACATCATTATCTGCAACGGTATCACTTGCCTTGCTACAAGGAATTTTCACGATGGAGGGCAACTGGTTGGTACTTTTTCATGATATTTCTCGTCTGTCGTTTCCGTTGTTGTTGTTGTTGACTTGCTATTTCTGTTATCGTTTCTTGCCTTCCGATACGATTAAGCATTCCTATCTCTTGATTGGCGCCTTGGTTGCCACCCTTGGAATATACCTCTCTCGGGAATTGTTTGTCTGGTATTCGCTGCATTTGGGGCAGTACGAAATGATTTATGGGAGCCTGACCTTTATTATGCTGTTTACATTATGGGTTTATAGCGTCTGCTTAATAGTATTATTTGGTGCAGAAGTGGCGGTAGCATTAAGAGCAGTTAGGGAAGACAATGTAAGGCCATAGAGGCTGTTTTGTTTTCTGACTCATCGATTATACTTATTGAGAACAGCCCCCGACAATTTAACTTTGTCGGGGGCTGTCTCTGTCAGAGTTTCAAAGTCTTACTTGTGACCTCATCAAGTTGAAGCAAGAGCTTCGAGCAGTATTCAATTATTTCCCTCCTGCGAACAATCCCTATGAAAACCTGTTGATCATCTACGACCGGCACGAAATTTTGTACCACTGCTCTTGAAATCATGTCCTCCATTTGGGCATCAATCGTTATAGGTAAATTCTGAACATGTTGTTCCACCTCGCTCAGGAGAATCTTCTCCGTATTTTGAAAGGTTAAACCCAGTGTGTTTTTAAGCTTCCAAAGTAAGTCTCCTTCTGTAATTGTTCCAACGTATTTACCTTCGTCGTTAATGAGAGGAACGGCAGTATAACTGTGATACTCCATCCTCTCCAGAGCCTGACGCATCGTCGCATTTTCGTTAAGATGAACGACGTCCTTTTTGGGTATAAGGAAAAAAGCTACATTCATTATTATTACGCTCCATTTTGCCCAAGTTTTGTTACTGCCTTACTTATATTATAGGGATATCCTTACAAAAAGAAAAGGAGAAATCAGTAATTGTA
>DASRMA010000138.1:0-23526 GCA_035648155.1 Desulfosporosinus sp.
GGCACCTCAATCATAGTCCCCACTTTATAGTGAATCTTAACGTCTTGTTCCTGCATGACTACTTCCGCGGTGTCGTCCACAAGCTTACGCATCATCAGGAATTCTTCTTTTCCCATGATTAGTGGAATCATGACCTCAGGATGGATATCATATCCTTCTTTTAGCAAGCGCGCACTGGCTTGAAAAATAGCACGAGCTTGCATAACTGTGATTTCAGGATAGGACACTCCCAGACGACACCCTCGATGGCCGAGCATCGGGTTAAGTTCAGATAAAGCCCGCACCTTGCTGAGTAAAATTTCTCTCTTACGTAAGGTAGCGGGATCGTTTTTATTGAGACGGAGTTTTGTGATCTCCACAACCAGCTCTTCCGAATGTGGAAGGAACTCGTGAAGTGGAGGATCCAGTAAGCGAATGGTCACAGGGAGTCCCTGCATCGCCTTCAAAATGCCGTAGAAGTCTTCTTCTTGCATAGGCAAAAGCTTCGTCAAGGCCACTTCCCGTTCTTCCAGGGTTTGCGCCAGGATCATATCTTGAACAATAGGAATCCGTTCAGGATCCATAAACATATGTTCAGTCCGAGTCAACCCAATCCCGACCGCTCCGAAATCCCTAGCATTCATCGCTTCTGTTGGGCTATCAGCATTCGCCATCACACGGAGTCGAGAAATGTCATCTGCCCAGTCCAAGAATTCTTTAAATCCTTCACTCAGTTCAGGATCAACCATAGAAACTTCTCCCTTGATAACACGGCCAGTTGATCCGTCGATGGAGATGATAGTTCCTTGGAGATACTCAACCCCTTCAATAGCAACTAAGCCTTTAGAATAGTCAATCTTTAAGGCATCACACCCACATACGGCTGGTTTGCCCATATGACGGGAGACGACAGCTGCATGACTCGTCATACCGCCACGGCTCGTTAAGATCCCCTGAGCTGCCAAAATACCACGAATGTCATCGGGTGTCGTTTCTGTACGAACCAGAATCACTTTCTCCCCGACATTCCCTAAGCGTTCTGCTTCTTCTGCACTAAAGACAATTCTTCCCGAGGCAGCGCCTGGTGATGCAGGAAGTCCTTTCGCCAGAACTTGATGCAGGGCATCGGTATCCATCCGGCGATGTAATAAGTGGTCCAATTGAGCTGGTTCGATTCTCATGACTGCTTCTTCTTTTGTAATTAAGCCCTCATGGAAAAGCTCCACGGCAACACGGATTGAGGCTGAAGCGGTTCTTTTGCCATTTCGAGTTTGAAGCATATAAAGTTTGCCTCGCTCGATCGTAAATTCAATATCCTGCATATCTCGATAATGGGTCTCTAAGCGTTTGGAAATATCCACAAACTGCTGGTAGATCTCCGAATTCTCCTTTTCCAAGGTGGCAATCAGATTTGGGGTACGGATACCGGCCACCACGTCTTCTCCTTGAGCATTCATTAAATATTCACCGTAGAGAGCATTTTCTCCCGTAGACGGGTTACGGGTAAAGGCCACACCAGTTCCTGAGTCAGCACCCATATTTCCAAAGACCATGGACTGAATATTCACGGCCGTGCCGATCTCGTGGGGGATATTATTGATTCGACGATAGAAATTCGCTCGGTCATTGTTCCACGAGCGGAAGACCGCCAAGACGGCTAGCTCTAATTGTTCTCTGGGATCCATGGGAAACGATTTGCCAGTATGACGTTCAATTTTTTTCTTATACTCACTAACCATCCATTTTAGGCTTTCTGGAGAGAGCTCTGAGTCATCGCTGACGCCTTGTTTCTCTTTGGCGATTTCTATTATATGTTCAAATATGTAGTGTTCTACTTCTAAGACGACATCCCCAAACATTTGAATAAAGCGGCGGTAACAGTCCCAGGCAAAACGCTCGTTTTCTGTGTTCGCGGCCAAGGCCTCCACCGTATCGTCATTTAAGCCCAAGTTAAGAACCGTGTCCATCATGCCTGGCATCGAAAATTTAGCCCCTGACCTTACTGAAACGAGCAGTGGATTCACTTTATCCCCAAAGTGTTTACCGGTTGCCGCCTCAACCTCCGCCAGAGCTGGCCATACTTCATCCCAAATCCCCTCTGGAAAGTTTTCGCCGTTGCTATAATACTCATTACACGCCTCGGTGGTTATGGTGAATCCAGGAGGCACTGGCAATCCAAGATTGGTCATTTCGCACAAATTGGCGCCTTTTCCTCCCAATAAATCGCGCATGGAAGCTTTTCCTTCCTGGAATAAGTACACATACTTTTTACTCATTTCTGGTCCTCCCTAAACAATAATTCCAGAATTATGCTTGCGGTCTCTTCAACAGCTTTGCCAGTGGCATCGATGATTGGGCAGCCAATACGTTTCATGATACTCCGCCCATACTCCAGCTCGTGCATAATACGATCGAGTTTAGCGTAATCTGAACCTGCGCCCAACCCTAAGGTTTTTAAACGCTCTGTCCGGATAGTGTTGAGCAATTCAGGTCGTAAGGTTAACCCGATTACTTTTCTAGGAGAAATAGCAAACAGTTCCTCCGGAGGATTGACTTCTGGGACCAGCGGAATATTCGCGGCCTTGAGCCCTTTGTGGGCTAAATACATACTGAGTGGAGTTTTCGAGGTCCGCGAGACGCCAATGAGTACCACGTCAGCATGTAAAACTCCGCGAGAATCTTTGCCGTCGTCATATTTGACAGCAAATTCGACCGCCTCCACTTTACGAAAATACTGCTCATCCAGCCGATGAATAATATTGGGTATATGTGTGGGTTTTAGGCCCGTTTGGCTGGTTAGAGCGGCAATTAAGGGACCTAATATATCGACAGTTCTAAGCCCTTTTTCAATCGCTTTTATCTCCAAATAATCCCGAAGATCTTTAAGTACTAAGGTATAAACTAAGATGGCTTGTTCGGTCAGGGCCTCTTCCATAATATCTTCCAAATGCAATTGGTCCCGTACGTAGGGAACCTTACGAATTCGAGTCTTTACACCAAGAAATTGTGCCGCCGCCGCCCGACTTACGAACTCAGCCGTCTCACCGAGTGCATCAGAAATGACATAAATAACTGTGCATTGGGTCGTCACGCGTTCATACACCTCCTATAGCCTTGCTTCCGCAATCTCTACCATGAGCTTTGTGACATTCGTCTTAGTAAACCGACCCACGACCTCATAACATTCATCCCCGTTCTCGTCCACATACCCTTCCACCACTGGTAAACTGTCAACCTGATGTTGTACCAATTTTTTGGCGGCGGTATAGACCGGCTCATCCGGGGTCGTCATATAAATATTCGGCATTCGTGTCATAATAACACCGACCGGAACTTGTTCAAGGTCGGTTTTCCCTAAAGAGGCTTTCATAATATCTTTGCGTGACACCATTCCTACAAGGAGGCGATCTGCCCCGACAACCGTCAGGCTTCCTACGTTTTGTGTGAACATGGCAACTGTCGCCTCATAAATACTCGCGCTTTCTAGTACTGTAACTGACATCGACTTGTGGGAGCAAACCCGTAGCTGAAGCAATCGTTCCATAATGGGGGAAGGTCGAGTATTTTCTCGATAAGAATACCCGACACGGGGCCTGGCCTCTAGGACCCCGAACATTGTCAAAAGGGTTAAATCTGGGCGGAGAGTGGCCCGCGTCAGATCCAGCTTTGCCGCAATCTTTTCACCAGTGATGTACCCTGAGTCTTTCACGATCTCCACAATTCGCTGTTGACGATCCGTCCATTCCAACCCTTTTCACCTCTTAATGTTTATCCGCAACCCAATGTGACATACTAATTGTCCCTAACACAATCCATTATATCATATAAGGTCACTGCTTTACTAGATAGTGAACATATTTCAGACCTAAAGCATGATTTATTCACTTTAGCAACGAATAATCTTCGGTATTATTCCAATTCACAGTATCTCATATAACCTCTAATCAGAGTTTGCACATTATGCCACACAGCTTTACGCCTTGGCCCTTATTGGACTAAACTATCCCACGACCAGTGAACCCTAAAAGGGTTATGACTTTTTTGAAGTTGCAAACCATCGTTTTGAGGATGCTAACTCACTAATCTCCATTGGTATCTACCATCGTCATTTTTGTAAATTTTCAAGTAGATTGGCAAGTTGTCAAATTGTGTTGAAAATGAAAATATAGTATGATATTATGTAATTAAATGTATAATTTCCATCCCAACTGAATGGTGATAAAGGCAAACCTAACGAAAGTTAGGGACGCAAAGTTACGGGTCTTCCGCCTTTAAGGTGATGATCGCCGGACTACCGAACACAGGCAGTTTGTAAATGTCGGCATTGCCTGCTAGGTAGTGCCGACATTTGCTTTTTTATGAGGAAGTGGTTGTTATGAACTTGCAAATTAGGCCTTTACAAGCTTAAATATTAGCAGGACAAGCTTAAATATTAGCAGGACAAGCTTCAGAACAAGATATATTTGACGTTAATGGACGATTGCTATTACAAGGGAACGAAATATTTTTGTCCGCTATAAGAATATACCCAAAAAAATCTTTGAGCTTTTTACGATTTTAGGCGTTGCCGACGTCTGTGGCAAAGAGGCGTTTGTGTGGTTGGTTGCTTGATTGACTTAAATTTACTACGGAGTGTGATGGTATGCGGATCATGTCTATTGAAAAGGTTGAACCTGGAATGAAAGTGGGCAGATCCATCTATAGTGCGAATGGGAAAACGTTGTTGGCTAACGGAGTTAAATTAACTTCCCGATATATTGAGAGGATTAAAGAGTTAGGAATAGTTGTTATTTATATATATGACGAGTCCGTAGGCGCTATACAAATTGATGACGTGGTTTCTGAAAAGACCAGATTAGAAGCAATTAAAGTTACTAAAGAAGCTATGGAAAACATTAAGCTGAATCCGACTCTTCATCTTGCCAGTATTAATGAGGCTGTTAATGATATCATAAATGAATTGCTGAACCACTGTGACACGATGGTGAACTTGGTTGATATACGTGCGTTGAATGACTACATCTTTGGGCATAGCGTAAATGTTGCGGTTCTCTCACTTATTACCGCCATAACGATGGGTTTTAACAAAGATAAATTAAGAATTCTGGGAGCTGGAGCACTATTTCATGATGTGGGAAAAACTGCTATCCCAGAAAATATTCTTGTAAGGGCTACACCGTTAACTGATGATGAAGAAAAGTTATTAGAGGAACATACGACTATAGGGTTCCACATCCTGCGTAAAATAGAAAGTCTTAGTTTGCAGGTCGCCCATATTGCACTACAGCACCACGAGCACTATGATGGCACAGGATATCCCCGAAAGATAAAAGGGGATGAAATTAATGAATTTGCCCGAATTATCACAGTTGCTGATATATATGACAGATTAACCAGCGGTATGGCCGGCGGTTTACGCTTTTCACCGTTACAAGCGGTGGAATTAATCATTGCCAACAGTGGGAAATTCTTTGCCCCTGAAGTCGTAAAGCGCTTCATTCATATCATTGCCCTTTTTCCGATCGGAACCTTGGTCGTGTTAAATACACAAGAGAAAGGTGTGGTTGTGGAAACATTTAGGGACTTCCCAACAAGGCCTAGAGTGAGGCTACTGGTGAACTCGCAGGGAAATAAAATCAATCCTCCTTATGAGATGGAGTTGGCTTCAAATCTGGACTTCTACATAGTCCGAGTAATTGAAGAAGGTGAACTGTGATGTTGGAAGTGAAGGAGGGAAAACTCCTTTACCAAGTCTGTTCTTTATTGCTCAAGTCACATGCAGAACCTGAAATTTTTGAGCAGATTGCTGAACAACTGTTCAAAAATCTACAGGTGTCTTGCTGTAGCATTTGGTCGGCAAGCCCGAACGGCGGAGTTGGACAGCAACGACTAGCTTTTTCGAGCGTTGAGGATACCATGCCAGCTGATCTTCCAACTCTGGATTTTAAGGCATCCCTCCAGGCTATGGAAAGTAAAGGAGCTTTGAGTTGTCAAGAATCTCAGGTCATAGCAGGAAAGCAAAAATTATTTTCTCTCACTATACCACTCTCTAGCCATGGTCATGTAGTTGGAGCTATTTGTTTCTGGTTTTTTAATGGAGCTATTCGTCAAGACATTGTTTCTTTAATGACGTCACTTGCCGCCGACTTGGCTCAAGGATTACATAATTACCAAAGTTTTTGCGCTCATAGCCACAGACGTCTTAACAAAGAGTTGGAAATTGCTAAGCAAATTCAGACCTCCTTTTTGCCCAAGAAAATAGCCCAAATTGCAGGTAACTCTATTGCCTTTCAATCGATAACTGCTTACGAAGTGGGCGGCGATTATCTTGATATATTTCAAACTCAAAACAATTTAGTAGGAATTGCCTTAGGGGATGTGATGGGAAAAGGAATTCCAGCGGCTTTATGGATGGCTATGACAAGGGTGACATTAAATACAATAGCTAAGAGTGGTGTCCAACCACATGTGGTGCTTGAAGAAGTCAATAAAATGCTTTATCAGGACCTAGTTGAGCGAGACACTTTTGTAACATTGCTTTATGCTCTTTATGAGCCGGTAAAGAAAGTTCTTCTTTTGGCAAATGCCGGACATCTTCCCCCGCTTGTGTTTCATAGCATAACCGGTCAATATGAGTTATTCAAAGTTAAAGGTCCCTACATTGGAGGCATTGAAAATAGAAAATACCAATTAGCAGGGGTGCAGTTGATAGCTGGTGATGTAGTGCTTTTTTATAGCGACGGTTTAACAGAAGCGACTAACTCCAGCGGTAAGCAATTTGGGTTAAGCAATATTGTTGACGTTGTGAGCAAGAATTCTCTGTTTGACGCGCAGCAAATCGTTGACAGTTTAACGATTCATGTTAGCCAGTATCTCGGAAATTGTCAGCAGAAGGATGACATTACCTTCGCGTGTTTGAAAGTGGTGGGATAAGTCCTGGGGGGTGAAAGCATGGCTTTAGAGAAAGACTTAACGGTAGAAGGGCAAACCCGCAGAGGGAATTTTCTAAAAAAATTGGAAGTTAAAGATAAAGTAAATTCAAAAAATCCGTTTGGCAGGTCTGCAGATCAAGGAACTAATAATGAGGCCCAGAACGGTTCTGTTATGTTTAGTAACGGCCAGGTCATAGTACGTAACCCCCAAGGGTTAGGTAAATTTCCTACAATAAGCCAAGGAACGAAAGTAGAAGTTCTGATAAACGGTGAAAAAATTACCGGCATTGCTTTTGTCAAAGAAGGTGATCATATTGAGGTACAGGTTGTTAATACGGAGCCATCATTTTCGCTCAATCTTAAAATATCAAAAGACAGAATGAAAGCATCATTATTTATGCGAAAGAAACTTGGCAAACGGTATGAGATTGAGGATATTCCCCCATCGTTGAAGATATGCATATCGGCGAAATGCGGACAGGAAATATGGCCGGAGGTCGAGCTCCAGCAAGTGCTGAATTTACTGCACGAGAACAAGGTCATTTTTGGTATTCAAGAAGATGCTATTCAAGAAGCAGTTGCTTTTCAAAAAAAAGAAATCTCCATAGTGGTTGCGGTGGGTCAGGAACCAACCGGAGTACAGGATTCCCAAATTGTTTATACTTACAAAAAACAAGTTGCTAACCAAGACAGTCGTTTTCAAAGTGGAAATGTGTTATTGTTATCGGTTGCAATCGACGAGATCTTGGCTGTAAAACAACCTTCAGTCCCTGGATATCCAGGGACTGATGTTACCGGAGAGACTGTACCACCACGTCAACCTAAAGACGAACCAATTCTTATTAAAGGTGGAGTACGGTTAATTAACGATGAGACAGTAGCAGTGGCTACTATCTCTGGTAAACCGGTCTTGGAAGGCTCTTTTCGCAAGTATTTATCGGTTGATCCCGTTTATGTTGTTAACGGTGATGTGGGGATTAATACTGGGAATATAAGCTTTATAGGAAATATTCTTATTACCGGGAGTGTGTTAGACGGGTTTAGCGTTGATGCTGGGGGAAGCATTGAGGTCTGGGAGAATGCCATGCACGCAACCTTGTATGCCAACCGGGAAGTAACGATTCGTAAAAATGCTATCTCGACTAGGATCCAAGCGGGTGGTCTATCTGTCAATTATATGCAGATCTTACAGATGCTCCGCATTTTGCAAAGCCGTCTTGAAAGTATGTTCAATGCCGCGACGATTCTCAAGAGTCAGCCGTTTTTTTCCACTGCTGATCTTAAGGCTAAAGGGGAAGGACAACTTGTGCAACTATTGATTGACTTCAAGTACAAAGATATACCCAAGATAGTCACTGCTTTCGTGCAGACCTTATGTGAGGCAAACAAAGTCTTGGACCCGCTGATTTCGGAAGTTGCCACCGACCTGAAAGATAAACTTTGCAATTTAGGGCCTTTGCGTATAAAAGAACAAGTCGAAGTTGAGATGCTCATTGCCAATGTACAGAAGGCAGTTGCAACGGTAGAGTCGCTAATTTCTACTAAAGTTAATATTACCGTAAATTATGTGCAAAACAGTGCCATCAGGACCACTGGAGACATTGCCGTTATGGGACCGGGCAGTATTGCTTCGGAACTGGAGGCCGGGGGTAGTATTTTGATTCTCTCTGGCAAAGTCAGAGGTGGTCGTCTTATCGCCCGAGACAAAATAAAAATAGGGGAAATTGGTTCACCAACAGGTGACTCGGGGGTTAACATTCAGTTACTGGACAATTGTTGTTTGGAAGCTAAATTTGTTCATTCGGGAATAAAATTAGAACACGGTACTGAACGTCTTCTCATTCAAGAACATTACCGTGACCTACGAGCGTGGGTGAATGAGAGTGGTCAGCTGAAGCTTGAAGGAGTTACCAAGCAATTAGAAAGAGGGTCACACGGTAATGATGCTTGAAATTAAAACGGAGATCGCAAATAAAGTGGCTACGCTCCATTTTGACGGGTTTCTAGATATTTCCACCGTTGATTTGATTCAGATATCTGTGAGTAAACTGATAGATATTCATGAAGTCAACTTTGATTTTGACAAGATTACGTTCGTCGATTCTACGGGTATAGGCACCATCAGTAAAATTCTCAGAAAACTGAATTCTGAAGGAGTTACTGCTAAAATCATAAATATCCCGGTAGGTGTGTTTGAGGTTTTAGAAATCCTTGGTTTACCAGAAATATTTGGTGAAGAAATCTTTCAGATAAAAAACTGTTAAATAGAAATTCTTCCATTTTGCATAAGGAGGGTAAAATGGGCAAAGCAAGAAAATTAAAAATGTGGTATCAAGGCAGTATTAAACGGAAAATGACTTTCAAAGTAGCTATTTACGTAAGTTTAATTCTTCTATCCATATTGAGTTCCTATTATTATATCTTTCACGAGATTTTTAAGGAAAGATTTCAAGTTGAAGTGACTAATGTAGCGGCGACTGTAGCTTCGTTAATCGATGGTCAGGAACATAACCGATTACAAACACATCCTGATGAGAATAGTGTAGAATACCTTAAAGTCCAAGGGTTGCTCCAAGCTTTTTTAACCAATAATTATTATATAAAGCATATTTATACTCTGCAAAAATTAAACGGGGTAACCAAGTGGGCCTATGTTGTGGATGCAGATACTACCGAAAACCATCACCACATTGGTGACAATTATGCTGTAATCGACCAGGAAGTAATAAAAAATGCATATAACGCTCCAATAGCTGACAATGACTTTGAGACAGATCAGTGGGGCACTTTTCTTTCTGGCTTCGCACCCATTAAAAATAGCAAGGGACAAACCATTGGCATAGTTTGTGTCAATATGACAGCCAAAAACATTATTAAACAGGAAATAGGCCTAGTAGTATGGGCCTTGTTTCTCTTTGTATTTGGATTAGGCTTAATGATTCATACGACTTATAGTGCGATCAAAAAGTCGACTAAACCGTTAGACGAAATAGTGTTCAGTATCCGGGAATGGCAATTGGAGAACAAAGACTTACAAAAAAAGTCAAGTATTCAAACGGGTGATGAATTTGAGGTTCTAGGAAAAATTGTGGACTATGCTAGTGACTTATTTTTCAAGGAGAAGAGGATGCTGGAGGAGGACCTGGAGAAGAGCAAAATGGAACGAGACAAGATCTTTAATGTGTATCGAGACGTTATTTTTTCCGTAACCCAAGGTAAATTTAACTTACTTAATGAATCTGAATCTAATCCCATATCCTGTGAAGGAAACTTACTGACGGAAGTGAAAATTGCACAGCTTAGTGATGTTAACACTGCCAGGGTATTAATTAATAAAACGCTTGCCCACGAAACGTACAGTCCCGAAAAAATTAATCACGCAATGCTCTGCATTTCGGAAGCGGCAACGAATGTGATTAAGCACGCCAACTATGGCGTAATGCAAATCCGAAAAATTAATAATGGTATTCGAGTCACCATAGCTGATGATGGACCAGGAATGGAAATGGATAAGCTACCTAATATGGTTTTTTTAAACGGTTTTTCCACCAAAATTTCCTGCGGTTATGGATTCGGAATCATTAATAAGTTCGCTGATAAAATATATCTTACTTCCTCTAAGAACGGGACTTTCCTGACAATGGACTTTTTGGAAGTTGATAAGTTAGGCATATGAAAGAAAATAACAAGTCAAAGATGCCATGGATATTTTGCGTCAGACAAGGAGGCAGGTTCACCTCATAGCGGGCTATTAGGTGAACCTGCTGACGCAGTATGACACGAAATAGACTGGCATACTGACTAGTTATTTTTTTGAATGTGCCTTATCTAACTCTAACTAATTGCTAAAGGTCTCAAGGTTAGTTCGAGAGGAAGGTTATCTGTTATCACGATGTTCTACTCATAGGAAATGGATACTTTACACCCCTGATATGTAGTGGGAAGTAAAGTTATCCTTCAGGTCTGACATGTTTAATTCTTATGCCAAAAGACTAAGATCGCCTAAGCATCCCAACATTTCCACACACTGTCCGAGTAGGGCCAGACGGTTCCGTTTCAACGCCTCATCTTCCACCATGATCATAACCGCTTGGAAGAGGGCTTCAATGTGGTACACTAGTTCCTCGGCTAGACTATAGGCCATCACATAATTCCCACTCGCCAGAGTTTGATCAAACCGCACTCTCCGCAAGGATATCGCATTCTGAAGGGCTAATTCTGTTGCATCCACCAATAAGGATATATCTAAGACTTGAGGTGCTTCCTTTTTGGTAAGGTTAAAGCAGCGGATATAGGCTTGGACATAGGGAATAAAGGGTTCGTCATTTCTTCTTTCGGAAAGCACCCCAGCACGTTTCACTGCGCGATTAAGGTCATCGCTTCCGATTGCCAAGGCCGCTTCCACAGTATCATAGCGCAATCCTTGTTCCTGAAGCACAAAGCGCAAGCGTTGTTGAAAGAAATCCTGTAAAAGAGGCAAGATGTCCTCGATCGGCAAAGGGGAAGTCCCCTGCACCTGGAAAGCTCGGTAGGACTCCTGCAAAAGCTGGGTTAAGGAAAGGTGCCATTTGGAGTCTAAGAGAATCGCAACAATCCCTTGTGCTTGGCGTCTGAGCGCATAAGGATCCTGAGACCCTGTAGGCTGAATTCCAATACTGAAGGCCCCGACAATGGCATCCAGTTTATCCGCAAGACTAACCACACGCCCTGGGTCAGACGCCGGCAACTCATCCCCTGCAAAGCGCGGTTGATAATGTTCCAGTATCCCCTGACAGACCTCAGGCTTCTCTCCGCTGGCTCGGGCGTAATCGGCTCCCATAATCCCTTGCAGTTCTGGAAAATCACTGACCATGAGAGTTACCAAATCCGCTTTAGCCAAAAAGGCAGTTCGGTCAATGACCTCTTGTTGAGCTTTCCCGAAGGCAAGCTTAGTCGCCATGAACCGAGACAGGCCACGCAAACGCTCTACACGTTGTTCTACTGTCCCTAATTTTTCGTGATACACAATTTTACCTAACTTGGGCACCAACCCTGCCAGCGGAACCTTTTGATCTTCTCTATAATAAAAGGCTGCGTCTTCCAAACGGGCTTTCAGAACTTTTTCATTACCAGCTTTTACAGTGTCTAAAGCAAAAGCATCTCCGTTGCGCACCGTGATAAAATAGGGTAGCAGTTTTCCGTCAACTGAACGGACCGGGAAATACCGTTGATGCTCTCGCATCGGGGTCGTGATCACAGACTCTGGCAAATCCATATATTTGGAAGCCACTTCCCCCAATAAAGCGGTCGGATATTCAACCAGGTGGATGACTTCACCCAGCAGTTCATCATCTTCCGGTACTTGTCCACCAACGCTTTCCGCCAGGAGTTTGATTTGGGCTTGGATATCAGCCTTTCGTTCCTCTGGATCAACGATGACAAAGGCACCCCGTAAGGCTTCAGCATAATCTGACGGTCTAGCGAGCAAAACGACGTCTGTGGCCAAAGTACGGTGCCCACGAGAGGCACGCCCGGACTGTAGTCCAACAAACTCAAACGGGACCACCTCAGTGCCATAAAGCGCCACGATCCAGCGAATCGGTCGAGCAAAATGGAAATCAAGGGTAGCCCAACGCATAGGTTTGGGAAAACGCAGACCATTCATCAGATCGATGGCTAACTGAGGCAGCAGGGCCTTGGTCTCAAGGCCAGTTTCCGATTTACGTCCATACACATAGGGCACGCCTTTGAGCTCTTGAACGTAAAGGTCTTCGACGGATACCCCTTGGCCTCTTGCGAAGCCCTGAACCGCTTTCGTAGGGGACCCCTTGGCGTCATAGGCAGCTTTTACGGTCGGTCCCTTGACTTCCACCGATAGATCTTCTTGCTTTTCCTCAAGACCCGTGACAATAAGGGCGAGACGCCGAGGCGTTGCAAAGACTTTCAAGTCCGTAAAGGGTAAGCGCAATTCCGTCAAACGTTTGCGCGCTTGTTCCTCAAGTTGGGTCATTGCCCCTGGGGAGAATTTAGCTGGGATTTCTTCTGTTCCAATTTCAAGCAAAAAATCATTCGCCATCTTACTCCACCCCCAAATCGTTGTTCGTAGTTCGTTGTTCGATGTTCGAGTGTCTGTGCGCTTGCGGGCTCAGCAACGCTTCATGTGTGTTTTGACACTCCCCTATCCTATCCCTATTAAGTAAAGGGAAGCCCAGTTTCTCGCGCTGCTCCACATAAGCCTGCGCACAGAGACGAGCCAGTACCCGCACCCTAGCAATATAGCTTGTGCGTTCCGTGACACTGATGGCTCCTCGAGCATCAAGCAGGTTAAAAGAATGAGAGCACTTCAGTACAAAGTCATAGGCTGGGAGCACCAAGCCTTTTTCTACGATCCGCTTTGCCTCCCGCTCATACATGTCAAACCAGATTTGTAAGGCTTCAATATCCGCCACTTCAAAATTGTACGTCGAGTAATCGATCTCATCTTGGAGATAAATATCGCCATAGGTGACATCCCCTACCCACTCGATATCATACACGCTGTCTTTATTTTGGATATACGTTGCCAGCCGCTCAAGCCCATAAGTGATTTCTGAACAGACCGGTTTACAGTCAATACCCCCACACTGTTGAAAATATGTGAACTGGCTCACTTCCATACCATCTAACCAGACCTCCCAGCCAAGACCCCACGCCCCCAAAGTTGGAGCCTCCCAGTTATCTTCCACGAAGCGGATATCATGCTCTCGAGGATTGATCCCTATTAATTCCAGGCTCTGGAGATATAGCTCTTGAACATTGTCTGGCGAGGGCTTTTGAATCACCTGATATTGAAAATAGTGCTGCAAGCGATTAGGGTTTTCCCCATACCTTCCATCGGCTGGCCGGCGACAAGGCTCAACATAGGCCACATTCCATGGCTCCGGTCCAAGGGCGCGCAGGAAGGTCGCAGGATTCATCGTCCCGGCCCCTTTTTCCACGTCATAAGGTTGGGCAATAATACACCCTTGTTCTCCCCAAAACTTGTTGAGGGTAAGAATCATGTCTTGGAACTTCATTTCAACAACCTCCTATGTTTAATTTTGATGCAAGTATTGAGGACGGTTCTTGGACTTGCATTCGCGATCAGTCCAAGAGCAAGTGTTGGGAACGCCTTTCAACTTATATAAGCTGACTTGTACCAGTCAGGTATACTTTCTGACTAGTGACAAAAAAACGAATACAAAAGCCCTCACCCCCGTAGCATTTAAGCTACAGGGACGAGAGCTTGTTCTCGCGGTTCCACCCTGTTTGGCCCCTAAGGGCCCTCTTCGTTACGTATACTCAGAGCTACCCCATCCACAGCTCTCATTCGGCTTCCACCCACCCGAACTCGCTAAAGAGAGGATTTGCAGACTTCTTTCTCATCATCGCAAAAGGTATTTATATATTGTTATTATATGCGGAGGAAGGAGGTGTGTCAAACAAATTCGAAAACATCAACTTCTACATCAATAGCCGTGGTATCACCATCTATTACTATCTCCGCCACCGCCCATACATTGGGAACCACATTGCGCACGTAATACTTGGCCGTGGCTACTTTGCCAGTGTAGAACTTATAATCAAAGTGATCTACTCCCACTTCTTTAGCTTTCTTCTCCGCTAATACAGCCTGATCAAGAATTTGGCGGCCACAGAATAGCTGGGAGGTAGCCGTAAGGACACGGTGGGAATAGAGGGGAATCATGCTCACATTGGTCTTGGAATATTCAGCCAGAGCCTTGAGCATATCTTTGTAAGCGTCAAGAGCCTTACCCAAGTAAGCAAATTCCTTGCTTAAGGCTTCATTGCCTTTATTAGCTTCATAGAAATCTACCATTTCCTGTACCCAAGCGCCAAAGATTGAGCCGCCTTTCATATTCATTTTGCGGCCAACGAGATCCATGGACTGGATAAAATTAGTACCTTCCCAGATAGAGTAGATCTTCATGTCAGTTGCAATTTGAGCACAGGGATATTCTGAGCAGTAACCATAACCGCCATAGGATTGGATCGCTTCGCCAATTAGCCACCAGCCTTCATCCGAAGGATAGGCCTTGCAAAGTGGGGTGGTAATTTCAATCAGGTCGTTGGCAGCTTTTCGTACTGTCGGATCTGGATCGCGATGCCTTTGGTCAAATGCCAGATAAACCCTAAACAGCATGGCGCGCATGGCTTCAATATGAGCTTTACCCATCATCAGAGTACGCTTAGTATTTTCATGGTTAATGATGGCTACTCGGCCAGCCTTCGGATTGGTCATCAGGCGACCTTGAACTCTTTCTTTGGCGTTATCTCGGGCATTCGCAAAGGCGTTGATAACACAGGACAGAGCCATGTGGCCGGTTTCCATGCGGGCCATGTTCATCATTTGGAACATTTGAACCATGCCTTCGCCCTTGCCTTCGTTTTTAAGAGGGTCAATGCCCAGCAGCCATCCGCGACAATGACCGTTTTCCCCGGCAGCTAAAGAAGCCGTCACCGAACCATGTTGTCCCATCTTATGTTCTATCCCAGTGTTCTCGAAATCGTTGTCTTCAAAGCTCCCATCTTCGTTGACCCATAACTTAGGAACTACGAACAACGAGATACCGCTGGTACCCTGCTTGGCACCTTCAACACGAGCCAAGTAGAGGTGAATAATATTTTCCGTAAAATCATTATTCCCGCCGGTTATAAATATTTTATTACCTTTGATGTTAAAAATCCGTGGATCGTCGGTCGGATAAGCCTTGGAAATAATATCACCGACATCGGATCCGGCGCCGGGCTCGGTAAGACACATAGTTCCAGCCCATGTTCCATCCATCATCTTGGGAAGAAACATAGCTTTCACTTGATCATCGCCATAGCTTTGAATTAAATTAGCCGCTCCACTGGTCAGAAGAACATAGGGCATAAAACTAGGATTCGCTGCACAAATCAGTTCCCAAACGGCGGCATTCAACATTTCCGGTAATACCATGGCATCCGGTGAATTATCAATATTGCTGGTACCCCAGCCATCTTCCTGCAGCTTGTGGAAAAGCGGTCCAAAACTGGGCGGGGTCGTTACCTTGCCGTTAGCAAAGGTCGCTGGATGGGTCTCATTTTCGTCGTTGGTCGGTCCAATGACATCCTTGCACATCTTTAGAACGGGCTCCAGGACTGATTTGATATCATCTCTGGAATAGTAGTCAGCAAACTGCGGGTAGTTAAAAACGTCCTCAGTCGGAAGCCATTCTTGAATAATAAACTCAAAATCTCTAATACTTTTAACTGCAAAATTAGAAGCCATGTTTACATCCCCTTCAGTTTTAATATTTTTCACCTGGCTTAAAATAGCTAGATGAAGAGATGAAGTACTATATATCTCTAGTCCACAGGGAAGCCATAGCTGCTCCGCCCCCTACGCAAAGGGAGGCTCCGCCTGTTGTTTTTCCAAGTCGTTCCAGTTCATAGTAGAGACTGACAATGATACGTAGTCCAGTAGCACCTACCGGATGCCCTAAACCAATTCCAGAACCATTGGTGTTAACATTGCCATCTTGCTCAAAGGTACCTATGTTCATCGTAATATCTTCTTCGTCTTTAAGCTTCTTGCCAACGCCAATGACCTGGGCTGCAAAGGCTTCATTGATTTCCCAGTAATCAACGTCTTCATACTTCATGCCTGCCTCTTTCAAACATTTGGGTATAGCAGCTGCGGGGCCTAAGCCCATAACACGAGCTTCTACACCTTCATCACAGACATTTATAAGTTTCATTAAAGGTTTAATGCCGAGTTCTTGAGCTTTTTTCTTAGTCATCAAAACGACAGCAGCAGCAGCGTCATTAAGACCGGAAGCGTTGGCAGCAGTTACAACGCCATCTTTCTTAAATGCGGGTCTAAGTTTAGCCATAGATTCTAGGCTTGCTCCCCGAATTGGATGCTCGTCATTTTTGAACACGTAGTCTTTTCGGCCCTTTTTTACAGGAACGGGCACAATCTCTCTCTCGAAACGGCCTTCATCATTCGCCCTTACTGCCCTCTGATGGCTGAGAAGTGCTAGCGCATCACATTCTTCTCTGGTAATTCCATATTGTTCAGCAATATTTTCAGCAGTTCCACCCATGTGGGAACCGGCCAGTTGACATACCAATCCATCTGCAAGCATGGCGTCCTGAAGTTTGACATCGCCCATTCTTGCACCCCATCTAGCAGTGGTCGAGATGTAAGGGATATTACTCATACTTTCTGTACCGGTTACTAGTGCTATATCGCATTTGCCCAGTTGCAGTTTCATGGCAGCAATTTCCAAAGCTTTCATTGCCGATGCGCAGTTTTGGTTAACCATGCAGGCACTTGATTTGGGATCCATACCAATTTCCATCGCCACAATACGAGGTGGACAAGAGCCATTACCATGGCCTAAGCACATTCCAGCCACGATTTCATCGATCTGTTTCGGGTCAATTCCCGCCCTCTTAATAGCCTCAGTAGCAACAATTTTGGTCAATTCATTGGCCGCTACTGGTTGGAGTGACCCTCCATAAGCACCAATCGCCGTTCTACAGGCGCTAACCATTACAACTTCGTTAAGTTCCACTGCCATACTGAAAATCTCCTCTTTATTAATTTGAATTACACCCAGATTTCGATCGATTGACTGCCTTAGGTTATCTTGTTGCTTCTTACCCAAATTTTATTGGCATCCGCTTCTTTAATTAACTCATCACGCAAATCAGGATGAGCAATATTTATCAGGGCTTCGGCTCTTTGCCACGTACTCTTTGACTTAAGCATAGCGATACCGTATTCAGTGACCACATAATAATTCAAACTTCTAGGTATTGTAACAATCGCCCCAGGCGTCAGAATAGGCTTGATACGTGATTGCAACTTGCCATCTTTATCAACGAAAGTAGAGGTAAGACAGATCAGGCCTTTACCTCCCTTGGATTTATAGGACCCATAAATAAAGTCTAACTGACCACCCGTTCCTGAAATCTGTCTTGTTCCTGATGACTCTGACGCTACCTGGCCATAGAGATCCACTTCTATCGCGTTGTTAATGCATATCATGTTGTCATTTTGACAAATTATGTCCGGGTCGTTGGTATAATCGACCGGGTAAATTGCACAGTTTGGATTATTATCCAAGAAATCATAGAGCTTCTTGGTTCCCATAGCAAAGGTATAGACCATCTTACCTTTGTCAAGCTGTTTGCGAAGACCCGTGATCCTTCCGGCTTCGTACATGTCCACATATGAATCCACCAACATTTCAGTATGAACGCCCAAGTCTTTTAAGTCTGATTGGGCGATCATTGCACCCACTGCATTAGGCATAGCTCCTATACCTAACTGTAAGCAGGCACCATCCCCAATTTGGCCTAGTATAATTTCAGCGATTCTTTTGTCAACGCTCGATATTGGAGTTGCGGGAAGCTGAATGAGGGGTCTATTGTCACCCTGGACAAAATAGTCAATTTCAGATACATGTAAGGTCTCCCTTGAGCCACCCAGACACCTTGGTACTGACTCATTGACTTCGGCAATCACTATTTTAGCCGCATCACAGAAGGCATGAGTAATGGAATTAGAGGTACCCAAGTTTACATAGCCATGTTGATCGGGCGGCGTAACCTTAATCAATGCTACGTCAATGGGTATGTAGCCCCGGTCATAAAAACTAGGACCTTCGTGATAGGTCAGAGGAATATAGTTGCACATATTTTTATCATGTAGCTTTCTGCTGGCCCCACTGAAGTGCCAGTCATTATAAATAAAATGTTTTCTTTCTGGATCATTTACAACAGTTTGTGGTGGGAAGGGACAGGCGACTGTTCTAATGTTTACCCCTTCTAATTCATCTTTTCTCTTGGCCAAAGCCGCATCTAAAACATGAGAAGCCATCATGAATTCGCCGTAATGAACAACGTCTCCAGATTTAACAACCTTGACCGCTTCATCGGCAGAGACTAATTTTTGCTCAAACTCATGCTTATAACCCATGTCAATACCCCCTTGTTATTCACTTTCCGCAATTCTAGAACCCATAGTGCCAGCACCCAATACTCCGATTTTCTTAATTTACATTATTATGATCCCTCGCTTTCTTGTTACCTTGTAGACTTATTTATGCAATAAGCATGCCACCAATGTATAAATAAACGGAAATGGTTGTATATTCGCAATATTTCAAACATACAACCTTTAGGGAAATTATTTGTATATTTCTTTAGTCCTAAAATAGGACTACTTTCTTCAAAACAAGGGTTGCAAAATGGAACTATGAGTCTAATTGCAACTTGGTGCAAATTCGCAAAAAAGCAATCATTAATCAGATATTAGATTAGATTAGATTATACTTTCTTAATTTACGGTACAGAACCGATTTATTTAAACCCAGAATTTTAGCGCTTTGAGCCTTGTTATTATTGGTTTTCTGCAAAACACGCCGGATGGTTTCCTCTTCCATTGTCCTTACCGCTTCGCCTAGGTTATCAACGTTCTCTATTTGAGCATGGCCAAGGCATGGGACCTGTTCCACCACCAGTCTCGATAGCGAAGGAAAATCTGCAGGACTAAGACAACAGCCTTGATTCAAGTCTGCCAGATTAATGGCTCTCTCCAGTAAATTTTCCAACTCCCGTACATTACCTGGCCACTCATAGCTACTAAGAAGCTGTAATGCTTCTTGGGATACTTTCTTCACCTGGGTATTTAAACGTTGGTTCAGCTTAGGCAGGAGATAGTTGATTAATCGATAAATGTCCTGCCGTCGTTTACGTAGTGACGGAATATTTAGAGTTACAACATTCAATCGATAATAGAGATCCTCTCTAAATTTGCCCTTTTTTATCATATCTTCTAAATTACGGTTGGTGGCTGCTATAACTTGAACATCCACGCGAATGGGTCTAGTCCCTCCCACCCGCTCGACTTCACGTTCCTGCAAAACTATAAGTAACTTAGCTTGCATTGCCGGAGGCATATCCCCAATTTCGTCCAAGAAGATCGTCCCATGGTTGGCCATTTCAAATTTGCCTGGTTTTCCTCCCTTGCGCGCTCCTGTAAAACCGCCCTCTTCATAGCCAAATAGCTCTGATTCCAAAAGATTATCAGGCAACGCAGCACAGTTCACCCTGACAAAGGGTCGATTCGTCCGCGGACTGGCCTGGTGGATGGCGTTCGCGAAAAGCTCCTTGCCAGTGCCACTTTCCCCCATTATAAGAACAGTAGATCCGGTCTTTGAAGCTCGCTGAGCTATGAATTTGACATTACTCAGCTCTTTATCCTCACCCACAATATTATCAAAAGAATATTTGGAACTGTATATACTGCTAACTACATCCTTATAAACGGTCAGCTCTTTTTCTAAATCTTTCAGCTGCTTAGCTAGAATTTTCACCCCTGCAGTACCTAAAACTAGACTTTGGCCCATTGCTCCAATCATTTTTCCATCTTTATATAAAGGCATACGAAAGACAATGGTATTATGACCGTTTACCTGCCAATAATCAGCTAGATGTACCTCTTTGGTCCTCAATACCTCTGGAAGGCGAGAGTGAGGCGAAACCTCTAGGATATGCTTGTAACATACCTCTTCTTCTGGCAGACCTAGTATTTCCAAGTAGGTCTTGTTAACTTTATTAATCTTGCCCAAGGTATCTACCATGATAATTCCGATGTAGGGATTTTCCATAATTCCATCCAAAATTTCGTTAAATACCTTGTTTTTCAAGTCTTCCATCGCCCTACCTCCTTGTATCTTCATTCGATTCGGCCAACAAGAACCTAGACAAAGCAAGTGTATAATCAGAGCTAGACCACTACTAGGAAATGCGCAATCCAAATAAGTATACTTGACACTCCCCATAGCTAAAGCAAGGGGATTCTTGGGTGATTAAACGAAGGTCCGTTTCTGACAATCGAGGAACTGCATTTACGGCGATTTGCGCCATAAACTTACCCGATCTCTCAGTGATCCTAAGTGTGCCTAGCTTATTAAGCAAAAGATTAATTTGATAATTCGTTGTTTCCGTCTTTACCACTATTCTAGTTGACTTCCCATTAAACCAAACTGGAAATGAAATATAACCAAACTTAATGGAATAGTTTTGATTGTTCCAAATAGCTACCGGCTTTTTGAGAATCGGAACTTTGATTTCCTTCTGCTTGTCGGGTATTTCCAGTTCTATCAATTCAGATTGAAGTTCTACGCATATTTCTTTTATTAACTCCTTTAGGCGAGCTTCTATCCGACCAACCAAAACCTTCCCACAATATTTCGGACACCAGACCACATGGTACTTGCATGAGTAGACGATGTTGTTGTTAGATTTGTACTTTATATCCATATAGCTTATTTCACTATATAATAATTTGACAAAATATTATGAACACCTCTATTTACCTTAAGGTGTTTCTACTCTGGCTACGCTATCGTAAACTATTGCTACAATAATATAAGCAAAAGAGTCCTTCGTCAGCAGGCGAGGGACTCTTTTAACTTTTTAGCGGTTGAGACATGCGAGCTATATCTCTGGTGAGGTATAAACAATATTCAATAACTTCCTTAATATTTCTCATCCGTAGCAAAGTTAAAAGCATGATCATCATACGATATCTCATCGTTGGTAACCACCTCGAGCTCAAACTTGTTCATGGCAGCTCCTACTGCTCCAACAAGCCCTAATAGCCGTAGGCTAGGCTTCCGCCAAATAGTGTACGCCAGTGCCAAGCCCAGAGGAGCTGAGAGACTTAAAATCGTAGTTTCATGTCTTTTAAGACTGATCGTGCTATGAGTAAAAGTTGATAGAGTAGACTTAATGTTGTCCCATATTCCATCCTCTTGATCAGCAAAGTCATAGCCCTGTGTATTGTCCGCACGGGCCTTCTCAAGATCGTCCAAAGCCATTATTACATCGCCCTTAGCCAAGTTTAAGGCCGTACGAGCCTCTTCATATCCTATCCCCATACGATCACGCAACACATCCAGCATTTCAAGTTCAGTCCATATCGCTTCAGTCATTTTCTTTTCCTTCCTTTCCGCTATTAGGTCCTCCCGAATCATCAACTATTAAACTCCCCATCCTCCAAGATTTGAGTGGTCTTTCAAACTTATGCTCTACGAAAAACCGTAAAGTTTCCAATATTTCTTCTTGCATCCAGGCATTCCAACGCAAACGATCTATTTTCGTGATATCTGCTCGAATAAGTTGACGCATAAACGCGACACTACCAGCCCTAATCCATCGCCCGGAATAAATCTCCCGACAATGTCCACAAAGGGTGCCCCCGGCCTGCGAACTGAAAAACATACGCTCTCCACTTATTGTAACTCCACACTCGGCACATTCCCCCAAACGAGGACGATATCCTAGCAATGTCATCAACCGCAAGGCATAAGAGCTGAGCACAAGAGGGGGATCAAACTGCTCTAATAGAAATAAGCACGTCAATGTAAGTCTGAAAAGTTCCTCATTAGGCTGGGCTGGGAGCGTCGAGATGTCCAATAGTTCCACGATACCCGTCGCCGCAAATGACCGATCAAGATCATACCAAAGATGCGGGAAACTTTCCCTAGGACTACACTGACTCACCGTATCCAAAGTTTTCCCCCGATGAATTAGATAATCCGCATACGTAAACAACTGAGCACCGGCCCTTTGACGACTTTTCGGTTTACGAACACCCTTTGCCACCGCCTGTAGCTTCCCCATCTCACGAGAAAAAAGAGTGAGCACCCGATCCGACTCTCCAAATTCTCGACTACGGATCACTAACGCGTCCGCATGATAAACGGCCACGCCCTCACCCTTTCTCTACTATTCTTTGTAATATGTAATCACAGTATGCATTGAGCGTCTCGAGACACTTGTTCAATCATGGGAGGGCGCCGCGAGACACTTGTTCAACCATGGGAGGGTGCCGCGAGACACTTGTTCAGCCATGCATTCATCGTACCAAACTAGGGCTTTAACCCGTGATGAAAGCAGGCAGGATGCCCGGCCATTCGACATCCGCTGGCCAAGGATGGCCGAGTGTCCCTGTAGCCATGGACGGCGAGAAGGGACCCTGTCTCAGGGGCCGGCGGGAAACATCGTGTTTCCCGTCCTACCGATGAAAGCGGGTTAAAACCGAGTTTGGCTACGACTCACGCAAAGGCTTCTCGCCGTGTGATCGCGGACCCTCTGGGCTGGAAAAATACAGTTAAATACATGAAGAACCTGTGCATCACTGGTCGTTCCTGGTCGTTCCTGGTCGTTCCAAGCCCAGACGCCGGCCGTTTGCACCTGAAGTGCCGGCCGAGACCCAGAGCGCGGAACGAACACGCCCTCCAACGCTCCTGCGATACTTGAGGCACGTTCTCTCGTTTCCAAGACCTAAGCCCAGGACATAGTGTGACACAAAAGCGATCGTCTTCACGAAAGCAGATTAGTAAACTCCGTGTAAGCGACCCCAGCTACGGGGCTGAGCACAGGACGTGCGAAGCCGCCATTGCGCCACGGTCCCCTCCCGCCGGGTAGGCCGGAGGAATTTCACCACCAGCCCCCCACAGAACCGTGCGTAAATCTCTCGATTTACACGGCTCGTACCAGCCATTCTTTTACACCCTCACGGCTGCAAAACGACGCAGAAAGTAAATGC
>DASRMA010000139.1:0-13892 GCA_035648155.1 Desulfosporosinus sp.
GACTTTGAATTTATGAGTGATGCCACGGGCCCACATCTCACTCAGTTCATGAAAGAGCTTTACGCTCAACTTCATCCCTTAAATAAGTTAGTAGTCCAAGCCGTCATGTCCCGAACTGGCTCAGAAGCTTGGCTCGGTGAGCTTGACTACGCTGCCCTTGCCCAAAACGTTGATTACTTGAACATTATGACGTATGACTACAGCCACGGGTCCCCTGGACCTATTGCCCCGCTGGATTGGGTCAATAAGATTCTACAATATACGCGTGGCCAAGGGGTTGACATGTCTAAAGTTCTCCTGGGTCTTCCCTACTACGGCGTAGACTGGGCAACAACTGACGCTGGAGTTACCTATAAACGGAGTCCCAATGGAATGGCGGAGCTTTTAGCGTTAGCTAAGGGCCAACCAGTGCAACGAGATGCCTCCCAAATTCCTTACTTTAGATACACCGATGCGTTGGGAATGCATACCGTCTACTTTGATGATGCGCAAAGCTGGAAGGCCAAGCTGGATTTGCTCAATCACTATAGGCTTGGCGGAGTCGGGGCGTGGTCCCTTAAATGGACTCAAAATCCTGCAAGCTCTAGTGCGATCTTTCCGCTTTTGAAGCAATATCTCCGATAAGGGGAAGCAAAAAGGGGGGGCTCCTGCTTCCTTTGGAAAACAATAAAGCCGTTCACTGATTCAATATCAGTGAACGGCTTATTTCACTTATTTTCAATTTTTGCTTTTTTATTTAGATGCAATCTATTTCTATTCTTTGCTGAACTACCGCTTTAAAGCAGTTCCTCATTTCTATCTATTTCACCTACTCCTATTAGAACTTCGTTATAGATTCTTTTAGAAATTCGATAGTTATTTTTTATTAGAGTATCCATACAAACTTTCAAACTTTGAATTTTACCATTATGTTTAGCGAGTTTCAAAAAGCCTATTAATCCTGTCGGTTCAAGAAGCATCGTCTCGGCAAGAACACGTGCAGCCTTATCGTCAATAAGGATATATGGTACATTTAATTCACGAGCCGCCACTATTACTTCCAATTCGCCTCGATGCAATTTACCAATAAAGCGATTGATCAATAGCTCTTCTTTAACAGAATAAATCGTGATATAACCTCGTTCGACAGCTGTTTCTAATTCTTCTTTGCCGAGACGATTCCGTCCTTGTTCAACTACCTCTCTATAAACTTCTTGTGTTATTATAACTTTGTCAAATAGTTCCCACAAAAGATGCACTAATCCTAAGGAGGCAAGACCAATGACTGGACTAGAATTACATATCACCATTTGCAACTTTTTAGTCATTTTTCAGTCATTTCTTTCAACATCTTTTTGATCACCCGTTCATCTTGGAGCAAGTGTTCTTCTGAATATTCTCCCCACGCAAGTCCTTGCTCCTTAAGCATGTCCATAAAATCAACCAATGTTTCACCTGAGAGTTCAGCCGCCTTTTCCAAAGAAACTACTTTCTGAGCAAAAAGATTAATTGCAAAAGCTACTCTAACCTTTTTATTGATGGAGTCTCCGCTAATTTTATCTAAAAATGGCAATATTTCTTCTGGCAATTGTAATTGAAAAGTTGACTGATTTATCATAATGATCACCCCTATCATTTAATACCCATAAAATTAGTATATCACAAATATTAACATACTCCTCGCAATGAATGTAAATTTCTGTTATTTAATAGCCCTCCATTAGCAAAAACTCTGCTATATTTTTATGTTTGACACCTTCTATATTGTCTTGCCAAAAATCCTCCATTGTAACAACATATTTGGGATAATGATCTCTTATCCCCAGCAATGCTCCAAATTCTCTCGCTATTGTTGATTCTTCCGATAATTTATAGGCAACCTGCACATAAATCTTTTGTTCTTGTTTCTCTGCCACAAAGTCAATTTCCTTTTCCTCTAACTTTCCAACATACACCTGGTATCCTTTTCGTTTGAGTTCTAAGAAGACGATATTTTCCAGAATTCCTGATATATCTCTGTCCTTATATCCCATCACTGCATATTTCAAGCCTAGGTCACCTATAAAGTATTTCTGATTGGTTTGCAGAACCTCTTTGCCCCTCACATCATATCTTGGGACACGGTAGATGATAAAAGCCGCTTCAAGAGCATCGAGATAGTTATAAACTGTCTCTATGTCAACCTTTCTCTGCTGATTTTTGAAATAATCCGCTACCTTCTTGGCAGAGAACATATTCCCTATGTTTTCGAAAACATATTTCACAATCTTCTCCAACAGCTCAATATTGCGTATGCGATTGCGCTGGACAACATCCCGCAGGATGGCGGAAGCATAAATATCCTTGATGATTTTATAGGCATCCTCATGAGAATAGTCCGCCGTATGAACGATAGGGAACCCACCCAGTCTCATAAATCGTATGAATTCCTTTTTAATATCTGAAATATCTGTTCCGCTAAGAATCTTTTGAAACTCTAAATTTTCCTGAAATGATAACGGCGTCACATTGATTTCAATATATCTTCCTGCAATATAGGTGGCAAGCTCAGAGGATAATAAGTGTGAGTTGGAACCAGTAATATAGATGTCAACGTTAAAATCCACTAAAAAGGAATTGATCGCTTTTTCCCAACTCTTAACCTCTTGAATTTCGTCCAGTAGGATGTAATATTTAAGCTTATTTGTTAGTTTTGATTTTACAAAGGTATAGAGGATTTTGGCATTATCAATCTCAGTGTACTCCATTGACTCAAAGTTAATATAGACAATGTTTTCATCGTCAATTCCACGTTGTGTCAATTCGTCTTGCAGCATCATTAATATTGCAGATTTGCCACTTCTTCTAATACCAGTCAGCACCTTGATTAAAGGTTTATCAATAAATGGTCTTAATTGCTCTAAATATAATTCTCGTTTAATCATAGAAATCACCTCAATAGTATTATATACCGTTACATTAACAATATATACAAGTTTTATGGGTTATAACCTTAATTCCGTTCCATGATTCACTCTTGCTTTGTCGACCCGACCTTGTATAATTATAAATGGCTAAACTAGAGAAGTAGGAGGTGGCCTTTTTGTTAATTATACTGACTATTTTTAATTCCATGCTCATGGTGACAGGCCAAACGCTTTGGAAGCTGGGGGCAACAGGTAAAGAAGTTAACAGCCTGGGGCAACTCCTACGCATTTTTCTCAGTCCCTACGTCATCGCTGGACTTATGGTGTATGCGTTTTCTTCTGTCCTTTGGATATATATCTTAAACAAAGGTGAATTGAGCTATGTTTATCCGATTCAGAGTACAGCCTTTATTTTTGCCCTCATTATAGGAACGACTATTTTCAAAGAACAGCTTACAGCCTCTAAGGTGATCGGTGTCTTAGTGATTTGCCTCGGCGTTATTATTATCACACGAAAGTAGGAATCCTCATGTGGAAAGCAGCCAACTATTCCCCTGATAATCTAGCAGAAACCATCGATATGACGCGGGAACATTACGGAGATTCCTGGATATCCGACCCTGGATTCCTAAAATGGCAATATGAGAGCAACCCAGCCGGGTCAGCCGTGATCCAATTGGCACGAGATGAGGAAACAGATCAGCTTGCTGGTCAATATATTGTGATTCCAATGCGATTTATGGTGGACGATGAAACTGTCATTGGAACCCTCTCCTTAAACACCCTCACCCGTCAAAATTACTCTGGGCAAGGGATTTTCACGGGCTTAGCTAAAGCTGTCTATCAGGACTGTACTGAGCAAGGCGTGAGATTTTGCTATGGCTTCCCCAATCCAAATTCCTACCCGGGATTCACGAAGAAACTGGGGTTTACCGACCTAGGCAATGTTCCCCTCCTACTTCGTCCCTTAAACACCAAAGCCCTAGTCCAAAAAAAGCTCGCCTCCTGGCTTGCTCCCTTGGCTCTCCCTTTCCAACTTTTTTATAACGTCAAGGATCGCTCTGATCAGAGTTATGAAGTTTATTCGTTTACGGCCTTCAACTTATCAGAAGTCAATGCTTTCTGGGCTAACGTACACCATAAATACCCGATCATGGGAATCCGCGATGAAGACTATTTGCGCTGGCGGTATTTTGACATTCCTCTACGGGACTACCAAATCTACGGGGTTCGCCAGAAAAACAGTTCTAAACTCCTTGGCTATATTGTAGGCCGGTGTACTGAAGTGGACGGAATGTCTTCTGGCATGATTGTCGACTTCCTATTCGATCCCAAGCATCCTGCGACGGGACGCCTTCTAGTTCATCGTCTCCTGAATTTTTTCAAGGAGAACAACATGGAGTTAGCGGGTTCCCTAATGCTGCCTCACACTGAAGAGTCTCAAGCTCTCAAAGCTGAAGGCTTTTTCACCTGTCCAAAGGCGTTAGAGCCACAGCCCTTCCCAGTGGTTTACCGCAGGTTTAACCCCTCCGTTGGAGAAGGGGACGTTCAGAAGAATGGAGTAGAGATCGACGATTTGGATTCACTTCTAGAATTGAAGCGCTGGTTTTTAACTATGGGGGATTATGATGTTATCTAGGCCTAAGAAGAATATATTAACGATCGACTTAGAGGAATGGTTTCATGCCAACTATCATGATGACGTGTTTGATCCGGAGAAAACGTATGAAGTGCGCATTGTCCAAAATACGGAACGACTTTTAGCTCTATTCGCCGAACACCATGCCAAAGCAACCTTCTTCGTCTTGGGTCATGTCGCTGAACAACACCCCCAGTTAATCCGGAAGATCGCCGCGGCTGGGCACGAGATTGCTACCCATGGGTATGCTCATCAGCTCATTTACCAACAAACCCCTGCGGTGTTTAAAGAGGACGTTAGGAGTGCCAAAAAGCGTGTTGAAGATATTATCGGGCAAAGTGTCAAAGGATACCGGGCTCCTTCTTGGTCCATCACGCCAAAGTCTCTCTGGGCTTGGGATATTCTCGAGGAATTGGGCTTTGTCTACGATGCCAGTGTCTTCCCCATTGAAACGTATCTCTACGGCCTACCTTCTGCTCCTCGTTTCCCCTACCACCCTGAATACAAAGGGAGAACTCTCAAGCTTCTGGAAGTCCCTTCGTCAACAGTGCGTGTTTTCAATCAGAACCTTCCTTTTGCCGGTGGGTTTTATTTTCGGACCCTTCCCTACCCTCTGATCGCGCAGTGCATCAAAGCCGTCAATAAAGAAGGTCATCCTGCAATCGTCTACCTGCACCCCCGCGAGATCGACCCTGGGCAACCGCACCTGGAACTCAGTGTGAAGGAAAGCTTTATTCATTATCACGGGATTAACGGCTGCGAGAAGAAGTTGATACGGATTTTGAAGAAGTTCGAGTTCGCTTCTATTGAGGAGTACTTTGAGCTGTGAAATTCGACCATTTGGCAAGTACTGGCATAGTGCTGTGCCGATAAAGACAAATACCATTTTACTAGGAAAAATATGGTATTTTGTCTTTATGTTTAGTATAATACGGGTATAGTAGTTAGTGATCTGTCCTTACAATTGAAGGGAGGTTCCTTGTCAACTGCCAACTACCCTAAAGGGTTAGTGGCTTGTGACTAACCAGTAGTACGAACGATTAATTAAATCTCCTACCTTTTAACACCTTTTCAGGCGTGTTGTCACATTGCAGGGTGGCTGACAGCACCCTAACTAATTAAGAAACTTGCTTAATTAGCTCTGCGTGAACGTACTCTATTCCGATATTACGCAGATTCATTGCTCCTATACGATCATCATTGGAAGTATAGGTACAGTTGTTACAAGTGAAACTATGATTCTTCTTATCTCGATTCGCTTTCTCAGTATGACCGCATTGAGGACATTTTTGACTAGTATATCTTGGATCTACAGCGATGGTCAGCAATTGGTTTAGTATGGCTTTATACTCAATCATTTGACGTAATTGGTAAAATCCCCAAGATACAAAAACGTAACGATTCTTGAGCTGTACTTTTTCCGTAGCGTTTCTAATCCCTGTTAAGTCCTCCAAAACCAGTAGTGAGTTTTGACCAGCAGAGTCAACGAGTGCCTTTGATACCTGATGATTTACATCAGTCATCCAACGGTTTTCTCGCTGACCTATCAACCTCAATCTCCTTCTTGATGACGATGTTTGTCTTTGTTGCAACTCTTTTCGTGATTTAGAGTATTTGGCTCGTTTATGTTTAATGTGCCGACCACGATAAAACTCTGTGTGATTAGAAGAATTATAACTTGTAGCTAGGAAATTGATTCCAAGATCAATGCCAATGACATTTTTAATGTCTTGAATGGGAGAATCAGCAACCTCTTTAGTTGTCGGTATATGCAAGAAGAACTTATCATGCTTAAACACCAGTTTGGCTGTTCCAAACTTCCAAGATCCATCGAAATACTGATCCATTCCGTCTTGTTTAAAGGGTACTTTAACACGACCCTCTAAAGTGTTAACGGAAAACAAGCCTTTGACCAAAGAATAGTCTCGATTCCACACTAAATCATATTCAGGTTTCTTAAAAACAACTTTATTGAATTCGTGATTATTTGATTTGGCAGATTTGTATTTTGCTATAACAGTCTTCATTGCACTTTGTGCCATCTGTGATTTTAAGTCATAATCATGTCTCAAAATCTCGTAAGTTAATTTGTGTAGTTTGGGTTGAGACAATTCTTTTGTTAAAAATATTATGTCGGATATATAGTTCAGGCTTTTCTTCACAGCAGACAAAGTATCTTGTAGTTGTGACGATTGTTTAATATCGGGCAGTATTTGAATTTTAGCTGTAATTGTAATTTGCATTTTATCACCTCGCTTCTACAGATATTATATAATAGTAGTCACTAAAATACACAAATTCTAAAATATAGTGAGAAAATATTAAACGCAAAGGGGGTTGGCGATTCCTCCACTAGCCTGAAGGCGTAGTGGTTTCCTCGCCAAACGCAGTATGAAAAAATATAATTTTACGGTGCTCATTGAAAAAGATGAAGACGGAGGATATATTGCAACGGTACCTGAATTAAAGAGTTGCCATACCCAAGGAGATACGATCGTCGAACTAATGGCAAATGTAGATGAAGCAATCAAGTTATGTTTAGAGGTTCATGCAAAAGACGGAATCCAGATCTTTAATCCAGACTTTATCGAAGCCAAACTAGTTGAGTTGGTTATATCATAATGAGCAAATTAACAATCATCTCATCCAAAGAAATGATAGCAATTCTAAAGGACATTGGGATAACGGACGAACATTACGAAGCGATCTGAAAGAATTAATGCTTTTCCTAGCTTCGCACCCCACCTTAAAATGACACGAGATCGTAGGTTTACCACTACGACCCCGTGTCATTTTAAAGTTTTTCTATATTAAAAATTTAAGCTTAGCAATATAACCCCAATTACTCGCCGTGATTATTTCAACATTTGATAAGTCTTTTCTCATGGCTTTAACTTCCCCACTGATTTCAGCTATATTATACGACATCTTATCGTGTTCCGCTTTATTGACTTGTGCTAGATGTTCTAAAGCCTTTAATATCTGTGTATTTTCTTTAATTTGATTACCTTGGTTGTCTACTTTACTTGATAATGCATCAACTTTATTTGTTAATCCTTTAACTTCACCTGATAATCCATCAACTTTATTTGTAAGAAAATCAAATTTGTTGTTGACATCGTTTTTCAGACCTTCAATTGCCTGAAGTATTTTAGCTTCCATTTCCTATCACCTTCTTTCTTTGCTTAATAGTGATGTTCAATTATATCATATTTATTGGATATAATTGTTAAACATTGCTGTAATATCAACTCAAATCAATCAATGATTTATAATGTTTAAGGTTCCATAACAGGTAGGGTATACACTCAAATGCACCTCTTTCACATAAACACAAGCACGCTATACAACTATTATCACGTTTTATCAATCACTATGGTACTATATTATCACATTTACCAAGTCACTTTTAATTCCGGTGGTCATTTGGACAGATAAAGAAGCCAAATATAACAAAATCAGCAGCCATATACGTGAAGATGGTAAGAGGATATACAACGACTATACCCAATAGCAAGAACAGTTCCCCTTCACATGCAGAGCAAATTGTATAGGGTTATTGCCATTATAATGAGATTATCACCCATACGTATTAAATGCAATATGCTCTATGTATTGCGCATATTTCAGTAATTATGTTACAATATGGTTAAGGGAGTGATTATGATCGCTATAAAATGTCACCTGAGCCGAGCACTAGGAGAACGGCGAATTAACATAAGCGAATTCTCCAAAAATGCTAAAGTGGCAAGGAATACTATTACTGGCTTATATCACGAAGATGCAAAAGGCATCACGTGGGGTGTTCTTGATAAAATTTGTACCGCGCTTGATTGCCAGCCCAGTGATCTAATTGAACGTGTTCCAGACGAAAATAAAGAGTAAGAAGGGAGCAATTTTATGTCTATCAGTAATAACGACTTATTTAAGCTGGTGAATATCCTTCCTGAAGAAACCAAGCAATCTGCCTATGATTTTTTAAGATTTTTAGCAATAGATCATGCTCGTCCAGATTGGGACGAAATTATGAAAATGGAGCCCGACGATATCCCACTGAGCGCAGAAGAAGAAAAGCAGTTAAAGAACATTGACGTTGTGTCATGGGAAGAGGCAATGAATGAGCTTGACTTACCAACTGACATTAAACCGTGATTCCGTGAAATTCCTTGCCAAGCATGAAAAAGCTATTCAAGAACGTATTCGCAAAGCATTGATGGGATTAGCTATTCGCCCACCTATTGGCGATATTAAGCCCATGAAGGGGCAAGGAAAGCTAATGCGTTTAAGAGTTGGTACATACCGGGTTATTTTTGAAGTTAATCATAGCGAGCAAATTGTTTCTATATTGACGATCGACAACCGTGGAGATGTCTATTAAGTTGACACACAGATGAATCTGGGGGATTCTTGGGTGATTAAACGAAAGTCCGTTTCTGACAATCGAGTATGACCCCAAGTTAAGGCCATGCCATTAGCCCTCCTAGACCAGAGCAGTTACCAACTAAATGATCACATTTTATCAATCACTATGGTACTATATTATCACATTTACCAAGCATTTTTTATTTCCGGTGGTTATTTGGACAGATATAGAAGCCAAATATAACAAGATCAGCAGCCATTTAAGGCTGCTGATTTGTTATATTAACTGTTAACTATTAATGCCAAGTTGGTCTTTTAAAGCATTTTGTAGCACCTGTGAGAAATTGACATTGTTCACCTCTGCAATAGTATTTAACCATGCGAGAATCGTTAGAGTTTTCTTGATAGCTTTGTTTCCGTGCTTTTGTGAGTATTCATCTAAATCAACACCAATGAGGCTAACAAATCCATTCTCATAGTCATCAGGGATCACGTCTTTAATATTTGAGGATTTAGGTAATTGGCTATTTTCTTCCACTGATGTTAATAGCCAACCTGAAGAGGCGTCCACTGCCATTTCCATAGCGTCAGCTAAGATATCGCCCTCGGTTACGCATCCAGTTAAATCGGGAAAAACTACGGTATAACCGCCATCATCACAGGGATAAAAGCAAGCTGGGTAGATCAATTTCATATGAACTTTCTCCTTTTTGCCTCCTCACATGAATATACAATTATAACACGTATAGCACGTATTTAAAAAGATTGCTTTATATACACTAACCAAGCCCGAGGAGCGCCTTTCTACCAAGCGACTTCCGTTCCCCCGTAGACCGAACCCCAGGAGGAGCGCTTTTCTGCTAAGCTGATGCGTCCGTGAAGCCGCGCTAAAAACGAGCGTTGACGGTTCGCTCCCCGTCAGCGCGACGTTGGTTCACATGCACTCTGCCCAGAGGTTTGGCGCGCTAGCGAACTGTCTAACGAGTTAGCGGCGTAACGCGCAGCCGTGTGCAAAAAGCGGTCCTCCTGGCGTTCCCCCGGTTTTACCCAGTCGCTTGGTACAAACAGCTCCACCTAATCGCGCCAAATCCTACTCATCATCGAGTTCAGAATAATCGCCAGACTCACCTTAAACATATAGTACCCGCTTTTAAACGGCGTAATAGACGAACTTCCAGACAATCGAGCATCCATTTCTACGGAGATTTCTATCACTCTCAAGCGATTCTTAACCAGAGTCACGATCGAGTCTGGTTCTGGGTAGTCCGTTGAATAATGGGTGGACACAACTCGCAGGGCCTTTTGATTATAGGCACGAAATCCAGAGGTAGGATCCGTGTAGGTCTTGCGAACCACGGACTGGATTGTTTTACTTAAGAAATAAATTCCCATACGCCGAGGCCAAGCCGATCTGTACGAGGTTTTTTCTAAAAAGCGCGATCCAATCGTAACATCCGCTTCCCCTGTAAGTACAGGTTCAATTAATTTCTTAATTTCTTCTGCGCGGTGTTGCCCATCCCCGTCCACTTGCAACGCTACGTCATAGTTATTCTTCACGGCATAAAGAAACCCTGTTTGGACGGCACCTCCAATTCCAAGGTTAACGGGCAAGGAGATGACCTTGGCACCATGGTCTCGAGCAACTTCTGCCGTGCGATCAGTTGATCCATCATCTATAACCAGCACATCGAGCCAAGGGGCGGTGCTTTTGAGATTCTCAACTACGGATCCGATATTTTCCACTTCATTTAAGGCAGGAACTATCGCTAGAATGCTGTTCATATCAGGAGTAGCGGAGCGCTGCTGCGTACCCCCACTCAATTCATCTTCGATAAGGGCCATCCGTTGTATCAGAACCCGATTATTGGAACTTAATTTGGAGATCGTCAAAGAAAAATGAATGCATAAGACAAACACAAGGATACCAAAAACCACGAAGATCGCGGAGGGGGCATAATAAATACCCATCAAGTCAGCAAGGTACTCAATTCCATTTCTCCACAGGGAAAAGAAGATCATACCTAACCCTGCAACAATCCAAATGAGGGAGTATTCAACTGCCAAACAACGACGCCGGACTTGTTCCACGATGAAACCGGTTACCAGAATGCTCGTAATGAGAACGACCAATTGAACGCGTACCATTAACTTAGGCCCTCCTATCTTTTCGTCGATTGACGCTTGATAGTCTTGCTATACCGGTAAAGGCCATAACTAAAACTAGGGATCCGAAGAGGATCATAGCAGGCATGACTGGCAGCCGATAGCGAGCGCCAGAAACCACCGTGAACATACTGACCATAAAACTATAATAACCCGTAAAGAGTAAAAGAAAGCCGAACTTTTTCAACTGGAAAAGGCTCAAGAATACTCCACATAGCCCCAAGAGGAGATACCATTTATCCAGGGCAGCTCCCTGCATCTTATAGGAATCTCCACTAATTTTGACAATTGGTTTCCAGAAGAGATTCTTTTCTTTCGCATAGGTGCGCTGTAGGAACTGCAGGGGATGCTGAATTATATGTGACACTGCCAACGTCTTATATTCCTTTTCTTGTTCAGCGATCGGCAATTTTACTATACGGGCTTTCACTTCAGGGTCAAAGCTTGGTTGGGCGAAATAAAAGTATTGGTCCGTGACTGTCAAGGGGTTATTCCCTAAGTAAAACTCATAAGAACCATAATTGGACACCGCAATAAATTGCTGGTATTTGATGCCGTTACGAATCCACCAGGGACTCATGACCACCACTGTCATCAGAACGATGATCGTAAAATCTCGCAGTGCGATCTTCAAACGCCAGCCGTGAATCCATAAGATCCAGAAGCCTAAGACTGGAAAATAAAGCAGTAGTAGCGGACGAACGAGATTCGAAATCCCGATGCCCGCCCCTAATAGTAGAAGAGTTTTAAGTTTTGGCCGCTCAACTTCTTGTCCATAGCGAGCCACTAGATATAGGAAAAGTGTGATCGTAAAAACGTAGGAGGTCTCTGTAAGGACGTACATTCCCCAGAACGCAAATAAGGGATATCCTAGGGTTAGCGCATAGGGAATCCAAGCATACCCCTTGCCAAACAAGAGTTCCCCCGTTTTGTAAGCGAGTACCGCACTGGCTGCGCCGAGCGTAGCGTGTAGAACAAGGATAACCATGCCATAACTTTTTAAGCCAAACAAACCATAGATCAAGGCTAGGAGCAGGGGATAGATTGGCCCGACCACATACTCCCGTGTTTGGGCTACCGCCCGTACAACACCGTCATCACCCTGGGCAAAATTCGCAGTGTTCACGAGCCCTTGGCCATGAAGAAAATTCTCAGCAATATTGGAGTAGGTTAACCCATCCGGTGAAATAAAGTAACTGACACTATACGATCTAATATAGAGAAACTCTAGGCCTAAGGCAATGATAAATAAAAGTCCGGTGAGCCACATGCCTTTATACTGCTTATCCAATGACGTCCATCCTCTGCCCGTTTAGGAGTATTACTTTGCAAAAATACCAGCAATGAGTTCCTTACTGTTATCACAAATTACTCCAGTTCCGCCTAATATATAGGTTGTAGTTGTCTTGCCCTTCAGGCTGGCCAAGTAAGCTAACGTATCATCATTAATCCCCTCTTTGGGGATTAGGAGCATTGGGCTTCCCTTCAAGGCGGCAAAAGCTCCACCAGATAAGCCATCCGGGAAGGTTTCCCCCGTGGCGATGACGATGGATTTGGGGTCTTGGTTAAACTGCTTTACAATTTTCAACATCGTATCATATTTTGTCTCCCCGGCCAAACGTTGAGGGCCATAGGCTACCAGAGGCCCTCCCACGCTATCAAACGCCGTAGATATGGCAAATCTACCTCCCACTATAAACGTCTTGGTCACCTTGAACTCTTCCAATAATTGTTGGGTGGAGGCTGGTAACGTTGCCTTTTCTGTTAAAAGGATCGGAATCCCCAGGGCAGCTGCCGGAGCAGACGCGGATAGGGCATCTGGAAAGCTTGTACTGGAGGCCAGAATCACTTGAGTGCTCGGCCCGATCTTCCGGGCAATAGCAACTGCAGTATCGGCCGCCGTGTTACCGGCAATCCGCTCAAAGGTGAAGTTCGCTGTTTCGAGCGCGTCCGTAACGGTCGTTTTGATAGCGCCTGTTCCACCGATAACATAGACCTTACCACCTGGTCCCAGGCGTTTCAGTTCTTTCAAAACTAAGTTATCAAGTTTGCCGGGTGCTGTGAGTAGTAAGGGGGCTTTAAGTTTTTTTGCTAAAGGGGCTGCTGCTAAGGCATCTTGAAAGCGGTCTACTCTAGCAAGAAGTACAACCGAGGAAGAGTTGTTTGCCCAGCCTTCTTGGGAGATCTTGATCGCTGTATCTTCAGCCCGGATACCCGCTAGACGAGTGACGCTCACTTCTACCTGTGTTGGTATTGGTGTAGGTGTCGGAATCGGCATTGGAGTTGGCGTTGGAATTGGAGTTGGAATCGGTATTGGAGTTGGCGTTGGCTTCAAAACGGAGTTATTGTCGTAGCCGATTTTAGCACGCGCTGTAAGACTTGCATCGAGAACTGGTCCCTGCTGAACCATCGAATAATACTTAGCCGCGCTCGCTTTCGAAGCGTCGGTCCCTTCCTGGGCCAATTTGTCTGCTTCAGCCATGAGTTTCACATAAGCTTTTAGGAGACTATCGTTTGCCTGATCTGCCAGGCTGGCCTTCAAGTCTGAACTCTGCAGAACTATTACTAAGTATTGGGCTGCACTCAGGCTGGAGGGACCTGATCCTTCGAGGAGCTGTTTATCTGCCTCGGCTATGAGTTTACTTAGGGCACTTTGCTGACCAAGGGCCGCTCGTTGCGTGATCCCTGCATCCAAGCTCGGGCCTTGCATAACGGTCCAGTAATATTTAGCGGCTGTTGCGTACGAGGAATCTCTGTCTTCTCGTTGCAAGGCATCCGCTTCAGCTAAGAGGTTTGCATAGGAACTGAGGATCTTCTGGGAGACTATCGTCTTATCTGTGACG
>DASRMA010000140.1:0-7252 GCA_035648155.1 Desulfosporosinus sp.
GGGTATGGCACGATCCATCTTGAAAAGAACCTTAAGACATATGTTTCCAAATCTAACATAGTGTCATTAACACCTTAAACCTGTAACATAAGTACCTTCACCACTTTTGGGACATAGAATTATACAATCACAATAACCTTACTTTTTGTGACATCTTGCGTAAACCAAGGGAATATATTCATGAAATCTATGTTGCATTTGTAACTAGAAGTTTACTAAATGGGAGTTTAGCAAATGTCGAGTGGAGTTTGCTGTGTATAAGGCAGATTATGCGCACCAATGCGCAGCTGATACAAGAGTGGCAAATGTGCTGCATACTTAGCCTTGGGAATCGAAGAAGGTAGACTCGATTACAAAGCAGTTATGACCAACGTGCGTTACACAAAGTTTAAATCAGACATTGACGCAATCCTGACCGCAGAAGAGAAACAAGACTTGATTGTATGAATAGCTTAATCCCAAAGGCAAAGTAGGGACTTGGGATAGTCTTTTTCTTTGCCCTCTACTCCACATAAATTCACTATAGTGTTATAATTAAAGAAAATATTACTGTGGGATATTATTAATCAGTGGAGGGAGATGAATTTATGAGTGATTGGTCGGCGCGTAATGGTTATCCTGGTGGTGATAATGAAGAAAAGTGCAATTTTTGCGGATGCAAATATAGAGTACAATATTCTTTACAAGATGGACATAACGAAAGAGAAGAATATTATTGCCCAGATTGCGGGAAGGAGTATGGTGTTCGAGCATCGTTAACTCCAACTGTTACAAAGATATCAGGTAGAACAGATAATCGTGATGTTAAATATATTGAGGGTGAATAAACTACGAAGCACTGGTATTCCGGTGCTTTTTTTGTTGCATAGTAGACCCATTATATGCAGCAATACCTTTGCTAAAGACCCATTTAGTTTACATAGTACAATTTGTGCTAATAAAGGGCTGTCTTAAATTGATGTCTACAGGCATCACGAAAAGGCAGTCCCTCTACGACTTATCTCTTTCGAGCAAGCTGAAGGTTTTACACTGTCTAATGTCCTTTATTGATTGTCTCAACTACGCATTATTCTTATAGGACTAAACCGCTACGCGGTGGTTTAAGCCGTTGAAGTTTATGGATACACTCCAATCCAGTTCTTTCTTTTTAGTTCAGGGTATCTTAAAATTTAATTGCAGTAGAACTGCTAATAAATTTTAAGGAGAATGCATTATGAACAACAATGAGCAAATTTTATCACGGATGAAAGAAGACATTCTACTTCGCGGACTGTCAATAAACACATTGGAGAGCTATACCTTAAATGCACGGATTTTTCTTGAGTATTGCAACCGTCCGGCGGAACAGCTAGATGAACATGACATTCGCAATTTCTTGTTATATTTGATTAATGAGAAGAAATCTTCGCCAGGAACTGTGAATTGTTACAGTGCAGCAATAAGGTTCCTCTTTGCAGTAACGTTTAATCGTACTCTTAATTATCTTCAGATACCGCGTCAGAAAAAACGCAAAATATTTCCGGAGATTCTAACCAGAGAAGAAGTTTGTGCAATTATTGAGAGTTGCACAAACATAAAACACAAAGCTATGCTTATGCTAATATACAGCTCAGGTCTACGTGTAAGTGAAGCGGCTGGACTAAAGATACAACACATTGATTCCAAAAATATGCGTTTGTTTGTAGACTATGGTAAAGGTGGCAAAGATCGCTATACCCTACTCTCAGAAGCTTGCCTAAGTGTTTTACGAAAATACTGGAAAATGTACCTTCCGAAACATCCCGAAGGATGGCTTTTTCTGGGAACGTTCAAGATATCACACATTACTTCTAGAGGCATAGAGTTTGCTTTTACCGAAGCAGTAAAAAGAACAAGCATTACCAAAAACGTCTCTATACATACTCTTCGTCATTATGTAGAGTCCCAGGTTATGGGGAGTACTACCCATAACCTGGGACTCTACATAATGGCGACAGGAGTGCAATCCGTGGTGCTTGCCTTCCTTTTCAATTCCTGCCAGACCTATGTATTTGTTTACTAGATCGTAAAAGCTGGCTACTTTACCATAAGGTGTGTAAGGGGCTTTTGATCGAAGAAACACATTACTGTATTCGCTATCCTTTGACCGAACGTTCATCAGGTAATCAAGAAGAGCCCATTTTACATTATCAGTCATGTATAGTTGCACAAACTCTCCGGTTTTCTGCTGAAATAACTCAATGATGCCTTTGTCCCACCTAATTTCATTCAGTTGTAATTTCCTTATGTCGGAAACTCTTAGCGCGAGTTCCACAGCTATAATAATGATAGCGTAATCCTTTTTCCCTTGGGGAGTATTTCTGTCAACCGCCAAGAGGATCTTGCTTACTTCCTCGTCCGAGTAAAATGACGGGAGACGCTCGTACCGATTTAAATGAATCGAATTCAAGATGTCTGCAAGCCTATCCCGAAATTGTTCGGAAACGACCGGACACTTCAGGAAATCACGGAGAGTAAGTAATATGTTGCCTCGGTAAGCTGTGCTGTATTTTAGGTCTTTCATGAACTCGATAATCGTGGTAGGTGTAACTTCTTTCGTTTCAGTGATGCCGTGTTTGTGTAGGAACAGAAGAAAAATCTTTATTCTGTCCAATTTTATTGATATGCTGCGTGGTTTTTGCTTCTTGTTAGTTAAATACTCCCCATACAAGAAATATATTTGAGTAAACACTTCCGGGATGAGCGTCACGTTATACTCTCGATGACGCACAAAGCAGTATGTTTTGCTAAAATCATCAAGGCACCAAACATATCTTACACGCCATCTTTCCTTTTTATGGTCTGGCTTAAAAATATCGTTGATTCCGTAGGTTTCTTTCATGAATTTCGAAGCCAGCTCGAGTGAGAAAAACTCATTCCCGTGCAAATCGGCAAATTCCTGAATTCGTTCCATATTCCGACATGCTGTTTGATGGTAGATTTGGAATAGCCTTGAGAGACAATGTACTTGGTAGCCTGTTTAATTAGTTCACTGAGTGTCGGTAGTGGTGGTTTGATATTGTTGTGTTGCATAGGTTTTACCTCCAATTGTTTTACGTCAATCATATTGGAGGTAAAATATTATGCAAAGTTGAGCACACAAATATTCAGCATTTATCTGGGTTCGAGCGTCCAACTTTGCATAATAACGAACTTTGTATAAGCGATGGGTACCCAAACGGAGATTGCTAAAACAATAATAGAATCTGGAGCCGACTATGTTTTAGCACTAAAAGAGAACCAAAAGACACTCCATGATGACGTTGACCTATATTTCGAAGAAGAAGTTCTAACAAAAGGAAAAAAAGAGCTTATAAAGGATGAAATATATCATAAAACATTGGAAAAAGATCATGGAAGAATCGAGAAAAGGGAATATTATTTGGTCAAAGACGTTTCGTGGCTAGAGCAAATTAACAAATGGCCTAATCTCACGGCAATTGGTATGGAGGTTTTTGAAAGACAGGAGCAAGGTAAAACCTCTACAGAGACAATGCTATATATCGCGAGCAAAATAAAGAATGTTGTAGAATTTTCAACTGCAGTTCGTGGGCATTGGGGAATTGAAAATGAACTTCACTGGTGTTTAGATATGGGCTTTAGAGAAGATGAAAGTCGTGCAAGAAAAGACCATGCGGCGAAAACTTAAATATAATAAGACATATGACGATAAATATGTTAAAAAAAGAAACCACACTAAAAGCAGGTATTGCCGGAAAAAGGCTCAAATGTGGCTGGGACGAGAACTATTTGAAAAAGGTATTATCAACAGGATTTCAACTTTAGTTAGACAGGAAATCAGCCTGTACCAAGAGTTTCAGATGCGTTTGCCCTGCGTTTAGGGTAGTTGGCAGTTGACATCATTTAATACAGGTTTATTGTTTTAATGTTTTATCTAAAATACATTAAACAGCAACCCCACTCTAAGCACAATATAATATTACTCCTTATCAAGTCATAAGCATTGAACATTATAACACCAGCCCCTACAATGCCATTCTAAGGCTTTAAAATCATAAAGGGTACAACTCGTCTCCTAAGCCACTTGCAAATCTTATAGTCCTATCTGATGCCCTGAACTTAAATACATCAATAACCATTACAGCAGACATTTATACAACCGCCCTACAGAGTGCTGATAAAGATGCTGCAAACAAACTAGAAAATCTTTTTAACCATAAAAAAAGAACAGGCCTAAAGGTCTGTTTTCTTTAATTATATAATTCTTCAATTATCACATTTTAGCATGTTCCCAAAATGTTCCCATTCAATACATTTATGCACTCACTGTATAAAAACAAAAACCCGCAATCGCTTGCGGGAGTAATGCTTATTTGGTGCGCCACCCAGGGATCGAACCAGGGACCTGCCGATTAAGAGTCGGATGCTCTACCAGCTGAGCTAGTGGCGCACATTAGCAACATTAAGAATTATACTTCTAAATCGTCAAATAGTCAAGCATTATCTGTTCTCCGGGTCAGCAGCTAAGTTAAGAATAGCTTGGGCGTATACTTTGGTCGTTATAAGAAGGTTCTCTACTGAGATGTATTCATCGGGACAATGAATCACTTCGGGCTCACCGGGAAAAACAGGTCCAAATGCCACTCCTTGGGGGAGCGCTTTAGCATATGTTCCCCCGCCAATAGCAAAGGCAAAGGGTTCGAGCCCGGTAACATCGGCATAAGCCTTGAGTAAAGATTGAACTAAGGGACTGTCTTTGGGGACGTGATGTGCTTCCTGATGGGCTAAAACTTTAACCTGGAATTGTTCACTCTGGGCTATTTTTTCGATTGGGAGAAAAATATCATCTCGTTTGAAAGTAACTGGATATCGGATATCGATGACGAAGCGAACGCTGTTGGAAGTCAATTCTAAAATTCCTAGATTGAGTGAAAGTTTGCCAGATGGTTCATCACTTAAAGGGATTCCAAAACCTTCTCCATAAAAGCCTGTGCCCGGATGTGCCAAAATAAAATTAAGTATGTGTTGTTCTTCGGAGTTCAACGGTAACGTCTGAAGGAATTGTAAGGCATATAGAATTGCATTTTTACCATTTTGCGGTAGACTCCCATGAGCTCCGACACCCCTAAAGATAAGCTTCGTCTCTTGCTCTGTTTCTAGACTACCTATCTTACCGTTAACGCCCTCTGGAAAAGAGAAGTTTTTTAATTTATTTGAAATGATTTCATTTGTGATTCCCTTCAAGGTAATTTCGCAAACATCAGGAACGATGTTCGCGCGTTCTCCACCCTGAACAAAGACAAGATGAGGAAAAGGTGTTGTCTGGGATTTACTCAATTCGAGATGAAGAATCCCCTTTTCCGCATGAATCACAGGAAACTCGGCATCTGGTGCAAATCCAATCTTTGGCACTTCTTCTTTTTTGAGATAATAATCCATATCTGCCCAACCCGACTCTTCATCTGTACCTAAAATCAGGCGAACTCTCATGTTTAAGGGTATATTTGCATCTTTTATGGCTTTCATGGCAAAGAGAGCGGTTAACGACGGTCCTTTATCATCTAAGGCGCCACGACCTAGAATTTTACCGTCTTTAATCGTCGCACTATAGGGAGGCACTGACCAACCATCCCCTTCGGGTACCACATCAATATGGCCCAAGATTCCTAAAAGATCTCCGGATCCCATTTCAATATGACCAGCGTACCCATCGACATTTTTAACGGTAAAGCCAAATTTTTCACCTAATGATAATGTCCACTCTAAAGCCTCTTGAATTCCTGGACCAAAGGGGGCACCAGGTGCGGCATGTTCAACATCCTTGACACTCTTAATCTGGATACACGCTTGGATGGCAGCAATTAAATCTTCCTTCATCAAGTCTATCTGTTGGTCAAGACGCATCTTTCATTCCTCCAATATCGTTTTTGCAACTAATTCTAGCATATCCAGATAACATATTGTAATCTCATATGCTTTATCGCTTTCTGAAATATTATGGATTAATAGTATTTAAAGAAGAAAACTCAACTTCTACGGTTGTACCTTTGACCGCCACTTTTCCTGCTTGAGGAGATTGTCGCTCTACTAATCCACTTCCAGTAAAGTTAAAATGCAGCTCTGACTTTGCCAATGTATCCCCAACTTGGCGCATAGTCATTCCGGTTAGATCAGGAATAATAATTTCTCCACCTACGGGTGCACGTTCTGGAATTACTGGTTTTGGTGAGGGTCTAACAGGCGCATCGCTGGGAGAGATAGTTACCGTGCTTTCAGTATCTTTGGCTACAGGAAAACCATAATATTGCAAGGTTCCCTCAATGATGGCTTTAGCCCTAGGTCCGCCTAACGCTCCACCCTGGTGGCTTTCACCTTCTTTAGGAGTGTCTATAATTACCAACACTGCGATTTTAGGGTCCTCTGCAGGGGCGTACGCGGCGAACGAGGCAATGAAGTCTGTGGTCGAATATTGTCCAGTTTTAGGGTCTACTTTCTGAGCAGTTCCTGTTTTACCAGCAACCTTAATGCCTGGGATTTGGGCGAGGTGCCCAGTTCCATCGTCAACAACTTGTTCAAGTATTCCTGTCATTTGCATAGCGGTCTCTTTAGTGATGACCTGGCGCACAGCAGTCGACTTATTTTGTTGAACAAGTTGACCATCAGGGGTTGTTATTTTATCAACTATATAGGGACGGTAAAGCGTGCCCCCATTTGCAACTGCAGAAATCGCAGTCAACAATTGTATGGGTGTTACTGAATTTGCCTGACCAAAAGACATAGTTGCCAGATCTATATCCCGGACTTTATCCTTCGGAAGGAGCAAGCCACTTTCTTCTCCGGAAATATCCACCCCTGTCTTAGAACCGAAACCGAAAGCTCTAAGGTAAGTATAAAAGGAATCTTTACCCAACTTGATTCCAACCTGCGCCAGTACAACATTGGAGGACAGCTGCATCCCTTTCGTAAACGTGGGTTCACCATGTGGTTTTTGATCAGAGTCCCAGTTGTAAATTGTCCGAGGTGCAATCTTTAAGAACCCTTCGTCCTTAAACGTATCACTCGGCTGGATTACCCCTTCTTCCAACGCAGCTGATCCTGTAACAATCTTAAAAGTTGATCCTGGTTCATAAGACATACCAATCGCTAGGTTGCGGCGTTCATCGGGTGTTGCTTTATCATACTCAGTGGGATCAAAAGATGGACGTGATCCCATGCCCAAAATTCGTCCGGTCTTAGGGTCCATAGCCAAAATCGTAACACTATTGGCTTTTGT
>DASRMA010000141.1:0-20298 GCA_035648155.1 Desulfosporosinus sp.
TATATAATTCACCGTTGCTCATACTTATTCTCCTTTTAAGTACACTTCTGAGCAACATCATACTTCATATGAGGTTCGAAGTCCAGCAGCATCCTATATATATCCATAACTTATAAATTATGTCTTCGTGAATTCGCCGTGGGTTAGAACTCCGTAAACACAATATCTTAGACATTACTATCTTGATAATAGAATCCGCTTATATTATTACGTTTTTAAGTGTTTATTTTACAAAAATAGGCTAAAAGGGGAAAGTAAATGAACATAGCATATATTCGCGTTTCGACCGTAGATTAAAACGAGGATCGACAAATAAAGGCGATGGAAAAAGAAAATATAGGCTCTGCGGATTTTGTAGTGGAAAAAATTATTTCTTTTCCAGTTATTTTCGCCTAATTAACTAAAAATCAGCAAATAAGCAACTCTATTAAGTTCCAAATTTTTTCGCATTCATTACTCTAAGTTTAGAACGAGCTGCACGCTCTTTTATATTCCTAATATAATCTCCTCTAGTCATTCCTTTAGTTTCTTCATAATGTCGATCTCTTATCTTACGAATCTCCTTCATTGCTTCAGATTCCTTCATTTCAATTGCCTTCCTCTTCAATAATAATTTCAGTTGTAAATCAAATCTATTTTCCAAACTAACTATGTCACCTTTTAACTCAATCCTTAACCCTTAAAATTCTTTGAACATTTTAGCAAACTGGTCTACCATAAACTCTTGAAACTTATCATTCTCCATGTGTATTCCCCTCTCAATCAGCTTCTTTAGAAACTCAAATAACTCTCCATGCGTCCGATAACTAACACTATGACAAGTTACTGGAAGTTCATTTCTCCATTTTAAAATACTTTAAGTAGCCATTAAAGCTCTTTATCTTTATTACAACTGGCATAAACAAGCTCCTCTAGATCCTTTATAGCATCCTCCATGCTTTCGAATTTTTAATAATCGCCAGGGAGAATACCAGGCAACGATTTCGCTATTTCAGATTGAACGAGTGCTTTAACATTATCGATATGTTCATCTATAGAATTATCCGCTAAAATACGTTCAATAATCCGCTCAATCGTATCTAAGTCAGTTATCATGCGAACAGTATTCCGAAGTGATTGCGACTCTTCGCCAAAACTAGTTTCGAGGTATCGATCGAGGATATCTAATGCAATTTTCACTTTAGGATCTGCAAGAGTTGTTACTTTCTCCCGGGCATCAAGGAAAGTGTCCTCTTGACATAGATGGTGCAATATTTCTCTTGATTCGCGTGGTAAAATTGCCAGTAAATGTTCAAAACCAATATTATAGAGAAGCGCCATCAAAAGCCGGTCCCTCTCTACGCCACCCCAGCAAGCTTGGCCATCAATTAGTTCAAGTTTATTTTCGCCAGGCGTATGATCATACCAAGCAGAGGTAGTCAATTTCTGAGCATCAAGTCGTGGAATGAGATTCATCTTAATTCCTCCTTTTTAAACAATAATCCTTCCTTTAACTGGTAATTATATTATATCATAAACATCTGTTAACTAGATTTAAAAATATTAAATGTTAAATCACCGTCCTAAAAGGTACACCATTTGATACAGATGCACCATATTTTAGAATGTAGTCATAGTAGCACTTCCAGTGTACGAAGCCAGTATCATAAGGATACAAAACAGTTTATGAAACGTATCATTTACACAATTGACCTTGTGATACACTCATGATAGTATATAGCTAAGGTAAGCGGTGGAGGTAGTAAGTTATGAAAAAAGTGGGATACATTCGTGTATCAAGTAAAGATCAGAACTTAGAAAGACAGCTGGACAGTATGAGGGCTTTAGGAATTGAAGAAAAAGACATATACATTGATAAGCAAAGCGGCAAAGACTTTGACCGGGTAGGATACCAATATATGAAGAGGGGCTTGAGGGAAGGCGATATTCTCCATATACATTCCTTGGATAGATTCGGTAGGAACTACAACGATATTATAGCTGAGTGGAATAACTTAACTAAAGTGCTAAAGGTAGACATTAAAGTCCTAGATATGGAGCTACTAGACACAACAAAACATAAAGACTTATTAGGGAACTTTATAAGTGATTTGGTTTTGCAAGTACTATCCTTTGTCGCACATAAGGAGCGGGACAGCATCAAACAAAGACAGAAAGAAGGTATTACAGCATTAAGGGCGAGGAATAACGGCAAGGGCATTGGAAGGCCAAAAATAGAAGTATCCAAGGACTTTACAGACGCTTTCATACAATGGAAGGCGAATGAGATTACAGCCATAAAAGCAATGGAATTAAGTGGCCTGAGTAAGGCAACATTTTACAGGAAGGTCAAGGAATACGAAGTCATAGACCCCATACCTAAAGGCAGGGGCTTGTAAGGGTCTGACCCCACAACGATTCGACAAAAGTTGCAAAGAGTCTTCCGCTTCGGCGAAGGGCGTTGCCTTCCCACTAAGTCAGACCCAAAACAAAGGGAAAATAATCTGACAAACGCAAGAGAGTCTTTCGTTCTTTGGGGCGAGGGGCTCTTTTGCTGTTCGAAGGCCGAAGGGCAGCTAACTAACTGCACAAGAATCCATAGCTCACTGCAAAAGAAACAGCCAAATGCTCAAGTATTTATTGCTAGTCCAACGAGGCGTGCCTCTTCCAGTGATTGCAAAGCTCGCAGGCCATTCAAGCATAGAGACAGTAAATCACTTCTACATTTCAACAAGCCGTCAGGACAAGCAAGCTGCAGTTGACCTACTGTAAACGTCTTAAAATAGAAAGGAGCACTTGCATGAAAACAATAAGATCACACGTAAATATTGAAGCCCTGTTGAAGCCCTGTTAAATGAAGGAACTATCCCTGAAAAGGTATTAGGACATATTGACGATTACTTCAAACGCCTAATGAGCGTCTATGGGAATGATTACGATCCCCAAGAAGGGTTCATTGTTCTAATTGAAAAAGGAGACCCTATCACTGATGAGAAATTCTTAGAAGAGAAACTTTACATTCGAGGGGGAGAAACCCTAGCCAGCATCATTAAAGAATTTGTTGACTACGACTCAGAATCGAATCTCTTTGACGTTCTTGTTATTTTCAGCGCAAATATCGCGATAACCTACATAATACCCAATGAACCTTGGGTAGGTGCAGGATTGCTGAAGCAACTACAGACCTTTCAAAACTATCGGGAGAACAATAGTGACCAATGAGCCTCAATCTTTAACAAGTTAAAAGATTGGGGCTTTTGTATGTCCAAAATGAAGTGAGGAGCGATATAAAATGGATAAGAAACCTGCCAAACGCGTTCCGCAACACAAATCATTGAATAGGATGACTCAACACCCCGGTACAATACAAAAGTTGTACCGGGGTTTGTCAATGCACCTGTTTATTAAGCGCTTACTAATAATCCACCTACCAACCCAACTAATTGCGTAACGTTTTTGAAATATTGTGGTGCGAATCGTCTATTCTTAATTATATAAACTCATTCGTGCCATCTTTCGGTACAGTGTATTGCGGGCCATACCGAGGGATTTAGCAGCCTTGCTGATATTGCCTTCACATGAGTTAAGGGTCTTTTCTATTATTTTCTCTTCATAATTTTTCAGGTTTTTAGGTGTGTAGCCAGCATTTGGAGTGCAATCTCGAATCCGGGCTGGTAAGCACTCAGGGGTAATAGACCCACCTGCAGCAAAAACTACCGCACTTTCAATTACATTAGTAAGTTCCCTAACATTGCCTGGCCAATCATATCGGCATAACAATAACATAGCCCCTTCGTCAATATCAACTATTCCAGTATTTAACTTCTCACAATATCGAACCAAGAACCAGCTGGCATATAAGGGAATATCTTCCTTGCGGTCGCGTAAGGCGGGCAACTTCAAGTTTATAACATTCAGGCGATAGTAAAGGTCTTCACGAAAGTTTCCCCTAGCTACCTCTGCTGCTATATCGCGGTTCGTAGCAGCGATTATCTGTACATCAATCCTCTTGTCAATGCTACCACCCACCCGTGTAATCGTTCTGTCTTGTAAAAATCTTAACAGACTTACCTGCATATGCAAAGGCATTTCGCCTATTTCGTCCAACAATAAGGTGCCATGATTGGCTAGCTCAATCTTGCCTGCCATACCACCCTTACAGGCTCCAGTAAAAGAGCCTTCTTCATAACCGAAAAGCTCACTCTGCAACAACTCTTTGGGAATAGCCCCGCAATTGATCGCCACAAACGCTCCGTCACGACAACTCTCGCGATGTATAAGCTTCGCAATAACTTCCTTGCCAGTTCCACTTTCGCCTTCCAATAACACATTAGAATTCACTTTCGCCGCTCTCCTAGCTAAATGTTCCACATTCCTCCATAATTGACTTTGTCCAACTATGGTCTCCACAGGATTTAGCCGATTCAATTTGGGGACGGTGGCCCTGGTTATTATTGCTGATTGCTCAACACTGAAAGTTAGAATGGTTTTCTCGTGTTCGCCTTGTATAGTTTTTCTATCTAATAGAGAACACGGTATTGTCTGCCCTTGCAATTTAAGCTTGAATCTTTGACCCGAATAATGTTTATTATTGTCCATTAAGGTATCTGCAAATTTTTGGGAGCTGCTAATCAGATCCTGAGCGGATGTACCAATTAATTGGGATTTGTCCTCAATCATCAATAGCTTTAATACTTTATCATTGGCGTTTACAATTTTTCCATGTTTATCTAAAACGAGACAAAAATTTTCCACTAAATTAAGAATCAAATTAACAGTTCGATCAGTCTCTTGAAACCTGCTACGTTCATAACTCCAGCGTAGGTAATTTTCTATTACTTTTACCCCCAGCTCGACTACTTGTTTGACTCCATCAGGCAGATTTCCTAACGGATTAGTTACGTCAATCACTCCTATTATTCTACCAAGTGGATCATGAATAGGAACAGCTACACAGCTATAAGAGTGATAATTAGTCAAATAGTGTTCGTGGCCCTTGATTTCAATCGGGGTGCCTTCAATTAAGGCAAGACCAATGGCATTAGTTCCCATATCCCCTTCACTGCAGCGACTGCCCAATGGATCAGCAAAGTCTGCATTAACAATCGTTTTCAGGACATAACCATTACTATCGCAAAAAGCCACAAAATTACGACCGGAAATGGCGCTAATATCATTCATAACCAGCTCAACGACGGAAAGTAGCTCTGCGCAGTTATTACGTAGGTTGTCCAATATATCCCGGGGTAGTAACTGACGGTTGAAACTCGATGAGTCAATTATTTTTTGACTACGCAACCACGACTTGGCGATAACGGGCCGTATTGTATTTCCCGGGTTGATTCCTTTTTCAACAAAGGCCTCCCAACAATGATTTATTGCATCAGTATTGGAAGATGACATTAGTGTAGCCAATCCACTTCACACCCTTTATGAATGTCTGTTAGTTTCAATATACACCTTCTTTTCTGACAATTCAACCCTATCGTATCTCCTTCTCCATCAGACGCAGAATTATAATCCGAAATGATCGAATCCTAAAATCTCTACCGGTTGGTCGTCCAAACGGATTCCTGATTTTTCTTCACACTGACCAATAATGTAGAATTCATAGCCATTATCAGCCATGGTTTGTTTTACCAGTTCTATTCTAGATGCTCTTATTGTGGCTACTAATTCATAATCTTCTCCACCAAATAATGCCCACTTTATTGAATCATTATTGGTATTTTGGGCAATTATAGAGCAACATTTTTCTATAGGTATATCACTGGACCGTAGGTTGGCCCCACATTCACTAGCACTACAGATTTTAGCCAGGTTGGCTATTAATCCATCACTGATATCAGTCATTGCGGTAACAGCTCCGGTTTGGGCAATGACCCTACCCTTAGCATGCATTGGTTCCATTTGTAGCTGTTGACGGATAGCTTCTGCACTGGCTAATTCATCGTTTATTAGTGGTTTCTCCATCAAGAGAAATAGTCCCGCAGCAGCAGAACCTAATTTTCCTGTGACTACTATGTAATCACCTGGTTTAGCCCCCCTTCTTTTAACCAGGTACTGGGGATATACCTCGCCAATTATAGTGAGGCTTATGGTAATGGGGCCTTGACAGTCGGAAATATCACCACCTATTATATTAATTCCGCATTGGGAATTGGCATAATTAAAGCCTTCGTAAAGTTCTTTCACGAAGCTTAGATCCGTTTCTGGAGGCAGGGAAAGACCTACTATTAAGTACTTGGAAGTGCCCCCCATGGCCTCAATATCAGCCACGCTTTTGGTAATTGCTTTCACACCAATTTGAAAAGGTGTGGACCAGTTTCGCCGGAAATGACTGCCTTCGACCATCATGTGGCATGATACTAAACTAATAGCACCGCTTGTTGTTGAGTAAGCCGCTGCATCATCCCCCATGGGTACTAAAATATTTTCATTATCTTCTTGCGAAAGGGTTATACTCTTAATAATGGCTTCTTCCCCAATATCTTTTAATAGCAAAAGGAATCACTCCCATCGATAGCAATAGAGCCAGCATAAACGCCGACTCTATACTATACATTATAATTGAGTTTAGGCTTTTTTTACTCCTGCAAATGAAGCTGTGGCCGGACTCATGCTGACTTGATCGACCTGTACATTAATAATAGCGGGCTTTCCCGATTGTACCGCCCGTTTAATTGCTGGAACAATATCTTCCGGCTTGGTTACCACCACTCCATACCCGTCCCATAAAGCAGCTAGTTTCTCATAAGGATACATAAAAGCGAGCTCACAGCCTACAGCGCCTTTGCCGAATTCTTTAGGACGAATAAGGGATTCTGATAATTTAATCATTCCCCAAGCGGAATCATTAGATATGACACAGACCACTGGAACACCTTGTTTAACAAAAGTATCAAACTCCATAGGATAAAACCCAAAACTTCCGTCCCCAGTGTAGTAGAGGACCGGTTTCTTATTGGCCGCCCATGCACCCAGTGAGAAACCCGGCCCGGTACCAATAGTTCCTAGCGGACCATAGTTTACTATCTGTCCCGGTCGGTGCGCACTGGCGGCTGCCTTAATCCATTGGGAAGCATCTCCTCCATCACAGACCACTGTCCAGTCCTTACCTTCTCCAGCTAAAAACTTGCTTACTTCAAATGCGCAACGGCCAGGTTGCATAGGTGTTCCCTCAGAACTGAAACCAATTTGGAAAGGTGTGTTAGCCTTTTGGGCTAATTCTCCTGCTCTCTGTACCCAATTCAAGCTTTCTTGCTTGGCTTTTTTCGCCTTAACAGCTGCTAATATCTGCTTGGCAACTGCCCCGGCTCCCCCTATAATTCCGATATCTGCACGAGTATTATAACCCACCTTAGCAGAATCAGGGTGTGCCTGGATTAATTTTGCATTGGCAGGGAATAAGGGGGCCTGTCCTTTTGCAACCCGGTAGTCAAAGTTTACACAAAGGTTTAGGACAACATCTGCATAGGGCAACGCTCCACCACCAATCTTAAACATGGGATTAGCTTCATCGGCGAACAGCCCCCGGGCCAGAGTTTGACACATTACCGGCATCTTTAGATAGTCAACCAGTTCAGGGATGGCTTCCCCATATTGGGTGCTAAACCTAGCTGTGTCACCAATAACCAAAACTGGCCGTTCAGCATTGACTAATAGGTCGGCGGCTTGATCAATTAGGGCTTGGTCGCCGAAAGCTTGGGCCGTGGTTCGGTAGTTAACGGGGAATTTCACGGTGCTTTCTTCTACCATACACTGAGACATTATATTCATTGGGCACTCTAGGTAAACTGGGCCCGGAGTTCCAGCCATAGCATAGCGGAAGGCCATAGCTACATATTCAGGTATTCTGGCGGTATCATAAATTTTGCGGGACCATTTACTAACTGTGCCCATAATTTCCAGAGTATTCATATCCTGGAGAGGACCAGTTTCATTTTCAATAAGCGGCGATCCTCCACCTATATGAATTAAAGGTACCCCTTGAAAAAGTGCTTCCGCCATAGCCGTGACGGTATTGGTGATACCAGGTCCAGCAGTCGTGACTAATACTGCTGGTTTGCCGGAAACACGGGCAAATGCATCAGCTGCATACCCACCTGCCATTTCGTGGCGCACATCAATAACCTTAATACCTTCTTCCCGACAACCATACATTAAAGTCATAATATGGCCGCCTACCAGGGTAAAGATTGTGTCTACACCTTCGTTTTTAAGCGCTTTGGCAAATAGTCTACCTCCATTAATTTCAGCCATTGACAATTACCTCCTTTTAATTTTTACGCATTTACACTCCCATAATGGGTACAACAAACCATGTCTCACCCCCCTAACATAATTAATTTCATTTCTTTGCTATCTTCAGATATTATATTACAATTATTCATCTTCTCTAGTATCTTTAGCATCCTTGTTTAAGAGATCAGCTATCTTAATAACCGTCTCTGCTACCGTTACCGCATCTTTTCCAGTTACAATCGTTGCTCCTTCACGCGCTAATCCCCCCTGGATATAAAATATGGAAGGAATAACGCCATCGTTTATGGTCCCTTTTATTAGGTCACCAAGATTATCACCATTAATTATTAACTCTGCACATAGGATGTTATTTTCTTTCAATAAGTCAATAATCTGAGCCGAATATTTGATCTCCATAACTGCTCTAACCTTTGGATTATGTTTCATGATGGATAAGAGTATACGGGAGGTATTCTTGGATGCACCCCATGCCGGATAAGCCGGGGCAGTTATTCTGCCGAATACCTCAGTTAACCGTCCAGGTATACCGGCAACCTGTTGGATGCTTTCAGCGCTGATCCTGGCCATAACAAGATTACTTCTGATCTCAGGTAAAATTGTATAGACCAGGTTAGAATCAACCAGCATCTCAACAGCGTGAACCAATTGTCCTAAAACATAATAATGATCGGCGAGTTTTCTCGTATTCACCATTCCCTTCTGTATTGTCAGATCTATTATCATAAAGTTTCCGGAACGAACGCTTTAGGGTTAATGTGCCTAAAGCTCTAAATGAACATAATATAGATGCAATTTTCATGCCAACTAAATTCATCTTCCTATTTTCTTGGGCTGTAGGGTTTTCTTATCTGCTGCCTTATTTGGATTGATTATCTGGTGTGTATGTTGCTCAATATTGGAGCACTGCTCAATTATGTAACACTAATTCCTGGCAATAGTAAATCAGGTTCAGGAATAATAGCTGCTAATCACTTAGAATGATTTTTACTATATGGTGTGGCATAACTGTTGCATGTAGAATGGATATAGCAGAAGATTTATAATTAATAGTCTCTCGGAGATTCAGTAATGAAACTGGGATAATTTCCAAAAAATAACTGGAAATTAACGGCGCCCAAAGGAGATGCGGTAAATGATCAATGGTTTTTAAAAATGGGTATGCCGAATAAGCGTCACAGTATGCACTTTTCAAAGAAATTGATTAGCCTGCTTTGGGGAAAATCAACGATTCCAGACTAGAGAAGTTCTCCTTCTGATGAGCAAACCAAGCATCCATGTGCTGACACATCATAATGCTGTAGAGGCGGATGTACCACAGTTTAGTTGAACGATGTCGTCCCGATTCCAGTTTGTAATCGATCTTTTCGCGTTTGTTCGATCGTTCAATAGAAGAACGTCGTTTGTAAATCAAGGTCCACTTTTCTGAGTTGCGAGATGTCTTGGTAAATAACCGTATGTTGTCCAACCGATTAGTATAGTAGGTACGACCGTACTTCGCGTTGGAGCAAGGGGTGGAGCAGGAACAAAGCGGACCGATGGAAAGCCGACATCTCCACTTATTTCGATGTTGTGTGTAGTCGTGGCCGTTGGGTTTCATCTCTAAACCGATGGGGCAAATAGGAATGCCCTTCGGTGAAATCTGGATATCTCCACTAGCCTTTATATTCTTCTTACTGCGAGAATTGAGATCGATAAACGGCTCGGTATTTTGATGATCTAGTAGGCGATAAATGGCTTCGGCGTCATGCGCAGCATCTAACAGCATTTTATCCACCGTGCCCAAGGTAAAACGTTGCTTGAATTCAACTGAGCTAACAACGAGACTAACAGCATCATGCCTGGAAGCAGGTTGCAGTCTTGGATATAGTGGCAGATCGTAGTAACTGTCTGAAGCAGAAATCATGTAGAGATGATAACCGTTGAAGTACTTCTCTCTGGCGCTATCCCATCCCGCATTACAGTCGGGTTGGGAGTAGATACGAGGATGGTTGCAATCAGCAAGGCCTTGGGCACGACAATTACACGTTGATTTACTTCGGGTATAAACAGAAGTTGCGATGGGTGTTCCGTCACCGGCTACAGTAAGCGAATTCATATTCCCAAGCAAACCAAGATTCGCAGAAATGGAAAGGATTTGAGTTTGAAAAAAGTGGAACAGTCGATCGCTTGGTAAGTCCGATTTTTTGTCGGCGTGACGAATCATCCACTCGACTAAACGTTTAACCTTTCCCGGCGTGGTCGTCGGAGCTTTTTCACCCTTTTTCCCCTTCTTGGGTTTCCGCTTACGCTTCATCATCTTTTTGGGTTTGAGATTGCTTCCACTGGAAGCCCAAAGACGTTTGAAGAAGTCGTAGAAGGTACCAACACCAGGCAGGTTCCCGGGTTCAAAACCACTGAGAATGGCGTAGTAGGGAATACGCTTCATTTCATTAATCCATTCGGTAACACCGATTTCTGGCTTCGTCATGAGAAAAAGAAGGTACGAACGTAGCATAGAAGCCGGATCGCGAGGTTCCGGACCTTTGGAGGCATACTCATCCTGGAGCAACGTGGTGATGTAAGACAAATCGGTCGTCCAGAATTTTACGACCAGCGGCCAGTCCTTGTTGACGATGACGAAGACCCCGCCAGAATAATGCTTACGGAGACGCTCTAAAACGGAATTTTGGTACGTTTCATGTAAAATCAGTCTAGGTTTCAAGCAGGACACCCCAAATTTTGTAATCAAAGGAATTGTATCCCTTGTCGCTCGATTATGGGGACGTTCTGAGAAAGTCAAGTGTTTCGGCCTGTTTTTTGAAACTTTAATCATTCGCGAATTTCCAGTTTAGCTGGATAAAAGACAAATATCCTCCCACTAAAAGTAGGAGGAATGCAATAAGGTTGGTTCAAGGAAACCCTTGTCCCGACTGCCTCGGCGAATACCGAGAGACTATTATTAAACTGAAGGAGGTATTTAATAATGCGAGTTGTTGTTCTGGATGGTCCCAAGAAACTTTCGGTAGTAGAGAAGCCAACCCCACAAGCAGATGGTAAAAAGGTTATCATTAAGATTAGCAAGGTTGGTATATGCGGTTCAGATTTGCATATGTGGGAAAAAGGAGAACGGGTTGGGTTAGTAATGGAGCATGAATTTAGTGGTACGGTTGTTGACGCTGGCCTTTTAAAGGACAGCTTAAAGGTTGGTGACAGGGTAACTGCATTGCCTCTAGACCCCTGCCTGAAATGTGTTTCTTGCCTTAAGGGAGATATTAATATGTGCCTGAATCCAGTAGCCTCACCTGGTATACGAGCAGATGGTGCTTATGCAGAATTCTTCGCTTGTAGACCTGATATGATCCGGAAACTACCAGATAGCATTAGTGATGATGAAGCTACTATGCTGGAACCGGCCGCCGTTACCCTGCGTGCCGTTCGTAATGCAGGAATAAAACCGGGAGACAAGGTACTCATTAACGGCGGTGGGATTATCGGGTTACTCTCTGCGGCCTGGGCCCGTTTTGCAGGCGCCTCTTATATTGCTCTTACCGAGGCCAACAAGACCAGAGGAGAAAATGCTGCCAAAATGGCTGATATTGACGCCTATTTTGATGCTACTGATCCCGAAATGCTAAATAAGTTGCTGCAAGGCTCAGGAGGCGGATTTGACCAGGCTATTGACTGTACGGCAGTCCCTTCCGCTATAAACAATGCTATTATGGCCATGAATAGAGGCGGTAGAATTATTCTGGCCGGAGTAAGCTACAAGCCCATTCCCATTAACACCTTAGTGGTTGTATTAAGGGAAATTGAATTTAAAGGCACCATTGCTTACAGCCATGAGTTCGACAAGGCTATGGACATAATTGGAAGCAAACGTTTAAATACGGAACGTTTTATTAGTGGGACTATTGAGTTGGATGGTGCCCAGGCTGCTTTTGAAAAGTTAACTGCAGGTACTTATCCTGATGTAAAGATTCTTATTAGACCCTAATTGCCTAGAACGCGAAGACATATTCATCCCCCGTTTACGACCCAATCACCTTACTTAACAAGCATGGTAATTGGGTCTGTTAGGTTTCTACCTAAATGATTTAATTCTCCTTTATTTCGATTATGGCACGTAATTTGCAATAATATTAGGTCAAATCAAAAAAATAGGGAGGTTGAAATTATGGATTTTCAACAGGATTTCAAAGGTAAGGTGGTAATAGTCACAGGCGCAGGAGGAGGTCTGGGTGGGGAAGTGGCTCGCCAGTTTGCCAAAGCTGGGGCTAAGGTTACGGTTGCTGATTTTGATGTGCAAAATGGTTTGAAAGTAGTTAAAGCTCTGAAAGCGATGGGTTCCGAGGCTATTTTCGTCGAGGTCGATGTAACTAAAGAAGAGTCATGTATTGCCATGGTAGATGCAACCGTAAAGGCCTTTGGGGGGGTAGATATTCTAGTTAATAATGCTGGCAAAGGTGGACCACATGTGGGTTATCCTTTGACCAGAATTCAGTCCGAGGACTGGGATATTTCCTTCCAGGTAAATGTGAGAGGCACATTTTTCTGTGTAAAAGCAGTCTATAATATTTTTATGAAGCAAAAACACGGCAAGATAGTTAGCCTTTCTTCTATAGCAGGTAAGGCTGGGGATCCGGCACTACCACATTACTCATCGGCCAAAGCTGCTATCATTAATATGAGCCAGGCCTACGCCAAGGAAATGGGTCCATACAATATTAACGTAAACGTGGTATGTCCTGGTTTAATATATACGCCTATATGGGAAAGCCTGGGATCAAAGCTAGCCGAATCATTGCCTACCGTGTATCCGAACATGACGGCAAGACAAGTTTTTGAAGACTCTGTGAAAAAGAAAATAATAATGAAACGGGAGCAGACCGAAGAAGATGTTGCTTATGCCGTATTATTCCTAGCTTCTGAGGCAGCTAAAAACATTACCGGCCAGGCTTTAAATGTTGATGGTGGAGCGGTTATGTAATATTAAAGAACGTCGAAATATGCGGTATATTTTACCATTATTTACTACTCCTTAGGCGCGCGCTTCGCCCGAGGCGTGGACATCACCATAAAACCAATCCAGATCAGGGCTTTAACCAACTCATACCATTATGCTTCTGCCTTTGTGCCACGTACTACATCGTTTTGATATCCTTAGCCCTAAGTTTCTTTCTTAAGTGTCAAATGGGTCTACTAGATATTGCGCAAAGAAACGAAGATAGGATATAGTTTGGAATGTTACGTAAATTTGAATATTATGACACTTGGCATATAAGTTGCATAAGCGTTTAAATGTAGCTTACTAAATTCCTCATCTAAGCTGTGTGGATGATCTGTTAGCAAAGAGGGGAAGGGGGTATTGATAATATTCTATCTTAATTACATTTAAAAATATTAATGAGGAGGATGAACAGATGGTTGCTATCACGAGTGTCTTCAATAAACTGGAGTTTATATTTTTAGGGTTATTATTAATACTTATCATGGCAGGTGAATTAATCTTAGAGCCTATGCATATGGCTACTTGGCCAGCGTTTATGATTATGATCTTTTTCTTTATGGCCCATATGAACATCAAAGAAGCACCGGCAATATTGTTAGGAAGTGCTTTCGGAATATTCAACTTAGTCTTAATCGTTTACTGGTTTGGTGTGACCGTTCCTTTACTAGGAGGAGATATGTTGAAATACACGGCCCCTCATACAGTAGAGGCTATGTTTGTATCCAAGTTAATCTATGTAGCCTTGTTCGTGGCTTTAATCGTTTTCTTAAAAGATGTTATACCTTGGATTTTTAACAATTATGCTTTTATGTGCTTTACCGTAGCAGCGGCAGTTGCTGGTGGAAATACTGCTGCTGCAGTAGCGGCAAAAACTGTTGCAGCATACGCAAACGGAGTTGCTGCTGCTGGAGCTAATCCCGCTGCAATAGCTGCAATGAAAGCTGCGACAGACAAAGCTATGGCGGCAACTGTCCCAGTTACAAATGTTTACCAGTGGATAGCAATCGAATTGATTGGTGGGGCAATCTTTATTGTAGGTATTTATGGTATCACCAAGTTGTTGGCTAAGATTGCTGGTGCCCCCGCTGCTTCATCTTCTACACATGATGTATAAAGGGTAAGGTTGAATATTCAAGGAGATGTTCCGAAGAGGGATAGCCTTTAGGTTTGGCCGCTCAACATAATGAATATAAGGTAGGTGAGTAGTTTTTTCTTGTTTATATACTATAGGATTGTCGTTTTGTATCCCTTTTAATAACTGTCTCACCCTCTACAGCCTGAATGGTCATTGTGGAGGGCTTTCCTTTTAATTATAGTCTGCATGATTGGACATGAGAATATCTTCTCATGCATACGCCCTAGTACATTATCTAGTCCAAGCTTGGTAGCCGAAGATAGAAAATAGTTAAGATCAATAGTATTTGGCATGAAATTTGCAGTATATATGAAAATGATACAAAATAAAAATTGGGAGGTTAGATTAAATGAATGGATTTAATATTATAGTTAAACCAGAACTAATCTTTGGAGCAAATTCTTCACTAACAGCAGGGACTAAACTAAAGCAATTAGGGTGCACAAAGGTAATTTGCGTCTATGATAAAGGCGTGAAGGCCGCTGGTCTCGTGGACAAAATCGTCAAAGCAATTGAGAGCGAAGGAATAGAAGTCATTCAGTATGACGGTGTAGTGGCTGATCCGCCGGACACTGTAGTAAACGAAGCAGGAGAACTTGGCAGAAAAGAAAAGGTAAATGGGATTGTTGCTATTGGTGGCGGAAGTGCCATGGATACTGCAAAAGGGATTAATATTCTGTTATCCAACTCAGGTAGCATTACTCAATATGGGATAAACACAGTATATAACCTGTCAAGAACCCCCATGCTTATGATTCCGACCACGGCTGGGACAGGCAGCGAAATGACTAATATGGGCGTTATTACCTCTTCTGTAGAACATAGAAAAACGATTATCTATGGTGAAGGTTGCACTGCCAACGTTGCGATTTTAGACCCTTTATTGACAATAGGACTTCCTCCGTATCCAACCGCTGCAACTGGAATGGATGTCATGGCCCATGCTACTGAAGCCCTGACAATTAAACGCAATTGGAACGAGTATTCTGCCATGTTTGCTGAACAGGCCATTGCCCTTACCGTTAAATACCTTCCTTTGGCTGTAGCGGACGGCTCAAATATGGAAGCAAGAGAAAATATGATGTTAGCGGCCACCTATGCAGGAATTGCGTTTACTGACGCTACAGTTCATTTGGGACACGGTATTGGTCATTCCTTGGGCGCGAAATTCCATGTTCCGCACGGAGCTGCTTGCGCTCTCGCCCTCCCCTCCGTTATGAAATTCATGTCTGCTTCTGGGACGGCAAATGTTAAAAGAATTGGTATTGCGATGGGATTAGAATTTAAAGAAGACGTTACCGCAGCGGAAATTGGAAAGGCTGTGTCTGACGCATTAGATGCTCTAAATACAAAAGTAGGAATTCCTACATTACAAGAACTTAACATTGGAAGGGATTCCTTCTCTGATGTTGCAGATTTAGTAATTCAGGATACCACTTACTTCTATTGCCCAGCTAAGGCAAGTAAACGAGCAATTATCGGCATGCTGGAAGAAATGTACGTCCGTGGAGAAAAGTAAGATTTGTATTTTTATGCACTTAGGAAGAAACATAAATGTCAAAAGTCCTTAAATTACGTGATAATATAAAGGGGAGGCTAATAGAATGCTAGATAAACTATTAAGAATAGATTTAACGAGCGGTAAGATTACCACCGAAGATATTCCAGCCGAATATCTTCGAGATTATCTCGGAGGTGCAGGTCTAGCTGCTAGATACTTATACGATGAAATTCCAGTATGTGATGACGTATTCGATGGAAGTAACAAGCTTATGTTCTCAGTGGGACCTCTCAACGGAGGCTATTTCCCGACATCGGGAAGGTACAATGTATCCTGTAGGTCCCCTCTCACAGGGATCTGGTTAGATTCAAGTTCGTCGGGTAAATTTGGCTTTGTCATGAGGAGAGCTGGATATTTAGCAATTATCGTGGAGGGCAAGTCAAAAGAACCCGTTTATATCTGTATTAACAATGATTTGGTGGAAATAAAGGATGCTTCTAAATTATGGGGTCAGACAGTCACTAATACCATTGAGGCAGTACAAGAAGAATGTGGACTAAAAAAAGCTAGCGTTGCTGCAATTGGTCCTTCAGGCGAAAAATTAATTAAAATTGCCTGTATCATAAACGACTCAGCGCGAGCAATCGGTCGCGGTGGAGCGGGGGCTTTAATGGGTTCAAAAAATCTTAAAGCCATTCTTGTGGCGGGTGATAACAAAGTCCCGAAATTCGAGGAAGCTTCGTGGAAAGAACTCGTAAAGGAAACCATAGTCAACATAAACAACGCGCCTGTCACAGCGTCTCTAAGAAAATATGGAACAGCAATAGCAATGGCTCTTGCGCCTGGAAGCGGAGATGCACCAACTAAGAACTTCTCGCTTGGAACATGGAACAAATACAATCAAATTGCTGGTCCTTATATGACAAATACAATGGTAGAAGAGCATGCTGCTGAGTGTCATGCTTGTCCGACGCATTGTGCCAGGTACGTAGAAATACCTGACGGGCCTTACGAGATGAAAGGAAGCGGTCCTGAATACGAGGCTTTAGGGGCTTTTGGTTCAAATGCTTTGAACGATGACATTGAGTCAATTGCCTATTTTAACATGCTGTGTAACGAACAAGGTGTGGACGTAATTTCTGCAGGAGCCGGGATTACCTTTGCGATGGAAGCCTATGAGAAAGGCATCCTTACTAAAGAAGAGCTTGGCGGAATTGATCTAAAATGGGGAGATCAAGATGCTATGCAGGCAATGCTCAATCTAATTATGAACAAGGAAGGAATTGGAGCACTGCTGGGAGAAGGAACGAGGCACGCTGCTTCCGTGATCGGCAAAGGCAGCGAAGATTTTGCTGTCCATGTCAAGGGAATGGAGCTTCCTATGCACGATCCACGAGCATATTCTGGATTTGCCGTAACCTATGCTACATCCCCACGTGGCGGATGCCACTGCCACGGCTATATCGGTGGATGGGACGGAAGCAGAGACATGCCGGAAGCGGGCGTTGTCGGAGTGATGCCACCGCATCAAGAAGAAGGGAAGAGCTTATTAGTAAAAGGAGTACAGGATTTTTGTACTGCAGTTAACGCATCCATTATCTGCTATTTCACTTTGTATGCTATAAGCCCAACTCAATTAGCGACTATTCTTACTGAAGCAACGGGTTATAAATATGATGCCAAAGAGGTCTTGAAAACTGGTGAAAGAATCTTCAATCTTCAAAGAGCATTTAATAGCAAGTTTGGGATGACAAGGGAGGATGATACCCTACCATTACGTGTCATGACCTCTGTGATTGGTGGTCCTAATGAAGGAATCGTTCCTGACCTCGATAAAATGCTCGCTGAATATTACACTGCTAGACAATGGAATGAAGATAGCAGACCCACTAAGGAAAAATTAACGGAGCTCGGTCTTGATTTTGTAATTAAAGACTTATATTAATATCAAGTATTCATGGCACATAGCAGAAACATTAAGTATGTTTCTGCTATGTATTTATATTAAATTACTACTTTGGGGAAAAAGGATGGGCTTAAGCATAATAGATTGCAGTTATCAATTGAAATACTCTTGTGGGGTGAGATAAATGATACAAGCTAAAGTATTTGGCGTTGAAAATTGTAGTAATGAAACAATACTTCTCGAAGCCACTAATATTGAAGAACTAATGGATAAAATCAGTAAAAAATTTGATACTGTTCTCATAGATAGGCTTAGAAGTTGTGCGGTAATAGTGAATAATGAATATGTTATGGAGCTAGATCGTATAAAGATGAAACTGAAAGATGGGGATGATGTACTGATTTTATCACCTATCATTGGTGGCTAGACACATAAACGTTGTTATAAACGTTGGAATATACTAAAAGACAACAAAACTATGGTGGTGAAAAATATTGAAAGATAACCAAATTTCAAGATATTCCAAGCAGATCATATTAAAAGAAATCGGTATAAAGGGACAACAGAAGTTACTTAACTCAAAAGTATTAGTAGTTGGGGCGGGTGGACTTGGTTCTCCTGCTCTATACTATTTAGCATCAGCAGGTGTTGGGACGATAGGCATAGCGGATTTTGATACCGTAGGATTATCTAATCTTCAGAGGCAAATATTACATTTCACAGAAGACATAGGCAGAAAAAAAGTCGATTCTGCAGAAGAAAAATTGAACAGACTGAATCCTGATGTCAAAATCATTAAATATCCGTTTAGACTTAATGACTTGAATATAGAGGACGTTATCAGAGAATATGACGTTGTTATCGACTGTGCTGATAATTTTCAAGCAAGGTATCTAGTAAGCGATTGTTGCTACTTTCTTAAAAAACCCGTGGTTGAAGGCGCAGTAGTTAGGTTTGTAGGAAAGCTTATGACAATCATTCCTGATATATCACCCTGTTATAGATGTCTTAACCCAATTCCACCAAAGGATGGTATCATGCCGTCGTGTGCAGATGAAGGCATACTGGGAGCAGTCGCTGGTATTATCGGAACAATGCAGGCACTTGAGGCTATCAAAATATTGATTGACTTCGGGGAAACGCTTTCAGGAAGATTTTTATTATTGGATGGGATATCAATGAAAATGAATGAAGTAGCGATACACAGAAGTGATACATGTCCAATATGTGGGAAACATCCAACAATCAAGGAACTAGTGAGTTATGATGTAAAATGTAAAAATAAAGCCTATCTATAATGAAAGAAATTATTATTGATATTCGGATATCTTTGAACACAAAAAATTGATGAGATGAAGGGAATCGAAAATTAAATGAAAAAGAACTTCAAATTTCGACTTAACTTTGGATGCGCTCTACTAATGGCCATCATGGTGATTGTTGTTGGGTGTGGAAAAACTACAACCCCAACTCCAGCACCACAGACGACGGAAACTCCGAAACCTGCAAGGCCCGACCTTATTCTAGCGACCACCACGAGTACACAAGACAGCGGTTTACTCGACGTTCTCATCCCTTCTTTTGAGAAAAAAACCGGCTATAAGGTCAAAACTGTTGCAGTCGGCACAGGAGCTGCCTTAGCAATGGGAGAAAAAGGTGACGCGGATGTCATGCTCGTGCACGCCTTTGATTCAGAAAAAAAATTAGTCGATAATAAAACAGCCATCAATTATCAACTCGTGATGCATAATGATTTAAATCCTTACTTGCATAGTGGAGTTATATCCTCTAAAATATAAACATTCTATTACGATGGAGGATAATAACATGGCTGGTAAAAGTCATGGTAAATCACGACGTAAAACACCATGGGATGAAAAAACGGAGTTGACACCGACGCAAGAGTTTCTTCGAACACATTATAAGGAGCCTTACGAAGCTAGACACCCGAAGCTTAGTACTACCGGCGAAGCTGAGATGATCAATTCGTTCATACCAGTGCGTTGCCCATACTGTGGCTCTGAGAGATTTAACAAGCGTGGACTAACTACCAACGGCATCCAACGGTATCGCTGTCCATGTGGTCAGACATTCATACCAACTACTCACACTATTTTTGACGGACGCAAAATATCAGTCAGCGAGTGGATGGAGTATTGCCTGAATTTGTTCAGGTATGTGAGCATTAATGCTGACTCTTGGAACAATAAAAATGCCTTTTCCACATCGCAATATTGGCTAAAAAAACTCTTTTTGACACTTGAAGACTGTCAGCACGACATCATTCTTTCTGGGTCAGTATGGCTTGACGAGACCTATTATCCTGTGATCAGCTCACAAATTGACCGTAAAGAGGACGGCACAAAATATCGAGGTTTGTCGCACAACCAAATCTGCATCGGTGTTGCTACAGATAAGCGAAACACAATCTGCTTTGTAGAAGGTTTTGGGAAACCAACTCAAAAGAAGAGCTTCAATACGTTTTCAAGCCATATTGCGTCAGGTTCAACATTGATACATGACAA
>DASRMA010000142.1:0-14840 GCA_035648155.1 Desulfosporosinus sp.
AGTTATGGCGGCACGCAGAAGGCAATGGACACGGCTAGGTCCCGCAAAAACAAATGCTGAAATGACAGCCAGGGAAACCAAAGTACACGGTGAGCTGACTCCACGGGGAGAGTCACTTTTGCATCGTATTTTCGATAGTCAACATTTAAGTGCTCGGGCACATGACCGGATTTTAAAGGTAGCTCGTACTATTGCAGATCTTGCTGAAACCCAGAATATAATGCCGGAGCATCTGGCCGAGGCGTTGCAGTTCCGGACACTAGATAAAGGGGTACAGTTGTGAAGTTGGCAAATAAGTTCTACTCGGTAGCTCATGCTTGCGCAGAAAACGTCGCTAAGCCAAAAATAAATAGATTGGCCCCTATGTCGAAAGTTAATACGGAGTAGGAGGAGAATCAGATGGCAGATTTATCAGCGGCTCATGAAGTGGCACTTAAAAAGTTCAGAGCTTGTTCCTTAGAAAATATGGCCAGTTGCTCAGGATATCCTATCGATGGATTTGCGCTAGCCGTTAACTTTTTAGAGGCACATTACAAGGTTTACTATCCGAGCGGAAGCTTTGAGGGGGTATCTGTTTCAGACGGAGAATTACCACTTTCGACTCAAATATTGATTCTTCATTATTTAGCAAATCCCTCAGAAACTTTAGATACTGGGAAACTGATTTCCTTTAAAGAATTACCGGCTGGAGCTATTTACATTAAACCATTTACCGGTCGGTCAATTGATCCTCTTATAAAAATTTTCGGTGCTAACCCGGATAGCCTGCTAGAAGTTGCGACGAGTATAGGAGGTCAGCCAAATGGACTTGGTGATGTAGGGGTTACAATTAGAGTTTTCCCACGTATTCCTTTGACCCTAGTACTTTGGAGAGCAGATGATGAATTTCCAGCCTCAGGGAATATCTTGTTTGACGCGTCTGCCCCTTTAATCCTACCCACTGAAGACTATGCTGTCCTTGCGAGTAGTGTTGTTTTTGGCTTAAAACGTTTAAAAACCATTTCCTAAATATATTGAGGTCAAAAACACGACATTTAGTCGTGTTTTTATCGCATGGAAAACGCATTTGATGTTCAAACTAAGATGAGGAGGAATGTCAAATGCATACACTTTGGAAGGGATCCATCAGTTTTGGTTTAGTCAATGTTCCAGTAAAGATGCATGCCGCTACAGAATCTCAAGAATTCCAATTCAATTATCTCCATAAAGCCTGCAAGCACAGGATTCGTTCGATTAAGAAATGTCCCACTTGCGATCTAGAAGTCATCACAGCAGATTTAGTAAAGGGATATGAATACGAAAAGGATCGCTACGTTATTTTAAATGATCAAGACCTTGAATCTTTGGAACAACCCATGAGCCGTTCAATCGATATTCTTGACTTTATTGATTTAAAGGAAATCGATCCTATTTATTATCAAAAGTCGTATTATTTGTCTCCTGAAGAGACTGCCCAGAAGGCTTATCGTTTACTTTGTCAGGCGATGGAGGAGAGTGGTAAAGTCGCCCTGGCACGTGTTACTATGCGTTCAAAACAGCATTTGGCTTGTCTACGAGTTTTTGAACAAGGACTTGTGATGGAAACTATGTATTATCCAAAGGAAATCCGTCATATGGAGGTGGTTGAGGAACGCGTCCTTCCGACAGAGGTGGAATTGACTATGGCTCGTCAATTAATTGATAATTTGGCCCGTCCCTTTGAACCAGAGAAATATCGCGACGAGTTACATGAACAAATGGCGCAACTCATCGAAAGTAGAGTGGCGGGAGAAACCTTTAAAGTGAAGGCACCAGCAAAGGGCGGAAAAGTGGTCGACCTTATGGACGCTTTACGAGCCAGTATTGCGCTGACAGAGAAGGAAAAAGGTAAATTAAATAAAGTTAAAGTTAAAGTAAAATCTGACGAAGTTCCTGTCGAGATCAATGATACCGTGCAAAACTTGGAAAAACCAAAATCTTCATTGACTCCTCGAAAACAAACAACTCGTCGTGCGAAGGGAGCATAGTCGCGAATGAAGTGCTCTTTCTCATCAAAGTCATGGAACCAGGGCGTGTTGAAGCAATGCCAGTGGAGACTATAAAAGGATGAATAAAGTCGGAGATTTGAGTAAGATAATGAATGAGAAGCATGATTTTACGTTAATTCGGCATTATTTCACATAGAAGACCAATATTCGTCAATATTCTGCGCAGGAGAAGCGCGCTTTTGTCCAGAAGAGGAGGGCAAAGGAAAGGAGCGAATTTGGGGTGGAACAGGAAAAGTTAGTTCGAGCGGCATTACGCACAATTAAGGGCGTTGGAAGTCAAAATCTACGTCATCTTATTGCTTATTTTGGAAGTGCAGTAAAAGCGTGGGAGGCTCCGCAGAGGCATTATCTTCAAATTGGATACCAGGGCAAATGGATAGGGGAACTATTGAAGGAAAGAAGTAACATTGACCCTCGGGAGATTGGAGAGTCCTTGAGCAAGCAGGGGATTCGGATGATTACACCCGATGACTTTGATTATCCTCCCTTATTATCTGAGCTAGCGGATGCCCCTCCTCTGATATATTATCGTGGGCATCTACGAAGAGATTCAGAGGTGTTAGCAGTAGTAGGGTCACGTCAAGCAACGGCTTATGGCAAAGCTGCTGCACGGGTTTTGGCCCGCGACGCTGCAGCTAAAGGAGTTGTCATTGCCAGCGGTCTAGCTCGAGGGATTGATACTGCTGCGCATAAAGGTGCGCTTGAGAGTGGTGGAACGACTTGGGCTTTCCTTGGCTGCGGTTTAGACAGAATATATCCCCTGGAAAACCAGCGCCTCGCCGAGGACATTATTGCTAAAGGCGCATTATTAAGTGAATTCATACCCGGTACTCCACCTAACGCGGTTAATTTTCCTGCGCGCAATCGTTTAATAAGCGGATGTTCACGAGGGGTCCTGGTCGTGGAATCAGCCTTAAAAAGCGGCGCTCTGATCACGGTGGATTTCGCTCTGGAACAAGGGCGAGAGGTATTCGCTGTACCTGGCCCGATTTTTAGTCCTGTAAGCAGAGGAACGCATCATTTACTGCGTCAGGGAGCAAAAATAGTGGAGGAGATCGAAGATATCTGGAATGAGGTCCCAGCATGGTCTAAAAAGGGAGGACATGCTTTGACTACCACTGAACTTGTTACTGAGAAGAAAGAGCTTCCGGCGGAATTGGGGCTTAGCTCAATTCTTCAGCAGTTAAGTGACATTCCGCTACATATTGATCAACTTACGCTTCACTCGACACTTACCGTGGCCAGTATTTCGCTGGCCTTATTGGAGCTGCAATTAGGCGGAAAAATCATACAATTACCAGGACAACATTACGTATTAGCTCGAGAGTGCTAGACATACCGGGAAAAAGGCGTTAATATAGGGCTTAGTTTTATCAACGCTATTGAGAAACAGAAAAGAGTTGGATAATCTTTATGATTGACTATGAAGATGAATAAATCTAAAAGAGTTAATTAAGACTATTCTTTAAGCTTATAAGAGGTGAAATTATGTCTAAAACGCTTGTTATTGTAGAGTCCCCAGCCAAAGCAAAGTCAATTAGCAAATTTTTGGGAAGCCGTTATACGGTCAAAGCCTCAATGGGACATTTGCGCGACTTACCTAAGAGTCAACTAGGGGTGGACCTAGAAAACTACTTCGAACCCAAATATATTGCCATTCGTGGGCGGGGAGATTTGATTAAGGAGTTACGTCTAGCAGCTAAGGGAGCAGATAAAGTATTACTGGCTTCTGACCCTGACCGTGAGGGGGAAGCGATCGCTTGGCATCTTTCTCATTTATTAGGTCTTGACCTGACCAAGAAAAATCGGATTGAGTTTCACGAAATTACCAAGCCAGCTATACAAGCTGCACTTAAGAATCCACGTCAAATTGACCTGAATAAGGTGGATGCGCAGCAAGCCCGTCGGGTATTAGATCGTTTGGTGGGCTATCAGTTAAGCCCTTTGCTATGGCGAAAAATCAAGAAAGGCCTAAGTGCAGGCCGAGTCCAGTCCGTGGCGGTACGGTTAGTTGACGAACGAGAAGAGAAGATTAGAGCTTTCGTTTCGGATGAGTATTGGAGTCTAACGGCAGATCTCCAATTTGCCGGGGGGGATTTTACAGCTAAGCTCTTAAAAAAATCTGGGCAGAAGCTATCCATTACCTCTAAAGTCGAGATGGAAGCCGTGTTAAATGATTTATTGGGAAAAGAGTTTCAAGTATCTGATGTTCGGACGAAAGAAAGGAAAAAAATTCCTTCTCCTCCCTTTATAACGAGCAGTTTGCAGCAGGAAGCTCATCGTAAATTGGGTTTTTCACCCAAGCGTACCATGATCTTAGCACAACAATTGTATGAGGGCCTTGATCTTGGTAAAGAAGGAACTGTAGGTCTAATCACGTACATGCGTACAGATTCTGTGAAGATCGCTGAAACTGCGCAAGCTGAGGCGAAGGAATGGATTCTGTCACATTATGGGAACGATTACTATCCACCGGAACCACGTCAGTTCACCAATAAAGGCCGGTCCCAAGAAGCGCATGAAGCGATCCGTCCAACGGGTGCTTTGCGAACTCCCGATTTATTGAAGGGGATTTTATCACGAGATCAGTTGCGGTTATACCGCTTGTTATGGGAGCGCTTTATTGCGAGTCAAATGAGTGTAGCCATCATGGATACGTTGGCGGTTGATGTGCTTGTGGGGGATTATTTATTTCGAGCTAATGCGTCAACAATTCGCTTTCCTGGATTTTTAGCTGTCTATGAAGAAGGTAAAGACGAAGATGATATAGTCGATGAAGAACAAAGCGCCTTGACACTTTCAGTCTCAAAGGGAGAGACACTAAAACTTGTCAAATTTCAGGACAAACAGCATTTCACAGAACCACCGGCGCACTTCACAGAGGCCTCTCTCGTTCGCAAGATGGAAGAAGAAGGAATCGGGAGACCAAGTACCTACGCCCCAACTATTGAAACAATTCAGACACGAGGCTATGTTTCTAAAGAGGAAAAACAACTTCTTCTTACTGAACTTGGAGATATTGTGATCACGTTGCTTAAAGACTATTTTCCGGATATTTTAAATTTGGAGTTTACAGCCAATCTGGAGGAGAAGCTTGATCTTGTGGAAGAAGGAAAAGCTCCTTGGAAGTCGGTGGTAGAAGACTATTATAAGCCATTTTCCGTGACTTTAGCTGAGGCTGAAGAGAAGATCGGAAAAGTCAAAATAGAGGATATAGTTTCTAATGAGATTTGTGATTTATGTGGGCTGAATCTGGTAATTAAGATGGGGCGTTATGGCAAATTTCTGGCCTGCCCTGGTTTCCCAGAGTGTCGTAATACCAAACCTCTCTTTGAAGAAGTGGGCGTTAATTGTCCCAAATGTACCAAACCCCTCGTGGTTCGACGCTCCAAGAAAGGCCGGAAGTTTTATGGCTGTAGTGGCTATCCAGAATGTGATTTTGTGTCTTGGGAAATGCCAGCCGCTGATCCATGTCCGGAGTGTCAGTCATTAATGGTGATTAAATCTTCGAAAAAAGATAAGAAACATGTGTGCACTAATCCTGAATGCCGTTTCACTTTGGTGATTGAAGAAAGCTAAATGGTGAAATACAGATCTATAGTGATAAGGAGAGAATGGATAAATGCAGCAACCTATAACTGTTATCGGAGCAGGTCTCGCAGGTTCCGAGGCTGCTTGGCAACTTGCCGAACGCGGTGTGATGGTTGAGTTACATGAAATGCGTCCGACCAAATATACCCCGGCACATCATACGGGCGCGTTTGCAGAACTAGTTTGCAGTAACTCGCTTCGAGGGGCTGGGCTAGAGAATGCGGTGGGTCTATTAAAAGAAGAAATGCGTTGCTTAGGGTCCCTCATCATGAGTGCCGCTGACCATAACTCAGTTCCTGCTGGTGGCGCTTTAGCAGTTGACCGGGAACTTTTTTCGAGTGAGGTTACAAAACGGTTGGAAGAGCACCCGTATGTATGCATTAAACGGGGAGAAGTACATAGGGTCCCGCAGATAGGGATTACCATTGTTGCTAGTGGCCCGTTGACATCCGATAATTTAGCGGAAGATATCTTGAGATTAACTGGAGAAGATGCGCTTTCCTTTTACGACGCCGCAGCCCCGATCGTTACGCTTGAATCCATAGATTTAAGCAAGGCCTTCTGGGCTTCTCGTTATGGCAAGGGAGATGCTGACTATTTGAACTGTCCGATGACTAAAGAGGAGTACGACTTGTTTTATCAAGCCTTAGTACAGGCGGAAACAGCAGAAGTACAAGGATTTGAAGAAGGAAACGTTTTTGAAGGTTGTTTGCCTGTCGAAGTGATGGCCAAACGTGGTCCCCAGACTCTCACGTTTGGTCCCTTAAAGCCAGTTGGATTGCAGGATCCAACTGGGCTGAAGTCCTATGCTGTTGTACAGCTTCGTAAGGAGAATCAGGCAGGGTCACTCTTTAATCTGGTGGGATTCCAAACGCATCTAAAATGGGGGGAACAAAAACGAGTTTTTTCCTTAATCCCCGGTTTAGAAAATGCCGAATTTGTGCGTTATGGTGTGATGCACCGAAATACGTTTCTCAATGCTCCAAAAGTTCTCAAAGCTGATTTCAGTTTAAAGCTTAAACGAAATTGCTTTTTTGCTGGCCAAATGACAGGGGTCGAAGGATATGTTGAATCTGCTGCCAGCGGGCTTCTGGCAGGTCTTAACGCCTGGAGGAATCTCAGCCAGATGACACCAATTATCTTTCCCACGGTAACGACGTTAGGTGGACTTGCACGACACTTAGAAGGATCGCCCAGTCGAAATTTTCAACCTATGAATATTAACTTCGGGTTGCTTCCACCCTTAGAAAAGAGGATACGGAATAAGTGTGAAAGAAACTCCAGGATTGCTGAACGCGCCTTGGAGTCTTTAAGTGACTTTTGTGCGTGGGAGGATCTGGGGAGGTAAGCAAATGCTGAAATCGGATGAGGCTTTAAGTTTATTCTCGGGTCATCAATATGCTCAAAATCGGTCTGTCCTCACGGTCTCTGCTTATCAAACGGATCTGGTGCAATTTTTTAGGTTCGCTGCCCTGGAATTGGGTCTGGAATCTGAAATGCTTACAGTAGATCTGATCGATGTCTACATCGTGCGTGGTTACCTAGGCGTTTTGGCAGACTACGGATTGGCTAGAAAAAGTATGGCTCGTAAACTTGCCGCATTACGGTCGTTCTTCAAGTTCTTGTGCCGTAAGGAAATACTTCAAATAAATCCAGTACTGCGGGTAGCTAGTCCAAAATTAGGACGGAAACTCCCGAATTTTCTATATTTAGATCAAATAGAAGGGCTACTTCATGCATCAGACTGCACGAATCTACTGGGCTCTCGCGATCAAGTGATACTGGAATTGCTCTATGGGTCAGGGCTAAGGGTCAGTGAACTAGTGGGCTTAGACCGAGAAAGCCTTGATTTAGAGGTCGGACTTATTCGAGTCCTCGGGAAGGGGAGCAAAGAGCGCGTTGTCCCTATCACAAATTATGCAATCCAGGCCGTCGAGGGTTATCTCGGACTGAGGAAAGATCACACTAACATTCTTTTGCTCAATTACCAGGGTACGCGATTATCAGCTAGGTCTGTCAGACGTATTTTGAATAAAATGGTGGCTAGGATTAGTCTGGAACAACATGTGAATCCACATATGCTACGCCATTCTTTTGCGACTCATATGTTGGACGGAGGTGCTGACTTAAGAAGTGTTCAAGAATTACTGGGACATCTTAAGCTTTCATCAACCCAAATATACACACATCTCACTCGTGAACGACTAAAAAAAGTCTATGCTCAGGCTCATCCCAGAGCTAAGGCCCCTAAAAGCCTATAACAAAGTGAATTTTCACAAAAACACGTAAATTGACTACAATTTACTTGACATACAGAAAATGCCCGAGTAAACTTCACTTAAGGGGGGTGTTAATCATGTTTCATGCAACGACCATTGTCGCAGTTAAGAAAGGGGAACACGTAGCCATAGCAGGTGACGGCCAAGTCACCTTTGGTCAGGCAACCGTGATGAAACATAAAGCTCGGAAGGTGCGGCGTTTATTTCATGGAAAAGTGATTGCAGGGTTTGCGGGATCCGTTGCGGATGCGTTTACACTTTTTGATAAATTCGAACAAAAACTCGAAGAGTATCATGGTAATCTTCAGCGTGCGGCTGTAGAACTGGCGAAGGAATGGCGAACAGACAAAATGTTACGCAACTTGGAAGCACTATTATTAGTGGCGGATATCCAAAATCTCTTGATTATATCAGGCTCCGGTGAAGTGATTGAGCCGGACGATGGGATTGCCGCCATTGGATCAGGTGGGAACTACGCTTTGGCTGCTGCTCGCGCTTTAGTAAAACATACAGATTTGCCGACGAATGAGATCGTGAGAGAAGCGATGCTTGTAGCAGCTTCGATTTGTGTATATACTAATGAGCAAATAAATGTGGAAGAGTTATAGGAGGTGGGATTATGGACAGCTTGACACCACGTGAAATTGTTCGTGAACTGGACCGGTTTATCGTAGGACAAGATGCGGCAAAACGAGCTGTTGCGGTTGCTTTGCGTAATCGCTATCGTCGTTCTTGTTTGCCAGAGCAATTGCAAGAAGAAATTATACCGAAAAACATTTTAATGATTGGGCCAACAGGCGTTGGAAAGACGGAGATTGCCCGGCGGTTGGCGAAACTTGTTCGGGCCCCATTCATTAAGATTGAGGCTACGAAATTTACGGAAGTTGGGTATGTAGGCCGGGATGTAGAAGCAATTATTCGTGACTTAGTCGAGATCGCTTTACGAATGGTGAAGGTGGAGCGAGCAGATAAGGTGCAAGTTCAAGCAGCAATCAATGCAGAGAAGCGGCTAATAGAGTTGATAGTTCCTGAAAAACGCTCAGAGGGTACATCTAATAACCCTTTTCAAATGCTGTTCGGTCAAACGCCAGATTCGGAAAAAGACGTTGACCTGACTCCCGAAATGGAGAAAGAACGTAAGGTGGTAGCTGACCGCTTAAAGCAGGGAGATCTTGAAGAGAAGGTTATTGAAATTTCGGTTGAAGAAAGTACGCCACTTTCTGATATGCTAGGCAACAATAACATGATGGAAATGGGCATGAATATTCAGGATATGATGTCAGGGATGTTGCCTAAGCGACACAAGAAGAGAAATGTAACCGTCCGCGAAGCGCGCAAGATATTAGTGAATGAAGAGGCTCAAAACTTAATTGATCAAGATGAAGCGGTTCAAGATGCCATTCGTAGAACTGAGCATGAGGGAATTGTTTTCTTGGACGAAATCGACAAAATTGCGGGACGCGATGGTGCGGGTGGTCCAGACGTTTCTAGGGGAGGAGTACAACGTGACATTCTCCCAATTGTGGAAGGGTCGACTGTTGTAACGAAGTATGGCCCCGTTAGAACCGACCATATCCTGTTTATTGCGGCTGGGGCCTTCCATCTCAGCAAGCCGTCTGATCTTATTCCAGAACTTCAGGGCAGATTCCCAATTCGTGTGGAGCTTGAATCGTTAAGCGTCGCCGATTTCAAACGTATTCTTACGGAACCCCAATCGTCGTTGATTAAGCAGTACGGCGCTTTATTGGGAGCAGAAGGAATAAAGGTGGATTTTACAGAGAATGCTATTGATGAATTAGCAGAGGTTGCCTTCAAAGTGAATACAAGCACTGAAAATATCGGAGCAAGGCGACTTCACACCATTGTAGAAAAAGTTCTCGAAGAATTGTCTTTTGAAGCATCCGAACTTCCCGAAGATTACACAGTGACTATTAATCGAGAATATGTTCAAAAACGTTTGAGTAACGTGGTGCAAAATCAGGATTTAGCGCGCTATATTCTCTAAGCACAAAGATTCACTCACTATAAACAAGCAAATTCAAGGAGGAAAATGAACAATGAAAACGTCGTTATTAGAGAAAACCAGAACCATTAATAAGTTAATTCAACGTGCCGCTGGGAATCCAGTTGATTTTGAGGAAATGGCTAAGGTTCTTAGTCAAGCTGTCGTCGCCAACATTTATATTGTGGGTCGACGAGGAAAGATCCTTGGTTATACATTTATGGAGCAATTTGTCTGTGGAACAATGGAAGACATTGTCATACATTCCGAGCGCTTCCCTGAAAGCTATAATGAAGGGCTTATGAAAGTTAGCGAGACTAGAATCAACACCGCACAGGTTGCAAATGGCTGTGTATTCAATTGTAATGAACCGTGTCATTTTACGAATAAGCTTACAACTATTGTTCCTATATTGGGTGGGGGAGAACGGGTTGGGACGCTTGTGTTGGCGAAATATGATGAGGAATTTCAAGAGGAAGATCTAGTACTTGCCGAGTACGGCGCAACGGTAGTGGGTATGGAAATTCTACGAGTTAAGGCGGAACGAGCAGAAGAAGAAGCTCGTAACAAGGCAGCAGTACAAATTGCGGTAGGAACCTTGTCATATTCTGAACTTGAAGCGGTGGAACACATTTTTGCCGAATTGGGCGGTGGTGAAGGACTTTTAGTTGCCAGTAAAATTGCTGATCGAGTGGGCATCACTCGTTCGGTCATCGTTAATGCACTGCGCAAATTTGAGTCAGCTGGTGTGATTGAGTCGAAGTCGTTAGGCATGAAAGGCACATATATTCGAGTACTTAATGATTATTTAATCGAAGAATTGAATAAGCATATCAAACACACAAAATAGGCTGTTTAACAGGAGGGTAATTTCATGGATGAACATGATTACGTTTACCAGCTGAGACCGCTTATCGTTCCTGCTCTAATGTTTCTAATCCTTTATCCCCTTATTATAGGTGGCGTGGATATCTTTCGAAATCTACCCATCATAGAAGTGAGAATTCTCATTGGGATCTATGTTACAGCAACACTCGGGATTTTAGCTTTATGGGTTATGGGAAAGAGTAAACGTGTGCAAATCGAAGATCAGCAAATTGTCTTTCGATCGGTACTTGGTAAACGTATCTTAGAACCGCAGGATATTCGTCGAGTTGCCTTCTATTTTGACGGAAAAGGGCGGGAAGTTGCTCAAATCCGTACGGACGAAGCGCTTTATTACGTGAGTGAATTCTATTTCCCCTTCCCCGAACTCATGAGCGACTTGGAAAATTTTATACAGAGGTACGGTTTACGTTCAAATCTTGAGAGTTATACTGCTTTGATTAAATAGGTAAGGGCATTGTAAGTCATTGCAATGCCTTGCAAAATGTGCTAATCTATCAGCAGTGTAATTTAATAAAACACGCAGAGGGATTAAAACGTTAGTTCCCTGTCGAGAGACAGGGGGCGTTTTGAGATGAACCTGCGGAGGAAAAAAACAAAAAGAAAGTTGGTTTAACACAATGGCAGTAATTTCTATGAAACAATTATTGGAAGCTGGTGTCCACTTCGGACATCAAACCCGTCGGTGGAATCCGAAAATGGCTCGCTATATCTTTACAGAGCGTAATGGGATCTATATTATCGATCTCCAAAAGACCGTTAAAAAAGTGGATGATGCCTATAACTTCGTTCGTAACCTCGCTGCAGAGGGCGGTACTATGTTGTTCGTGGGTACTAAGAAACAAGCGCAAGAGTCGGTTAAAGCTGAAGCAGAACGTTGTGGTATGTATTTTGTGAACGAGCGTTGGCTAGGCGGAATGCTCACGAATTTCCAAACAATTCAAAAACGTGTCGATCGTTTGCGCGTTCTGGAAAAAATGGAAGTTGAAGGCGTTTTCGATGTTCTTACGAAGAAAGAGGTTTCTGCACTCCGTCATGAAATGGAGAAGCTGGAACGCTTTTTAGGTGGCATCAAAACTATGAAGAAAATTCCCGATGCGTTGTTTATCGTCGATCCTCGTAAAGAACGTATTGCAGTAGCAGAAGCGCGTCGATTAAAGATTCCTATTGTTGCAATTGTGGATACAAATTGCGATCCGGATGAAATTGATGTAATAATCCCCGCTAACGATGATGCAATCAGGGCTGTCAAATTACTCACTTCGAAGATGGCTGATGCGATCATCGAAGGACAACATACTAATGAAGAAGAAGAGGAAGAAGCTGGAGAGGTAACCGAGGGCTAGGTCGAGATTCGAGGTTCGAGGATTGTGGTTCGAATACCGCGCCTCGAACCTCGTGTACTACACGTCCAGTATAAATATAAATAAAATGTCGAGCATCGAGCATGAGTATCGAGCATCGAATTTGGAGGAATATAATCATGGCAGACGTAAGCGCAGCTCAAGTAAAGGAGCTTCGGGAACGTACCGGGGCAGGTATGATGGATTGCAAAAAGGCGCTCGTGCAGTGTAGTTGTGACCTTGAAAAGGCCTGCGATTTTCTGCGCGAGAAAGGGCTTGCAGCCGCCGCCAAAAAGGAAGGGCGTGTTGCAGCTGAAGGAACTGTTGAGTCCTATATCCATGGCGGCGGGCGTATTGGTGTCCTGATTGAAGTGAACTGTGAAACAGACTTTGTGTCTCGTGGGGACGAATTCAGAACTTTAGTTCGCGATCTTGGGTTGCATATTGCAGCAGCGAATCCACAATATATGAATAAAGAAGATGTTCCTTCAGAAATACTCCAGCATGAGAGAGATATTTTAAAAGCGCAAGCTCTCAATGAAGGAAAGCCTGAAAAAATTATTGAAAAAATGGTCGAAGGCCGGATTGAAAAGTTCTATAAAGAAGTATGCTTAATGGATCAAACGTTCGTTAAAGATCCAGATAAGACCGTGCGCGACTTAATTCTTGATAAAATTGCCAAAATCGGTGAACGTATTGTTATTCGCAGGTTTACTCGCTATGAGTTAGGCGCAGGCATTGAAAAACGACAAGATGATTTTGCAGCAGATGTTATGAAAGAAATAAATCGCTAAGCTAACCTAGACAATCTATCGAGAGAACACCCAGGTGTTCTCTTTTTTCGAATTTGAGATGGAGGTTTATCCATGGAAAAACCACTATATAGTCGACTGGTTCTTAAGATTAGCGGTGAAGCGCTTGCTGGTGATCAAGGCTTTGGTCTTCAACATGATATGTTGGTTTCCGTCGCGGCTCAGGTAGCAGAAATTCGAGATATGGGAGTCGAAGTTGCCTTGGTTGTTGGCGGCGGGAACATATGGCGAGGCATTGCGGGAAGTGCCCAAGGGATGGATCGTGCGACAGCTGATTATATGGGCATGTTGGCGACGGTGATGAATGCACTGGCTTTGCAGGATGCCTTGGAAAAAGCCGGGACGGTTACTCGTGTCTTATCGGCTATCGAAATGCGACAGGTTGCGGAGCCTTATATTCGACGCCGAGCGATTCGACATCTTGAAAAAGGGCGTATTGTGATTTTTGCCGCTGGAACAGGTAATCCCTATTTCTCAACGGACACAACGGCTGCATTAAGGGCTGCTGAAATCGAGGCTGACGTCATTTTGATGGCTAAACGGGTGGATGGGGTTTATGACTCGGATCCACTTAAGAATCCCCAAGCAAAGAAGTATGACCGTCTAAGTTATCTCGATGTACTAAGTAAAGAACTAGGGGTGATGGACTCGACTGCCACGTCACTTTGTATGGACAATAATATTCCTGTTATAGTTTTTGACCTTACCACTCCGGGTAATATTCGAAAGGTTATTATGGGTGAAGCCATTGGAACTTATGTTGGGAGGGAAAGTAAATGATCTCCGAGGTAATTAGAGACGCAGAAGAACGGATGCATAAAGGGGTTGACGTCTTACGTAGAGAGTATGCCACAATTCGGGCAGGCCGCGCAAATCCGAGTGTTTTAGACAAGGTTATGGTTGAATACTACGGTGCGCCTACTCCAATTAGTCAGCTAGCTAATATCTCTGCCCCTGAAGCTAGAATGTTGGTTATTTCGCCTTGGGACAGAACTGTTCTTCCGACGATTGAAAAAGCAATCATGAAGTCGGACTTAGGGCTGAATCCATCAAGTGATGGTATTGTGATTCGCCTGAACATTCCCCAACTCACGGCTGAGCGGCGAGCGGAATTGGTCAAAAAAGTAAAAAAAGAAGCGGAAGAAGCGCGGGTTGCAGCTCGTAACGTACGCAGAGATGTTAATGACAAACTTAAGAGGCTTGAGAAGGATCACGAGGCCTCTGAAGATGAAATCAAAAGGGCTCAAGACGATGTTCAGAAGATGACAGATAGAATTATTAAAGATATTGAACATGTCATGGAAACCAAAGAAAGCGAAATCACTGAAGTATGATACAAGGTTTACTCGGTCTAACTTGGAACGAGGTGAAACTTGATCTTGAACGCGTGGGTAGACCTTACACTATTCAAATCTCCCTTCCTCATGGTAAAATGGAAGCGTGGGGAAGCTGCCGTGTTATTCGCGTTAGAGAAGACGGTGACCGTGTGGAGATTGTCTTAGCGCATGAAAAGTTTTCACCTTGTCAGCCATAGACCCCCTATTCGAAGTTCGTGGTTCGTGGTTGGTGGTTCGTAGTTGAATATCGAACCACCAATCAAGAATATCAACATCGAGCATGGGGGTCTTTTCGAGGTGTGAGGTTCGATATTCGTGGTTCGAAGGCCGAAGTCTGTAGTTCGAGTATCGAACCACGAGTAGTTCGAGGTTCGAAAACGTGGTTCGTGGGTTCGTTGTCCGTAGTTCGTAGTTAAAATATCGAACCACGAATATCGAGTAAGGGGGTGGAATGATGTGGTTTAAGCCTTCGAAAAAAAGTGATCTGGAATCATTAGACCAAGTTGCTATGGACCGCCTCCCGCACCATATTGCCATTATCATGGACGGAAACGGGCGATGGGC
>DASRMA010000143.1:0-3864 GCA_035648155.1 Desulfosporosinus sp.
TATTCCAAAAATGTTCGAGTTCTCGGTTCCCTTGTACTCTTTTAAAAATTACGGGATTCTTTCAAGACTGTTTAACTGTGTTTACCGATATAGTGTGGATTTTTATGGGCGATTTTTATCGTAGAACTTTTGACTGTCAAGGACTTTAGAAAAGGCTAAACTGATTCGTCTCCGCAAGTCCTTCAAAGCATCCCTGGTTCTGAAGAACTTCGATAATGGTTTTGCTAACTTTTGCGTGAGTCATCAGATCTTCAATTGATTTGATGACTTGTCCTTCCCGCAGAGTCACAATACTCCGTGCAGCGGTCTCTCCTAAGCCTTGCACCGAGGTGAAGGGTGGTAAAATTCCAGTTTTAGTTAGTAAGAAATTGGTCGCATCAGATTCCCATAAATCGACTTTCCTTAGTGTAATGCCCCTGGCATACATCTCAATCACAATCTCCAAAATGGTTGCCATGTTCTTTTCTTTAGCAGTTGCTTCTTTGCCTTTGTATTCAGTTTCTTCAACTATTTTTTTACAGAACTCTTTCCCCTGAATGGCGATTTCAATATCAAACTCATCGGCTCGAACTGTGAAAAACGTCGCATAGAAAGCTTCGGGGTAATTAAGCTTAAACCAGGCAATCCGGAAAGCCATGGTAACGTAAGCAACGGCATGAGCCTTAGGAAACATATATTTAATCTTTAAGCAAGATTCAATATACCACTCTGGCACATCGTTGGCACGCATCTCTTCAATTTGTTCTGGTTTTAGTCCATACCCTTTGCGGACACCTTCCATAATTTTAAAGGCATGCGAGGAATCTAAACCTTTATATATGAGATAGACCATGATGTCATCTCGACAGGCAATAATCTCTGAAATTCCGACGGCTCCGCCTTTAACGAGTTCTTGAGCATTACCGATCCAGACATCGGTACCGTGGGACCATCCTGAAGTACGCACTAAGTCTGAGAAGCCCTTGGGTTGGATGTCCTCCAGCATTTGTCGGACAAATTTGGTACCAAATTCAGGAATACCGAAGGTACCCGTTTTGGAATAAATTTCCTCAGAAGTTACCCCCAATGCCTCCGGGCTGGAAAACAAAGACATGGTCAACGGATCGTCTAATCGAATAGCTAGGGCATCAACACCCGTTAAATCCTCCAGCATTTTAATCGCTGTCGGATCATCATGTCCAAGGATATCGAGTTTAACCAAGCGACCAGAAATAGAGTGATAATCGAAATGGGTGGTAATGATATCCGACTTCTGATCGTTCGCTGGTCTCTGTAAGGGAGTAAAATCGTAGACATCACATTCTTTGGGGATAACCATCTGCCCTCCAGGGTGCTGGCCTGTTGTCCTTTTAACTCCGGTACAGCCCTTGATTAAACGCGCCATTTCCGCGGGTCTAACTTGAACTTTCCGCTCTTCCAGATAATTCTTGACATAGCCAAACGCTGTCTTATCGGCGATTGTCGCGATGGTTCCAGCCTTGAATACATTATCCTTGCCAAATAACTCTTCAGTAAAGCGATGGGCTTGGGCCTGGTTATCTCCAGAGAAATTCAAATCGATATCCGGCACCTTCTCACCTTTAAAGCCCAAGAAGGTCTCAAAGGGGATATCATGACCATCCTTGTCCATCTGTTGCCCACAGTTTGGGCAATTCTTATTTTGCAGATCTGCTCCTGAACTGACGCTCCCGTCCTCAACCCAAATGGAATGCAAACAGTCCTTATTTACACAACGGTAATGGGGTGGTAAAGGATTTACCTCGGTTATTCCTGTCATCGTGGCCACCAATGAAGATCCAACAGAGCCTCTAGACCCGACAAGATAACCATCTTCATTCGATTTTTTAACCAGTAAATGCGCAATCAAATATAGCACTGAGAAACCATTTCCGATAATTGCTTTTAATTCCTTATTTAAGCGTTTTTCTACAACCGCAGGTAATACGTCACCGTACAGGGCACGGGCTCGGTCCCAGGACATATTTTCAATTTTCTCTTCTGCCCCTGGTATCTTAGGTGTGAAAAGCTCATCAGGAAAAGGTTTCAGAACTTCAATCTCGTCACAAATGCGTTTAGGAGCCCGTACAACCACTTCTAAGGCCTCTTCATGGCCTAAGTAAGCAAACTCTCCCAGCATCTCATCAGTCGTTTTATAGAACAAGGGCGGTTGATCGTCTGAGTCACTAAATCCTTTGCCCGACATAATAATGCGCCGATAGGCCTCATCCTCGGGATCAAGAAAATGAACGTCGCCCGTCGCCACGACTGGTTTATCCATTTCTCTCCCCAGCGAGAGCACCGTCCGGTTGATCTCGCGGAGTCCCTCCTCAGAAGGCACTGTGCCATTACGAAGCAAGAAGAAATTGTTACCAATGGGTTGAATTTCTAAATAATCATAAAAGGAGGCTATTTCCTTTAACGTTTCGCGTGGTTCTTTTTTTATAATTGCTTGGATGAGTTCCCCGGCTTCACAAGCTGAACCGATAATTAGTCCCTCACGATGAGTTTGAAGCAACGATTTTGGCAACCGTGGTTGACGATGAAAGAACTCCAGATGGGACGCCGTAATTAAGCGATAGAGGTTTTTAAGACCCACTTTATTTTTAACTAAGAGGATGATATGACGACTTTTCTGTTTATTTATAGGAGGAGAGCCTGGAGAGTCATCCACTAAATACCCCTCGACACCCATAATTATCTTAACTCCATATTTGGCGCCCGCATCAATTGCTTCCGGGAACGCTTGTACCACACCGTGGTCAGTAATTGCCACTGCCTCATGTCCCCAATGACTTGCTCTTTGAATCAGGTCGTCAGCCGAGGACATACCATCCATCGTTGACATGCGCGTATGCAAATGCAGTTCAATCCGTTTCTCCATAGCTCGATCCTTGCGAATAACCGGAGCAGTCCGTTGCATATCTTTCGGCATTAGTGTCAGCTCAGAAGTATAGCTGTCATATTTAACACTTCCCCTGACTTTCACCCATTCTCCGTCTTTAAGGTCGAGATCCTGTTGCTCTTTTTCTAGAAAAACTTTACCTGCTATCGAATCCGATTTATCCGTGATCATCAGAGTGAGTAGCACTCGCCCTGATTTTAATTTTCGATACTCAATCCCAAATACTTGTCCCAAAACAATAATCTGACGTTCTTCGTCTTGAACATCATGCAGGGAAACGGGCTCCCCTTTAAATTCTTTCCCTAGCAAACACGACACTCGTTTCTTTTCAGATTCAACCCCATGTTTGGGTTGAGAAACAAGAATCTGCTGTAAATGCTCGAATTCCGTCGTTTCAGTTTGCTGGGCTAGCGAAACGAGATCTACACTGGTATCCAGCTCACAAATAATCTGTGGTTCTAGACGATAACGTGTCTTAAAGTATCTTTCAATAATGTTTTTTTTGCCGTTAAAATATTCAATCCCTAAAGCATTAGGGACGAATAGTCGTAGCTCTTTGTTAGAAACTTCATAGCGTGCTGTGCCAAGCCACCCTTTCATAGAAGGTAGTTGACAGGTAATATCCTGAACAATTTCTGCCCAGTGACTCTCGCAAAGGAATTTTAGCGAAGTGACTTGTAACGAACATTCAATTGACCATTCTACCTTCTTAACCTCAGGTACTTGCGCTATAAGCAGCGCTTCCAAAGTTTCCAAGCTAGTTTCCTCCAGCTCGTACGACGAAGAAAGATGGAGGACCCATTTCCCTTGTTTGGGAAAGACCTCCACCTGAACTAATTCTACTGTCGTCAGACCCTGTTGCCACGGTCCCCTTTGATCTGCAGGAAGTTTTAAAATGAACGGAACTTCCATCAACGGAAGAGTCGTAGCCATGTGCGTCCCCCCTACCCTACTCGATGTTC
>DASRMA010000144.1:0-26755 GCA_035648155.1 Desulfosporosinus sp.
ATTACTTCCCTTAGCTCCCATCTCTTTCCAATCCCCAAAACTGTCCCTCGCATCACCCGCCTTCCCCTCGCCCTTAGCTCTACTATATACAGGGCAATGGACTGAGAAAGGTTATCAAACGATTCCTCTAACCTGGTGTCCTATTTCAGGGCCAAAAGGAGTCTTGGGCTTCCTGGGACTTTCGTCAAATATTAAGGATGTGGGAAGTATTAACCAATTCTTTCTCCACAAAACCGCTACATTAATCTTACTTGAACTTGTTAAAACGCAGTGCATTCAGGAAAGTGAACGCCAACACCACAGGGACTTTCTCTTTGATCTGCTTTACAATAATTTTAATGCTCTGGAAGTGATCATTTCACGGGGTAAATTGTAGGGTTGGGATTTTGCTAAGCCTCACTTTGTCGTTGTTGGTGAAATACCCGGTTATGATCCAGATTCAGCCGACCGCGAACGTTTCGAAGAATTATTTATCGAAATGACAACGATTTTACATTACCACCATCCCAAAACAATTTGTTTTGAACGTAGTGGTCAAGTTGTTTTTCTTATTCCGGTCGATAACATGCTTCCACCATCAGAGTGGCACAATAAAGCGTTAGAAGTTCTTGAACCAATCATGAAACAGACCAAGTCCCTTCCCGGAAAACAACCATTCCAATACGGCCTTGGTAATTTATATGACTCTGCGCGCTATTTGCATAGAAGCTTTCAAGAAGCAAGATCGGCACTCGAATTAGGACAATTATTTAGTACTCCCCATCGATTAGTCTCTTTTCAAGATCTTGGTATTATGCGTTTACTACACCGGTTGGATCGTCAGGAACTAGAAGACTACCGTTCAGAAGTTCTCGGTCCTCTACTTAAATTTGACAAGGAGAGTAATCTAGCTCTGGAAGAAACGTTATTAGCGTATTTCGCGTGCAACACAGACCTGAATGCCGCGGGCGAAAAGCTTTTCCTTCATCCGAACACCCTCCGCTACCGTCTCAAAAAAGCCTCAGAAATCTTAGGTCGTGATTTATCTTCTTTGGAGAACCAAGTTAACTTATTTCTCGCACTTAAGGTCGGAAGGCTAAAATCGTTATGGCCAGACTAAGTCAAAGTCCAAGGCCCAATATCGCACAACTAGCCCATTTATATTAAAAATGGGGCTAAAACTCCCGATATTCAAGTTTCTTTTCGCCTCTTCTCGCCTAGCGGAGAAGGGGTTTTGTTTTCTTTTACAACTATGGTCGTCTTTTTTCATTTTTTATTCTAAAGGAATAAAGCTTAGAAGACCGAATTACATCGATAGGATAAAAAGTGAAACTAAGTACAATAACTCTTGCTAAAGAAATGAGGAATTTCATTAATGATATCTTACGAGCATTGCCCTCAGCAAGTTCTAAAAGTTAATGCAGACCTCCTACTCTCTCTAAGTGTATTATTCGAAAAAGGAGGAGAAAATCTCCATCAAACCTTAGGCCCATTCGTTAAATCTTGTGCTGCCTTTTCCGATTATTTTAAGCTTGAGAAGCTACTTCTTTCTAAAGAAACCTTGGCAAACTGTTTGAAAGCAGATCGTAATGAATACGTTCTTATGACCTACGAATTTAACCGCCTCTTTGTTGGCCCAACTACACCGGAAGCCCCCCCGTATGAATCCATATATTTGTCACCCGACCATTTGATGATGGGCGAACAAATGTTAGCTGTACGTAAATTTTATTTACAGGAAAACTTACAGACTGCAGGCAAAGGGCAGGAACCTGATGATTTCATCGCAACTGAATTTGAATTCGCAGCTTACCTCCTAAGTCGGATTATGGAGGTACAAGGCGCAAAGAACGATAGGCAAATTCAGCTCTATATAAACTTATACCACGAGTTCTGGGCACGACACCTTAGCCTCTGGTTAGGATTGTTTGCCCGGAGAGTTTGCCAGTCAACCCGTCATCCTGTTTTCTCCGCTTTAAGTGAAGTTCTCGATACGCTAACAACTCTTAACGCCATTAAACACGAAGGAGGCCAATTATGAAACTATCGCGACGCAAATTCTTGGGGGGAGCAGCTGCGGCTGTCTCGAGCCTAACCCTCTTCAATTTTAATTTGTTAACGAATTCCCCCCCTGCTTCTGCATCAGACCCAACCTCCGAGACTATGAAAACATTTCGAAATGTCTGTCCCCGTAACTGCTACGACACATGTGGGATGATTACCTACGTGCAAGACGGAATCTTGAAAAAAGTTGAAGGGGACCCTAAACATGGCTATACCAACGGGAAGCTTTGCCTAAAAGGGTACGCCTATCCCCGTCGGGTTTATAGCCCTGATCGCATCAAGTATCCTATGAAGCAGTCTCCCCGCGGTTCAGGCAACTGGACACGCATCAGTTGGGATGAAGCTATGGATACAATTTCCAAAAAAATCCTAGACTTAAAGAAGCGCTACGGCTCCACACTTCCGATTTGCTTAGATAAGTACTCCGGCAACTTCGGTATTGTTCACTATGGCATAGAGGGAACAATGTCTAGCCTCGGCTACACAACCCGGGCCCTAGGCACACCCTGCTGGCCTGCTGGTATTGATGCTCAAACCTATGATTTCGGTACACTTTATAATAATGACCCCGAAGACATGGTTAATGCCAACTATATTATTCTGTGGGGGCAAAATGCCGCCTGGACAGCAATTCACAGCATTCCCTTTATTAACAAAGCTAGAGAACGGGGCGCTAAATTGGTTGTAATCGATCCAATCGTAACATCGACCGCTTCCAAAGCAGATCTCTATATCCAAGTCAACCCCAGTACAGACGGTGCTCTCGCTTTGGGCATGGCACGCTATATTATCGACAATAACTGGGTTGATTGGGAATATGGCCGGGCGAACAGTGTCGGGTTCGATGAATGGGTGGACTATATTAAAAAATCCATAACCTTAGACTGGGCTTCTGAAAAAACGGGCGTGCCCAAAGATATTATCATGGAAATTGCCCGTGAATACGCAACAACGAAACCCGCCAGCATGTGGGTTGGCTACGGTATGCAACGGCATGTTAACGGTGGTCAAAATGTACGCATCATCGATGCCCTCGGAGTCCTGACAGGCAATGTCGGCAAATCTGGTGGGGGTGTTAACTACGGCCACCTTGAAACGTGGGGCTTCAACTATAACGCCATGATCAATCCTGCCCCAAAAGGTTCTAAAGGTTTTATCGGTCCGGATGGCAAAGAAGGCGATCGTAACATCAACATGAATAACTTTGCCCACGATGTCACAGCTCAAAGCGACCCTCCTGTCAAAATGCTCTGGCTGGCGTGCCGAAATCCTGGCGCTCAAGATCCCGATACACATGCCATCGAGAAAATGTTTGCCTCCATGGAATTTGTCGTTACCGTAGATTCATTCTTCAATAAAACTGTTGAAATGTCAGATATCGTATTGCCAGCAACGACCCATTTTGAAGACTGGGATGTCATGGCCAGCTATTGGCACTATTGGGTGGGCATCAACCAACGGGCAATTGAACCCTTGTACGAATCGAAAAGCGATGTTGAAATTGCCATAGAACTTTCTAAAAAAATGAATAAACTGGAACCTGGTTCATGTACCTTCCCAACTTCAGGAACACCGGAGGAATGGTTAGCCAAAGAATTCAACCCCGGAATACTCAAAATGCTTGGGATTAAAGATTATAAAGAACTGATCGATGGGCCTCGCAAGGCGAATATGCCTTCCGCCGCCTGGTCGGATGGAAAATTCCGAACGCCTTCCAAGAAAATTGAAATTCACTGTGAATTAGCCGCAAAAAATGGTCTACCAGCGCTCCCAATCTGGGTAGAAGAAATGAAGAGCCCTGTGAAATATCCAATCCGGTTTATAACGCCCCATCCACAACATGCTTTGCACTCCCAGTTCCAGAACCTGGATTGGATGATGACCACAAACCCTGAGCCCAAGGTGGAGATTCACCCTGTTCTGGCAGCTCAATATGGTATCGCTGAAGGAAATATGGTTAAAATCTACAATGACCTTGGTTCAATTACTGTCAAAGACCACCTAACCCGAACGACCTCCCCTAATGTCGTCGTGTCCTATGAGTCTTGGTACAAAAACTCTAACTTCAATGTTAATTACACCTTAAAAGCAACTCCCAGCGATATGGGTAAACAAGCAACCGGCAACAACGGGGTAGCCTTTCACGATAATTTCGTAATGATTGAAAAAGCATAAGGAGGAATCCCTTTGAGTAAACAGCTTGGCTTTTTACACAACTCAGAGAAATGCGTGGGCTGCAGGGGGTGTGAAATGGCCTGCAAAAATGAATATCAAATTGACGCAACCCCCCAATGGCGTAAGGTTTTCCAACTCCGTGAAGAAGATTTCTCGCTTCCGACCCGAATGTTTTTCTCAATGGCCTGTAACCACTGCGCTCATCCGGAATGTCTACGTGTTTGCCCAGTAGAGGCCTATACAAAACGCGACGATGGTATTGTAGTCCATGATCCTAATCGATGCATCGGCTGCCGCTTATGTACTATGGCTTGTCCTTATGATCGCCCTCAATTTAACCCCGTAAAAAAGAAGGTTGAGAAATGCAACTTGTGTTATCAGCGAATTGACAAAGGTGAAAAACCCGCTTGTGTCGCCGCCTGCATTTTAGGAGCCCTAGAACTTGTGGAAATCAATGATAGCCTTGACCAGAAAACTGGTGTACTCAAAACCTTACCGGGACTACCCAGCCCAAAAATCACAACGCCGTCGATTCGGTTCATCGGACCGAAACAAGGCAAACAAATTAGGAGGGATTAACCAATGGGAGACTGGGAATGGCCATTAATTCTTTTTACCGTTCTTGGACAAGTCGCGATCGGGATAATCCTTATGCTTTGGTGGCTTGACCGTGACCGTGACCGTAATCATCTGGATAACCTATTGTTCAAACGAGGTGTCTATGTTTCTGGAACCCTATTGGCACTTGCTCTGTTGGCCTCACTCCTTCATTTGGGACATCCAGAAGCAGCCTACCGAGCCTTAACCCACCTTGGCACCTCTTGGTTAAGCCGAGAAATCCTCTTGTTCCTCCTCACGTTCCTTGCCTGGATCTACCTCTTTTGGCAGTCTAGACAACAAACAAGTCGTCACACGCCAGGATCAGGCACCTCAACCATTACAACTGCTGAAATTGCAGCTGCAGAGCAACAAACTGGTAACCGATCTCTCGGCTTAGGGCTCACTTCTGTACTAGGTCTATTGGGTATTGTCAGCAGTGCCATGATTTACGTTCTACCCCGTGTTCCTGCTTGGAATAATGTCGGTCCTGTTCTTTTCTTTCTACTCACCACAGGATTGCTAGGTGCTCTTTGTACTTTAGTATTAGGAGCAAACTTACTCCAAGCCGCTCAAAAGAAGACTCTTCTTCAATGGTCGCTCGGTTGCACGATTGTCAGCCTACTGATCTATCTTATTTATGGTTCCATGCTGAGTGTAAGCTTGGAAGGCGCCACATCCTTAAACTTCCTTTTGAGCAGCCCTCTATTTTGGATCCGTGCTGTTTTGGGTTGGTTTGCCCCGCTCCTTCTTCTGGTTAGTATTCTTAAAAATCCTCAAATCGACAAAAATAATCTTATCTTTACCGTCACTTTCTTGGCAGGTTTAGGAGAAGTCTTAGGTCGAGCACTTTTCTACCTTAGTGCTACCGGCATTCATATCACTGCTTTGTTCTAAATGAGGATTTCTCGCATTTCAAGCCCTGAACGTTTGCAACACTAAAGCAAACTTTCAGGGCTCTTTATATCATTATGGTAAACTTATCCCATAACTCATATTTAAAGGTTTTTCAGTAAACCCTAACGAATAATCATCCTAACGTCATTTTGTAGATAAGGGGGTAAAAACTATGAAATTGCATTACAATATTTGCCCTCGTAACTGCTACGATACGTGCAGCATTGTGAGTACCACCCGTAATGGTGTGCTCATCTCTGTTGAAGGAAACCCTCTTCATGAATACACCTCGGGTAAACTCTGTCCGAAAGCCCTAGATGATGTGAAAAAAGTTTATAGTCCTCAGCGCATCCGTTACCCTATGCGCCAGCGAGGTCGTTATAGTGGTTTCTGGGAGCGCATTTCCTGGGATGATGCCTTAGACCAAATTGCAAAGAAAATTCTAGGCCTAAAAGAGCAGTATGGAACGTCTTTACCACTCGCCCTCAATAAGTACTCTGGAAATTTCGGTATTTTACACAATGCTATGGAGGGTCTCTTGACCGGCATTGGGGCAACGACGAGAGCAGTTGGTTCCCCTTGTTGGTCTGCGGGAGTCGATGCTCAAACCTTGGACTTCGGATCGTTCTTTTGTTCGGATCCGTTGGATATGGCCAAGGCTAAATTAATATGGCTCTGGGGAGTAAACCCTGCCTGGACCGCTGTTCACCAGATGCCAATTATTTTCGACGCTATCGATCATGGTGCAAGGGTGGTATGTTTCGATACACATTTTAGTGCCACCGCTGCCCGAGCCCATCAGTATATACAAGTTCACCCAGGAACTGATGGGCTTCTAGCGTTAGGGTTCGCTAAAGTCCTTCTCAAAGAAAGCCTTATAGACCCTAACCTGCAGTCCTATACTTTAGGCCATAAGGAATTCATTCATTATCTAGAAACCGAGATTTCCCTTGAGCGTTGTTCAGAGGTTACGGGAGTTCCTATCACAACTATTCGCGAACTTGCCGTGGAATACGGTCAAACACATCCGGCTTGTATCTGGGCAGGTTTTGGCTTACAACGTTATACCAACGGAGGTCAAACCCTACGCGCTATTGACGCCTTAGGGGCACTTGCTGGACACCTTGGTGAACAAGGAGGCGGTGTTCAATATGCTCAATTCGAAACCTGGCGTTTTTCTGGGGCTATACAGAATCCATCCCATCCTATAAATAGCTCTTCCAAGGCAAATCAAACTTCTATAAACAGCTTGACTTTAAATCCCCAAAAGACCGACCGGTGCCTAAATATTAATCAATTTTCGGAGGAGGCTCTGGTCTGTACCGATCCTCCCGTTAAAATGCTCTGGATATCGGGAAGAAACCCTCTATCCCAGGATGGCAATCTGCAGCAATGGAAAAAGCTCATCAACCAGCTTGACCTAGTTGTCGTAAACGACCTCTTTCACACCAAGTCCTCCGAAGCAGCCGATCTTTTTCTTCCGGTAACGACTCATTATGAACACTGGGATTTGAACGCGGGTTATTGGCATTATTGGGTAGGCGTGAACGAGCCTGCCATTCTCCCCGTTGGTGAAGCTCGCTCTGATTTACAAATTGCTTGGGATGTTTCCTCTCGGTTAAATACTCTTGCACCTGGAAGCTGCACTTTCCCCACCTCTGGTAATGAAAAAGAAACTCTTCTGCGTGAGCTCAGCCCAAAAATGTTAGAACTACTGGGTTTAGAAAAGCCTGAAGACATTCTAAAAGGGCCCATTCGAGCAAAGTTTCCGCGTACTTCTTGGAAGAACCGGACCTTTGCAACCCCTTCAGGTCGCTATGAATTTTTTTCCACCCAAGCCGCTAATGCCCATCTTGCGCCTCTTCCAATCTTTGTACCCCCTCTTGCTCCATCCACCAATACCCCTTTACGCCTTTTGACGCCACATCACTACTCTACAATTAACTCACAAGTGTATACTTTAGACACTAATAAGACCCAGTACGTCTTACATCTTTCACCAGAACTAGCCCAACGTTATTGTTTAGTATCTGGTGATCGGGCACAAATTTGGAATGAGCTAGGTGTGCTAAACGTAATTATTGAACCTGAATTTGGCTTTTCAACAGATGTTGTGGTTATATTCCAGGAACAATTCGATGCTAATTCACCGCTTAACTGCTTACTAGGAACACCTTCAACTGATATGGGTCATCTCTTTCTTGGCGCGCGAGGATTTGCGTTAAATGAAACCTTTGTAAATTTGAAAAAACTGTAGATAAATGGAGAGTGTAAGGTATGGCCAAACAATTGGGTTTTGTGCTTGATGCTAATTGTTGTCTTGGTTGTGGTGCCTGTGTCAAAGCCTGCCAAAACCATCATCAGTTGGCTCCCTCTGTTTCATGGCGACAGATTCGCAAGGTGGAGAAACTGTCAAACAACCACGTTCAGAAATTTTATTTATCCACTGCCTGCAATCATTGTGGCAATCCAGAATGCTTAAGGGTCTGCCCATCTGGAGCCTATGCCAAGCGGCGCGATGGTATTGTTCTGCATCGTTCTGAAAAGTGTACGGGCTGTAAGTCCTGTGTGGCCTCTTGCCCCTTTGGAGCTCCCCAATTTGATCCTACTAACAAAGCGAGTAAATGCCAGCTCTGCTATGATCGATTAGATCTGGGAATGCCCCCTGTTTGTGTTCAAGCTTGCCTAACTGGTGCACTTGTACTCAAAGAACTAGACAATATTTCAGAAAATCAGCTCTTGAGACTGACTGCCCCGCGTCCGAGCCTTCGACTCACGCGTCCCTCTGTTTTCTATAAACTACCAAGAGCCACTAAATTATCAAACCCCAACCAGATCATGGATTAAACAAAAAAGACCAGTATTTTGTATGAAATTACAAAATACTGGTCTTTTTTTTGTTGTTCTTTACAAAAAAACAACTAATTATACTCTTCCTAACATTGAGACTGAACGCTATTTTGAATACTGGTGATCAGGCATACTGCCTACCATATTATAAACATCAGTCCCGAGTTTGGATTCAACTATAAGTTCCCAACCTCTTCCACCCTCTGTTAGATAAAAAGATACCTCACCTAGAACTGGCACATCGTAATATACAAAACTGATATTCCTTAATCTCAATTCAATACATTTTTTAATAAGTTCCCACACACGATCTCTCGTTTTTTGCCCCACTTCATAAAATGGTTTCATAACGTATATCTCCTTTAAATAATTGATCAATCTTTTTCAGACCGTCACACATCCAGTCGATCCGTTTCATCCCCTGAAATAGGCCTACGGCGGAACTGCCCAGGACAGCCAGGAGAAGTTGATTAAATAATCCTCCGAAAACATAAGCCACATTGAGTGCATTTTTTTAAAACATTTTCCCGTTCAAATAATGATGACGTATAACGTTACACTCATTCTCCAATATCTATAGAAACCACATTACCAGCATTCAACAATGTACTGAATCACGAGAACAAACTAAACACCTTCGTCCTTAAAATTAATTTTCACTATTCCACACCCAATGCCTTAAACACGGCATCTTCCGGGCTTTGATAAAACGCCATCTGAAACTTCGCAAAGAGTTCCGGTGGCACGGTCGCAATATCTGTGGCAGAAGCCATAGGAAGTAATACTTTTTTTGCACCAGCGTCAAAGCACACTTGCAAAGTATTCGCTAACTCTTCAACCTTATTAATGGTGCCACCGAGGCTCATAGACCCCAAGACAACCAACTGACTTTGAGGTGGTTTCCCCATAGCTCCAGAACACATCGCGATAAATGCAGTCAGAGCGAGGTCAGGGGTCATGCCAATGCCCTGGATGTCCTGGACATACATTAAATAATCCTTGGTTTTAGTGCTTATGGCACCGCTAATATTTTTACTATTGGCTTTAAAGTAATTAAACGCAGTCAGTGTGTTTTCTTTAGCTTCTCTACAGTTTCCAAGACCCGATCTCTCAAATTTCCCTGCGCCTGTCACGACTTCCGTTTCTATTTTATACACACCAATCATCCCCGAATCCCCACGACCCACGGTGTAGACATGCCCGGGCTTCCCGATTCCTTCGGGAATGATCTTGCCGCCCCCTTGTTCAGGGACAGAGACAAACTCTTCATTAAGCGTTTCATTGACAATATAGGAAAAATGCACGTCATAAAACTCCATGCCGCCGATTTTTTTAAGCTGTTCCTTTACCCGTCGTCTTCCCACTAGGGCATAGCGCAAGATCTCTTCGATATCATCTTGGTTAAATTCCCCGTTGGGATAAATAAGTTTCACTAAGCCTGATACTGTCTTGCGGACCGCAATGACGTCCCTTTGGTTAAGATTATTCCCTAGTTTAAAATACTTGTCCAGCGCATCAGAAAACGATCTCTTGCGCATTTCTCGAAAAAATTCAGCCAAGTAATCGACAATAAAGCCGTACTCATTCGTTAAAAATTCCGGTCGCATTTTTGGAACTTCCCAGCCTGGAATATAGTAATGCATGCGATCAAAAAGTGCTGTATCTCCAGCCATTGCCTCGGGAAACGGTTCAAACAAATGCGAGGTCTTGATCAGTACATCCACGCTTTGGTTAATGTTCCCCACGAAGACCATGGAGGCATTGGCATTCTTTTCTTCTTTACCTCGGGCAAATGAACCTGACGCCATATAGTCTTTCATGATCTGGATGCCGTCTTTATCTTTAAACGTGATGCCGGCCACTTCATCAAAGGCTACCACGTCCCATAATCCCACTAAGCCAATTGTGCGAGAAGCCATGTTGTAAAAGAGATTAGCCACCGTCGTCTGTCCCCCAGATACCAAGATGGAATTAGGGGATATTTCTTTATAAACATGAGACTTGCCTGTTCCCCTTGGACCCAGTTCACACATGTTGTAATTGTTCTCTACCAGCGGAATCAGACGAGCTAAGAGATGCCATTTGACGCTTTGTTCAAGCTTTGTGGGCTCCATACCTGTTGAGCGCAATAAGGCATCCATCCATTCGTCTTTGTTAAAATTTTTCCTGCCTTCAAAAATTTCATTAAGATCCATGTTAGGCATTTGAATCGGAGTGACCCCTGTAATGCTGAAAGGGTTTACCCCTTTGGCTTCTTCATCAAAATAGTAAGTCATCTTTAAAATACTCCAAATACCGCCGGTCAGAAGTTTTTCGAACTCATTGACGAATTTGGGGGAAATGGACACGCCTTTTAAGCCTAGATTAGAGAATTCAGCTTCGTAGGTATCCTTCTTTTCGTTGAGCCTCACCGTGATCTTATCAATCACCGTGTATTGCCCTAATTCTCGGATCTTTGATTTGATTTTCTCCGCTTCATCGGAACGGACAAAGTTCTCCGATAAGATAGACTTGACTCGGTCTACCCCTTCGTTGATGCTGGCTTCATCATCCGTAGCGCAGTACATCCCTAATAAATATTCCAACACATAAACCGGAACATTAGCCCCTTCTTTGATCTTCTTAGTCAGATCTTTTCTAACCACTCGCCCGGCAAAGTATTGGTTTAACTTTTGGTTTAATTCGTCGATCATGGTTATCCCCCAGTCCCGTACTCTTTAAAAATCGAACTCATTGACAATGCCTAAACTGATACTGAAAGGAATTTTATCATACATTTTTTTAATGGGTTCTTCTATATCTTCCAAGACCAAATAGTACTTGTCCGTTCTACTGTAATGACTACTTTTTAAATTAAAACTGGCCTTAAACGTTCTCTCACTGGCCTTCTCGGATATCCTGTCAGCCAAGATGCTCTGTTCATTGGAAATCTTTTGCCCTGATTCATCCGTAAAATACAGTTTCACGGTTCTGGCCACTTTTTTATCCACTAATTTTTCAGTTTGAAAGAAGTCCAAACTGAAGAGACTGTTGGTGATTTTCCGAGAGGTATTGGTGAGTTTGATATCCACTTTACTGATTAACATACGCTCATCTTTTTTACGGTCATTTCGGTATTTAATTAACGGTATCACGATTTCTTGAAGACTTGCCCCTCCATGAACAAAGTTTTGCCCACCACCTGGAGTTTTGAAGCGGTTATCCCCCCGTGGAACACAAACCGTTAGCCCACAATCCTTACCGAAGATGTCATCCAAAGGAAGGTTAATCGAACCCGGTAGATCGACTGCTTGATCAAAGATAAGGAAGCGTTTATTGGTATAGAGCGGTAGAGTGTCTCCTTTTGAGGTCTTATCACTTTCTTCCAGTGGCTTGCGTCGATAGATAAAACCGTGGTCAGATGTGATATAGATATTAGCTTCTGTAAGATTTTTATTAATAGTTTTTATGACCCCTTGGATCTCGTCAAAGGCCTGCTCGACTGCCTGGAATGTTTTGCTTTCGTCTCCCTTGTCCCCCACACTGTCGATCGCATTATGATATATATAAACCACGTTTTTCCCTTTGAAGGTGTTTCTAAGTTCTGGTCGGGTCATCGGAATAAGGTCATTTAATAAAACCACGTCCGAATCGGTCACGTTTGACTTGAGAATCTTTCTTCGCCCGCTGGTGTCCTTGGTGCTGACTCCATCAATCAAGATATCGTCTCCCTGCATCGTCAATGCCTTGTGTGGCAGCAAAGAGGCCATGCCCAATCGAGTGTAAGATGGAACACACCCCTGCATCCAGCGAAGCTCGGTAGAACCCTCGATCTCTGTATTGAGTCGTTGCATCAGATCTTCAGCGGCTTCAAAGCGTAGGGCATCCGAGATAATCACAAAGGATTTCTTGTTATTATAGACAGCCTTCTGGATCGTATCCTGGAAGAACCCTTGTTGTTGGGGTATGCCCTGAATGGGCCATGAGGTTAACATTTCCTCAGCCACTGTAGAAGACCATTTTATAGCCAATTCCGTATGATACCAGTTGGTGTAGAGATTTTCTATTTCAGCACTTAGGGGCTTTAAGACATCACTCTGTCGTTCTTTATCAAACGACGCGCAAAACTTTCGATACGCCTGGTCCATGATGAAGTATTCTTTGGTATAAGCCTCAAAGAAGGTCAAGGCATTTCGCTGAGGTATTCCTGAACTATATTTCTTCTTAAAAGCATGCATTTCAATAGCCCAAGTGATGGCTTCGTAATAATTTTCGAATTCTGGATAGTAATGCTTGGTCTTGCGAAGAGAAACAATCTCCTTGTATTGGGCAAATTCTTCGGACCCAATGAGTAGGCTGTTCGTCAATTTGAGGATAATGGAGCGGTCAACGGCTCGGAACAGATCGACCTGCTCATAGTCTTGAATGTCCCATTGCTCAAGGTACTCCCCAAGGTGGAGATCCGCTTCGATTTCTTCTGCCAGTTTGTCGTAAACTTTGTAATCCACACTGTGATGCATAAAATGGTCTAAGAACACGACACAGTTAGCCCTCCTAGGGGACACTAACCCTTGCCATTCCATCGGTAGAATACGATTAAGGACGCTGCTAAGTGCGTTGATTATGAAAAAGGTCAACAAACTTTTTAAGGATTTTTCTGGGGCAAAGTAACCATAATATTTTTCGGTCAGATTCCAAAACCCATCGACAACTCCATACTTAACAATGTTTTGCCAGACGTTGTTTTCATCTTCTTGTAAAGAATTCATTAAAATGACGCGCAGCGCATCTTCAAAATCTGGCGTTGATCGTTTAGCGAGTGCCGACAACACCCCAATATTTATGGATTCTTCTGCATAAGCTTCTAAAGAGAACGAAGCAAAACGAGCATACCGTTCCTTACTTTGAAAGAACTTTTCGTAGTGCTTAAAGAAGGGTCTTAATCCGCTATGTTCGACGTGAAGATCGTCCATCATTAAAGCTATTTTGTCAGCAATGAACGTATGAGAGTAGAGCACGATGTCTAACAACCAATTATCCAGATCATCTGGTTTAGCGAAAGCTGCATAGATTAGATAATGGGAGTTAGTATCTAACACTTCAAGCGTATATTTTGAAAGAAACTTATTAGTTTCAGTTAACTTCCAAAGCTTCACTTCAGGCAGTTCCAGCTCATCGACGATCTCTTGAAAATCTCCCTCAGGATCATACCAAAAGATGATGTGCCGTTTGGCCCCGTCTCGGCAAGGCACCTGGAATTTATCGGTCAAAGCAGAGTTAATCTGGTCTAAATTCATTATTACACCTGCGTCTCCATTCCATTAATATCTTTTGTTATCAGGGAACAAAACCTTAAGCAGACTGTCTTGCAAACTCAGTAATCTTATTCACAAAATGCTGGAAGCTTTGTGAACTATTATTTTGTATATTCATATGAGGGGAAATCTTTTCAGCCCATTCACATTTTCGAATGCCAATTTCAGGATACCCACTTTTCTTCAAGCCCCTAGACATTTCCTTCGTAATCGCATCAGCCAATACTTCCCAGGTATTACAAACACTATCCTGTAAGTAACAGTCCAAGACAGATGTTTTGGCATCAGGATAAGCTTCTAGAAGTGCCTGTCGATCACCTAACAGCCACGCCTCCATTTCTTCAATAGCAAGACAAAAGGCTACCTTGGGGGGGATAAGACAAGAATCTAACACTTTATTTAATTCATTCTTCAGCATTCTACAGTCATTATTATCAGAGTCCATAACAATCACAACTGCACTATTCTCGCCTTGACTTCTACCATACCCACGTAAGAGCATTGGTAATTTACTGAGTAAAGCTCTTATTTGGGGATTCTTATCTTTACTTAGATTTTTAGGGAGTTTTCCAAGACCATTATAAGCATGAATGCGATTTGTTAAATTCAATGACAAACTTGTACTAATTTTCTTTAAAATATTTTCCAATATTATCTTACCGGATCGATCTTCTACCAGAATTTCAAGATGCACCTAATTCACCTCATATCCAAATAATCACTATACCATAAGCTTCCTAGGGGAATACCCTCTTCCACGAGACCATTGACCAGAGAGTCATCAGATGCTCTACGGATTTTAGAGAAACCATTGTCTTCTTTTTCTAAAATCCAAACGTCTTCTGGACTCAGTGCGTCAACAAAATTCGGACTATGGGTCGTAATGAAAATTTGTGATTTAGCTTTTTTTTCAGAGGCATGCCTCTTGAATTCAATCGCAAGTGAATTTAATATCCCATGATACAATCCATTTTCAGGTTCTTCGATGCAAATAAACGGTCGTTGGGAAGCTTCCTCTAACAAGAGCATATAAGCAAAATACTTTAGCGTTCCATCGGACATTCTTTGAGCATAAAAGGGATCTTTAAAGCCTTTGTCATTAAATTTCAATAGTAAGCGACCATCATCCGTTTTTTTAGTAGATATTTTATTAATGCCTGGTATCTTTGACGCAATTTTTTCCAATATCTTTTTTAATACTTCAGGGCTTTCCCTTTCCATATACTGAACTACATTACCCAAATTATCCCCATGCATATTTAAATACTTTTGTGGTCCTGCCATGGGGAGGCTTCGCGCTGCATCTGGAGTAAAGTAGCATAAGTACCATCCCTCTAGAAATTCCCGAAAAGCCGCAATTCTGGGGTGTTCCTTTAAAGCACCTAATGTAGCTATCCCTAAATGACGAGAATCTGTTAATTCGACAAGGACTTTTTCTGATTCCTCATCGCTAAAACTATTACCTTTCCAGGCTTTGCCTTTGCCTTTGATGAGATCTAAAAACATAAACGGTTGTCCTTTTTTTTGACCTTTTCTTCTTTGTCGCAGACGCTCCACCTTGACATAAGGTCTACCATTTTTTTCGACATCGATCTCTAGTTCATAAGTTATGGGTCTTTCATCCTTACCTTCTCTATAATAAAGTTCTAATTTGATAGATTCACGGGAACCCAGTGAAACGATTCTTTCATACCCCCCCCGTTGTTTGAGATCACAGGCTTCTTCAAGTCCAAACTTCAAACAATCAGAAATAAACCCAAAGGTATCAAACAACGTGCTTTTACCTACACCATTTTTCCCGATAACGACAGCAAGAGAATTTAACGGAGGTGTCTTATTATCATCAGACCATAGTCTTCCAATCTTGACATCCTTTAAGACTCCAAAATTCTGGATTCTAAATCCCTCAACCATACCCATAGTAGATGCCCTCCTTGTAAATTACATTAAATTAATTGTAAATGTTCAACTGGTTCGACCCCATATATATCCAATTATTGGTATAATCATAACATGCTGACTTGGCTTTCTCAATCCCCTTGACACAGTCCTTATATCTTCGCCAGCACCTTCTCGAATTTAGCGTAATTAACGACAACCCCATCATCCAGGTCAATTTCAATTTGTTGATCGGCAAGATTATGAATCACTTCATCGTATTTTTTCAGTTCATCCATCTGTTTGGTTAACACTTTCAACCGTTTTGTGGCTTTGGTCTTTTCGGTTGGTGAATCTTCCGACACTAATACTTGATTTAACCGCAGGAACTCTGCCTCCAGTTTATTTTGCAGTGGATGCAGGTAATCCGTGCGTACTCGTGAGACCATACTACTGTCATAGCGGTGCATATAGACTAGGGCATTAAACCCTTGTTCTTTGCCTGACGTGAACATCCAGTAGATTGGCCGTTTCTTATACATCTGAACATGATCCTTGTAGAAATCCTTCAGAAAATACCTTTGGATGCACTCTCTGCTAGATTCATTGGTCTTTCTGGCTAAGGTTTCGGCAATGTAATCGAGATTTGTGGCTAGGGTACTCTGTCCAAAAATGACTTTAACGAACTCCGCAAATTGGGTCACGATATCATTATCAAAATAGGCATCACTTAAGACTGGCAGTACTCCGTCGTCATCTGCCTTAAAGGTTTTGTATCGTTCTGGATCGAACTTTCCACCGGCTAATATTAGCCCTTCCTCATCGAGAGAATATCTGCCTAGCATACAACCAACGGCGTAGGAGATGAAGGATTTGATTTCTCGTGATTGATCCGCTTTGCGGATAGTTATGTCTTTGTCCTCCACTTCTGGGGTGAGCTCGTCTTGTAAGCCGTAAATTTCAATGAAGATACGGTTGAGTTCCTCTTCGTTGTCTTTTAGTTGATTAAATTGGGTTTCGGTAAAATCCTGCCATTTGTTGAAAAGCTGTTCCAGTATAAAACCATTACTTTTCTGTTTCATTTTCAAAAGTTGATGTTTATCAAATTCCCAACTTATTTCGAAACTGTTCCAGTCGGTTTTCGAAATAACTATATTTTGATTTACAATAACTTCGATTGTATCCATTAGTTGATTTTCAGGCATCAAACAAGGTACACGAGGTATATGACCTGTACTATAATGTATTCCAGAGCAAAATATTTCAAGGAACAACTTAAATGGAATAGAGTTAAAACAACCCAACATAAATTTTTGAATTTTATGGTCGCAAAAAAACATAGGCCCTGCATCAGCAAAAATGAATCCTTTTTCTATATATCTACAACTGAACGTACTTGATGATACATCACTCCAAGTTAAACCTGATTTAAAATAGTCAGACGTATTTTTAACTACAAAATCAGGTGTTTTTAAATAAGGATACTTTTTGAGTACAGTCTCTTTAATTTCTTCTCCATTCTTTTCAAAATTAACTATAAAAGCGTTATTCCCATACCATTTTCTGAAATCTCCGCCTTTGTTATATGGGTACCACTTATAACCATTATGTAATGTATCATCGCAATCAGTAGTTATTAAACTAATTCTATTATACTCAACCTCGTACCATTGTCTGAGAAATCTATTATTATCTGATGTAGCTAATCCCTGTCTCGCGTATCCAAAATCTCCAACTAATATGTTTTTATCAAATAATGCAAAAACTTTATCACTAACCCAATATGCGATGGGAGCGCATGGAATCTTATTAAACTCCTCTTGTTTTACCCTAGAAAATAGGTTTTTAGGATCGAAAAACTGAATTTCTTTTTCATACTTACGAGAGTCATAAAAATCAACTAGTCTGATGCATACTGGTTTAATTTCACCAATTTTTTTATTCCTAAATATAAATGCTGCAGTCTGGACTACTTTACCAATAATATTTTCAAAAGCCTCCATTCCTAAATGCAATATTGAGTATATACAGTGGTCGGATAAAATCATTTTTCTGAATTTTAGATAAGCGTCTAAAAACATCCAAGAATGCATAGTTACCATTGCGTTAAATCCCTCTTGTTTTAAGAAACTAAAATTACGCTGAATAAATACCGCAAACAAATCACTTTTACTATCAGCAAATTTCTTCTCAACATAGTCCGTTAACCTTGGATTCATACCTTTTCTTCCCATATAAGGCGGATTAGTACAAACCACATCATACTTTTTAGCCATAATCCTCGCCTGTAAAATTAACCCAGACAGTTTTTCTAAAATAACATCCCTATAAGGATCCTCAAACAGATCTCTTGCAACACTGTTTGCTACCTCATCGAATCTTTGCTCCAGAAACTCCAGATCTATTTCCCGCACATCTAATATAGACCCGAATTCCTTAGCATCCTTAAAAGTATCAGCTAAATAAGTAATAAGTTCCCGCTGACGGTTCTGTTCAAGTTCCATGGCATCACGATCAACCAGAATCTCTCTTACTTCATTGCTCATCCAATTACTCTCTTGAATAGCGCAGATATTCAGCTTAATATTCTCTCTAAATACCCCTCGGTTCTTACTCCTCGCCTTCATCATGACGGCAAAGGAGGCCAGTTGAGCTGCACGGTCATCAATATCTAAACCATATAGATTATTCTCCAAGATCAGCTTGGGGATATCCTCTTCCATATATCCGTGATTCTTATAGATTTCATACAGTACTTCAAAAGCATAGACGAGAATATGCCCTGAGCCACAGCAAGGGTCCAGAGCTTTAATGTCTATAGGGTTAAGGTCGGGATTTTTCAAGGCTTCCAGTTGTTGTTGAACTTCAGGTTCTTGTTCTGCTTCCTCAAGATAATACTTCCACTGAGCTTTCAGTTCGTCATCGGGGTGGGATTCCAACCATAATCTACCCAAGGAATTCTCCACCATGTATTGGACAATCCACTTCGGCGTAAAGAGTTGGGTCGCTGCCGGGATATTTTCCTTGGTGATCTTTATGTTTTTCTTCAGATCGGCAAAGACTTCATCCTTTTTCTCAGAAATATAATACTGGTACAACCACCCGATGATCTCGACTTCTTTCCAGTCGTCCTCAGGAATTGAAGTCACCAGATCCCGGATGACAGACCCTTCCTGCAACAAATTGCTCGGAAAGAGTAGTTCGGTATAATTAGAGATCGTTTCAAACATAAAGGGCAATATTTTATTTAAGTCATTGCATTGGTGAATAAGTAAATACTTGAACAACCCTTCTGAGTCATTGCTATCTTGAAAGCCATAAATCATAGTTTGATCAACTACTAAACCGACATTCAAAGCCTCCCGTATGATATCCGGCTCCGCTCGGCTCGGATCGAGGGAGGATAAGACCCTTACGCCTGTGGGCAGATAGTCGTTGACCTCCATGAAACGTAAAGCAATAAATCGGTTAAACCAGGTATAGGCAACCTCCTCCATGACTTGATCATACCCTTTTTGCTCGATCTCCTTGATCAGCTTATCCCGTTGAAGCTTAAAGCCTTTTTCCTGTGGGATATTGTTAAGGATGATATGGTCCGCTTCTTGCTTTAACTCTGTGACAGTTTTAGCCGTAATGCCTATTTGAAAAGCCTCTTGCATGACTTGCTCGATCAATTTCTTGCGAGCGCTGACGGCAAAGTTTTTAATGGCAGATTTATTCAAGGCTCTTCCTCCCACTATACAAGTCTGACATTTTTGTTCTCCCGAATATACTTCTTCAACTTATTTCCGAATTCATTCGTCAAAGCATCCACTTCGGCCTCCGTTGTCATGAGTGGTGCGGATCTAAACAGCTCAACAATTTGAATATGTTGAGTAAATCGAGACGGTGGTTCTACGACGGGCGGAATTGGGCGTGGCGCTACTGTTCCTCCAGGCCCAGGATCAGGCTGTGGATCTGGAGTTGGCAGAGGATCGATAGGTCGATTCATTTCGGCGATTGATTCAAAAGACCTTAACTTCAGAATTTCGCTTTCTGTTTTCATGGCGATTGCTTTATAGAAATTATTGACAGAATCTATTCTGTCGAGTAAATTCTCGAAGGGCTTTTTGATCCGCTCTTGAAAACTGTTGTCCACCTTAGCTTGACTTAATTCATCCTTCACTTGGGCATAGTCTGCCTGGATTTGGACTCTAATGGGCTGACAGATTGTCTGAAGTAACTGGACAAAACGGTCATTGAACTTAGCAACTAAAGCTGGTAATTGGATGATCTCCGAATAAGGAATTGGATTGTCTACGATCATCTTCACTTTGCCGACGGTTTCATTGATCTCCTTATCTAGGACATACGTCTCATTGTCTTTGTATATCTCCAGCATTTTAACCGCTTTATCAAAATGGGGGAGTTGGTTTTTAAAGAATCCTTTGACCTTTTTAACATCCTGCATTGCTAAGTTGAGTTCGCTTTCCTTTTCGAGTAAGGAATTATAGAACTCCAGTGTAATTTTTATTTCAGAGAGTTGCTTTAAGACCGTCAGGCAGACATCCAGGGCATCCTTACCAGGGTATTTGCCATGCTGATAGCGACTAATTGATCCGTTAATTTCGCCCATTTCTTTAACCATTAAGTCTTTCAAGCCCATCATCAAGCTATCTTCGTCCTGAGGCAGGGCGCTGTGGTCAAAAATATTCCGTCCGATATTTCTAGCCTTGTGCAAGAGTTCCTGGGGGACTTGAATCCTAGTAATAATCACTAATTTTTCCACTTCTGTTTTCTTGGTTAAGTAGTTGGGTATTTCTCGATCCGTTATCTCGAGATATTCTGCACCGTACTGTAGCTTAATCTCTTGAAGCTTGAATAATTTAGCCACTTGTGCAGCGATGTCAATTTCCTTCCAGCCATAGGGTGCCGCCTTGAAGTGGTCAAGCAACATTTTCATGGATACTCGGACATTTCGTTCGTGATTCCTCCCGATGTAATGATTCAGTTCGTCCAAGGCTAATTGATTGGACTCGTCTTCAATCAGTTTAATTTGTCGATCATCCTCTGTGAGGATTTGCCACAGGTCACTATTGACAGATACAAACTTCTTAATATAGTTCAGCTTAGTATAGATACTTTCCACCATAGACTGAAAAGCCCTGTTGACTTTTTCAACGGGTTGTCCGCTCTTGATCTCGACTTTTTGAGAGTTGATATAGATGTCTGCTTCAGTAATAGCCGTAATCAATAAAATCTTAACCCGTTCCTTTTTGGTTTTTAACTCCCTGGTTTTATTATCTATAATTGCGCGGATGGCTTCCGGTAAGCTGATGGAGGCGGTTTTGGTGCGGTAATTTTCAATCTTAAGGACTTCTTCCATCTCATACCAAAAGTCCGGGTCTGGTGGGAGTTTCACGACCACTTTGTCTCCACCAAACGATAAATTCTTAAATTCCTGTTCTCCATACTCGCTGTAGTGGTCGAAAAATGGCGTAATGATCCGAATCCCCATTTCTCCATCTTGTTTACCACGGAAGCGATCATCGATCTGTTGGTTGAATGCGAAGTCATACTTGCTATTATACTTGTACTTTTTGTCCGGATAAATGTCCTCGAAAATTACCTCACCGATTTTACCACTGACGTCACTGGGGTCAATCAGCATGTTTTTGATCTCCCGGTTAACATCCTGCTCATCATCGGTTAAGAAGACATATTCGTCCCCATCTTTTTGGATCAGAGTTTCTTGAACCAACCTTCTGAGGGATTTTGCAATGCGCTCTTTGAGAGAAATTTTATCCTCATCAATTTTCGTGACCATTAAGGTTGCTAGGTTATCTATCTTGGGCAAAATTTCCTTAACGTATTTGATCATGAACAGAAGTTTCAAGACATCGAGATCTTCTGGGTGTAATTGGCTGTTCTCCTGGGCTTGGTCAATCACTCGCCTGATCGACCCATCAAGAAAGGTTTCGATGGAATTATAAAACGTGTAAAATGGGATAAGCGCCCCGATTGATTTCTGTCGATAGAGCTGTGCCGATTCTTGGAAGGCACTGAGCAGGGAGCGTTCTCCTTCTGCCAAGTGTTTGCCGGATGAGCCATGCTTTCGAATACCCGAGAATACTTTTTGCAAGAGGTTGAATTGGTACGGGATAAAGGGATATACCTCGATAAAGTCTGCCTTATCGGCAAAGTTTTTCATTTCCGCAGTACCTGAAGCAAAGCAAATAGTATTGCGTAGCTTAGCGTTACTCTCTTCATAAAGCATACCTAAAGTATCCCGCGCTGGTGGTTTTTTCTCTAAAAGACGTTTCTTGATGACTTCGTCTACGTTACTGCTGGATAAGTTGATACGTGTGTTGAAACGACCCTGAATTTTAGAGAAGTCTCGTCCCTTGACTTTAGGGGTGATAGCATCAATGTCCTCCTGTGACGTGACGATCACCCAAGCTTTACCCTTACATTTGGCGCCTAGTTCTTCGACGATAGTCTGCAAGTCAAGCATCATCTGAGTGTTGTCGCCTATGTATTGTCCGATTTCGTCGACCAGAAAGACGATATGATGGTCGCGCCCTGTCTCCTCCAGATAAGCTTTGACCATCAAGGCGAATTCTCCGATGCTCATGGTAAAATTGTTGTCCTTGTTATTAAACCATTCTAGCGCAGAATCCTTGGAACAGCTCCGCACTTCCATCAGAGCGTTCACAATAATATCTCTGTCAAACAAGACACGCCGTCTGCGATTTTCCCAGATATCACCCGTCTTGTCCTGAATGATCGTTTTGAACGCCTCGTATTTTCCTTCTTTAACTAACAGGCTTTCCATATCTGCAACCCAGGGTTTACTTCCATATAAGCCTTGCATCTCATAAAAGACTTTAATAAAGACCTTGAGAATGGCGTCTTTCTGACTACCAGTACCATAGTCACTTTTGGAATCTATGTTGAATAAGACGACCTTCGCAGGGGCTTGTCCTGCTCGTTTAAGATTAGCCAGTAAGAGAGGGTCCTTAATTTTGCTGTCAAAGAAGCTGACGGCATCTCTTCCTGCCACCTCTTGGTTATCTAATATGTAGGATATGATCTTTAGGAAGTGAGATTTACCAGATCCGAAGAAACCGGAGATCCAGACGCCCATCTCATCGGTCGGTTGATTGATCCCTTTTATGTACGCATCAAAGAAAGAGGCGAAGTGCCGGTTGAGCTCTTTCGTCACGACATATTCATCTAACTCTTGAAAGATTTCTTCTTGTTCTAATTGTCCAACCTTGATAACGCCTTTGATATCCCTGCCAATCCATTTTTCATAGATTGCTTCTAATTTCATGATTTCTCCTCCCGATTCCTACTTTTCGATCAGACGAAAAGCTCTATAGTAATTGTCATCTTTGAGTTTATTAAATAATTTCAGTTCTGCACCGTCATAATTGCCTGGAAAAAACATGATAACGGGCACCCTATCTAAGACGTGGTGTAAATTATTGAGGATGTTATGGGATCTGACCATAGGCCAGGCTTTCCCCACTCCCGTAAGAAAGACGATATCCGATCCCTCAACCTGATCAGCAATCAGTTCGATATACACTTCAGGACTGGCTATATCTTGTAAGGCTTCAGCAAGGTAGGCCGACCCCTGTTCCTCCTCCATCTGGGGCAAATCCGCTAAAACCTCTTCCCTGCGCAACAAATCTAGAATCATTTCATATAGGTCAAATTCAATGATCTTTCGGCTCGATGGTCCGGAATTTAAGGTGCGTTTTAAGTAGGCGATGTGCTCTCGAACCAAGAGTTCGTCACGGGCATCATAGTCAAAGATGTAAAAGCCGATTTCGTTGCCTAAACCCTTGTTCGCTAAAAAGGCAGGGGCTTGGATTTTTTCCAGTATCTTATTCAAGCGATCTCTGATCAAAGACATTACATTCTCCCTCCTGTCATAGCAATAATAAGTCTAACATCGCCTATTGTTCTCAGATGGGCGAGTAGTTCTTCTTCAATAGTAGGTGGAGTTAGCATTTTCTTATGAGTATTATTGATCAGACCCGCCTCACAGAGTATCTTACTATAGACCTGCGACAATTTCTTGAGGGTGGATTCTTGCCATCCTGCTACATTGGGACTTTGCTCTGCTTTATTATTAAAAAATATGCGAAAATCCCTAGGCTCTAGTTCTTGTTCGCCTAACCGTATTTTTTCCAGGTAGACTTCTTCTATAAACTCCAAAAACAACTGATTCGTTTTCATGATAGCGATTAAGGCCACAAGTTTGCTGATATGCAGGGATCCGCGTACCAACAGGTTCAACATTATTTTATCTAAAACTGCTACCCGCTTATGGGTAGCACTTAATAGTCTATCGACGCCCTTATGGGTGGTACACTGGAATAGGTTTTCATTCTTAATTTTTGTTCTTATTTCTAAAGGTGAAAGACCATCCAAGGTTAGCTTGGCAACTTGCTTCAGTTCATAATATAAATAGGTTTCACGCGTGAGATTCGATAAGTATTGTTGGTCCACTGTATCACTTCCAAATTTAAGCTATATCGGTTATTGTTCTCATTCACCCTATTATTTAAACGAAATTAAATCAGTCCCTTTTCCGAACAACTAACATAGACATGCCCAGCAGCTATGATGTGGTCAAGCACAGTAATTGAAATGGGCTCTAAAGCAACCCGGATTCTCTTCGTCACTTCAATATCTTGTGGCGAAGGAGTAGGGCTTCCTCCAGGGTGATTGTGAGCCAAGATTACGCTATGGGCTTTATGTCTCAAGGCCGTTTCCACAATGATCCTTGGATAAACCGGTGCCTGATCGATGGTCCCCTCATGGACGAGCGCTGGATAGATCACGTTATGCTGGGCATCCAGACAGATGACATAAAACACTTCGTACGTCCTTCCAGCAAAGAGTGATAAGATATATTCCCCAGCTTTGGCAGTACTATTGAGGACAGGCCTTGTTCCCCAACGGTCTTTTAGATAAATTCGTGCCAAAGAAGGTATAAGTGCCAACAAAACGGCTGAGTTTTCTCCCAAACCAGGAATAGACCCCAAGTCTTTGGGATCCGCTTCCAAGACTCCAGACAAAGACCCATATTTATGAATTAAGGCATGAGCGAGTTCGTTGGTATCCCTTCTCGGTATGGCGTAAAACAACAGAAGTTCTAAGATTTGATGATCTTCAAAGCCGTCCAGTCCTTCTTCTATAAAACGATTTTTTAATCTGCTTCTGTGTCCTTCATGCATGGGTTGACTCCATTCTTTTCGTTGTAGGGTCGAATTTCTGTTATTACGTTATTTCTACACTTTTTCTTAATTAACCTGCAATTCTATGGTCAAATTTCCAATTTCCTTATAAATGGCTGTGAATAGCCAGCCATATCATTACAAGGTATGACCGCTCCTCTGCTGATAAGCCTGAGAGGACATCTTCTTACGAACCGATTTATCATAATTATCTTCAGACATGAACTGGAGAGATGAATTCAGCTCCATAATTTCCGCCCGGAGTTCCTGATCATTGGTCTCAAGGGCTAGCGAATTCAAGGCGTTTATGCTTTCTTCCAGCACTTACAGACTTCCTTCATATTCACCGCGGTCGGCTCTCTTGATCGCTTCCTCTTCCATCGGCAACTTTATAGCTGCACCTGTTTCAGACCTTCTTAGACTTAAAAAAAGCTCCCGCCTTCAGGCGACAGCTATGACTAAACTGAAAAATATTTCTAATAAGCCATCCAACTGCCATCAACACAGAGAATGTGTCCATTAACCTAATTTGAAGCATCAGAAGCAAGCAAGACCGGAACCTACGCGGGACTCAAAGCTGGATCTTATCTTCTCAAATTCAAACTTTACTTTACAATACTTTCCTATAGTTGAAACAGTTTTACAACGATATACTGTAAGCGAGGTAAAGTTCATGAAAATTAATAAGACCGCTCTAAAGGTCACCCTTATTAGCTTAACAACGATCATTACTTTTCTATTGGTTGGATTTTATATTTATGCCTCTGATTATTCAAGAGCAGACTATAATGCACTTAAGGCCTTTTCGACAGGCTCTAAGTTAGTACAAAATGCTGAAGATATGATTGTGTTTCGTTCTCCTACGGAAAACTTGAAGGATACCGCTGTTATTTTCTACCCTGGAGGTAAAGTCCAATATAGCGCTTATGCACCGCTGCTAACGCAACTTTCTAATGAGGGTATTACGTGTGTCTTACTGAAAATGCCCCTAAATCTGGCTGTCTTTGATGTAAACGCCGCGGACAAAGTTTATAGTAAAATGCCAGAAATTAAAAATTGGTACTTAGCAGGACACTCCTTAGGCGGCGCAATGGCTAGCAGTTATATGGGGGGAAATAGCGCTAAAGTAAAAGGACTCATTTTATTAGGTGCTTACCCCGTCAATGCTTCTGAGGTTCCAACACTCGCGATCTATGGTAGTGAAGATATTGCGCTTGATAAAACAAAACTGGAGACCACTACCAACAAACTTGAAATCATTGGAGGAAATCATGCTTATTTTGGCAACTACGGCGAGCAAAAGGGAGATGGGCAAGCGAGTATCACCAGAGAGGAGCAACAGAAAATAGCCGTCAAGGAAATCGTCAAGTTCATTAAGTATCCTCGCTGAAAAAGATAACAATTTCTCCGTTGTACCCCTTGCAAATAGATTTCATTGACAAAATCTGCTCAAATCCCAATCCGCTGCATGATTTTTATTGCTTAGCAAAATAACTTTTTGCCCCATGCCCTGGTAAACGATTAATATTTTATTTTTTTAAGTAGGTAAACAAAGGTTACTGGTCAGAGGTCAGAGGTCAGAGGTCAAATACTGTATATTGCCCCATCACCAAGTAAATACCCCATTATCATAAAAGCAAGGATCAGAAAATATGCGCCTATATTCTTCTGGGTTTAGGCGCTATTTTCTGATCCTTGCTACTAGGCGGTAATCTATGCCTACACTGTTCAAGCAAGAACCGGCTGATGATTTATGATTTTTTGTATTGCCTCAAAGATCGGTATTTG
>DASRMA010000145.1:0-10173 GCA_035648155.1 Desulfosporosinus sp.
AACGCTCTTTGAGTCCCTCAATGTTGAAGTGGTGGTCCCACCCATGAATAGTAAACGAACCTTGGAGTTAGGTACAAGGCTGTCACCAGAATCGGCTTGTCTACCCATGAAATTAAATCTGGGTAATTATATTGAAGCCGCCGATCAGGGCGCGGATACGATTGTAATTACGGGAGGGATAGGTCCCTGTCGTTTTGGATATTATGGTGAAATCGAACGGCAAATTCTTCGAGATGCAGGATATTCTTATGATCTGGTGACGCTTGAGCCGCCTGATGGAAGTTTACTTGGGCTTGCCCAACGAATCCGCTATTTAGCGGGATCAAAGAATTCCTGGGTAAAGATTCTTAAGGCCTTACGATTCTCCTATCTTAAAAGTGTTGCGTTAGACCGAGTTGAAGATTTGATTCATGCAGCAAGACCAAGGCTTCCGGATTTCAGGGGAACCGAGAAATTGTATGAGGATGCCAAACTACGCTTAGCGCAGACTATGACTGAATATGGGGTTAAAGATACAGTTCGATGGGTACAAGAAAGTATTCGTGAACGACAAGAGGCACTGAGCCCTTCTGAACTGCTTTGCAATCCTCTGCGCATTGGGATTATCGGGGAAATTTATACGATTCTAGATACTTATAGCTCAGTGGGTATGGAGGTAGAACTGGGGCGTTTAGGTGTGGAGGTAGATCGTTCAATATACCTATCAGGGTGGGTTGGCAACCATGTATTTCAAGGTATGGCCCCAGGATACAGGTCAATTAAATCCTATCCAGTTCATGCAAAACCCTATTTACCACATTTTGTAGGGGGACATGGTCAGGAAACAGTGGGAGCAGCGGTGAAATTTGCGAAGGAAGGCTTTGATGGGATCATTCAAGTGTACCCTTTATCTTGCATGCCTGAGATTGTGGCAGCCAGTATTTTGCCAAAAGTACAAGAGGAATACAAAGTGCCCATTATGACACTGATTGTCGATGAACATACGGGACATGCAGGGATGCAAACGCGCCTAGAGGCTTTTGTAGATTTGCTGCAAAGGGCAAACATTGAACCAAGAATTGAACAAAGAAGAGGGGAAGTGCTTAGTGTTGGGGAAAGATAAGTACTTTCTAGGGGTCGACGTTGGGTCAGTGAGTACAAATATAGTGTTGCTGAGCCCAGACAATACGTTGAAAGAGGCTCTATATCTGAGAACACAAGGTCGACCCATGCAAACAATTCAAGAAGGAATTAAATTACTGAGGTCTAAGATGGGAGATTCAGCCGAAATTATTGGGGTGGGAACCACGGGAAGCGCTCGTCAGCTTGCGGCGACATTATTAGGAGCAGATGTCGTGAAAAATGAGATTACGGCGCATGCGGTGGCAGCTTCTCGCGTTAATCCTAAGGTACAAACGATTCTCGAAATTGGTGGACAGGACTCGAAAATCATTATTCTCAGGGATGGTGTTGTCTCTGATTTCGCTATGAATACCGTCTGTGCGGCCGGAACGGGGTCGTTTCTAGACCAGCAAGCCGCGAGACTGGGCATACCCATTGAAGAATTCGGTCCGTTAGCCTTACAAGCAATACATCCAGTGCAGATTGCAGGGCGCTGTTCTGTCTTTGCCGAATCAGATATGATCCATAAACAGCAGTTAGGACATTCTCTCCCAGATATTTTGGCAGGTCTATGTCAGGCAATGGTGAGAAATTATCTTAATAACGTAGGTAAGAACAAAGATATACGAGGACCAATTTTCTTCCAGGGAGGTGTGGCCGCGAATCCCGGAATACGTAAAGCATTTGAAGAAGAGTTAGGGCAACCGATTATTGTGCCAGAACATTTTGGAGTTATGGGTGCCTTAGGGGCGGCGTACTTAGCCCAGGAAAAAGTGGGTCGGCAAGTAGAAATAGAGACTAAATTTCGTGGCTTACACTTGGGCGAGGCTCAATTCCAGGCAAAGAGTTTTGAATGCTCTGGATGCGCAAACCGATGTGAGGTTGTAGAAATCATGCAGGATGGGATAAGTCTGGCGATGTGGGGAGATCGGTGTGGGAAGTGGTCGATTACTATCACTGCCAGTGTTGGAACCGGTCTTACGGAACAAAAAGTTGAACGACAGGGAGCTTAGCATCAAATAACTCGAGATTAAGGAGCCACTCAAGGGCATCAGCTTGCGTTATAAACCCGTCAAGTTTTTATTAAGGCTTTAACCAAAAATAAAGGAGGACTATTTACTTGTCTAAAGTAATGAAAACCATGGATGGAAATCAAGCCGCCGCATTGGCTTCTTATGCATTAACCGAGGTAGCTGCGATCTTTCCGATTACACCTTCTACTCCGATGGCTGAAGGTGTCGATGAATGGTCTGCACATGGAATGAAGAATTTATTTGGTCAATCAGTAATAGTATCCGAATTGCAGTCTGAAGCTGGTGCCGCCGGTGCCTTACACGGTTCTTTGGCAGCAGGGGCGCTCTCAACTACCTATACCGCTTCGCAAGGTCTCCTGTTAATGATCCCTAATATGTACAAAATTGCTGGAGAACTGTTACCAACAGTGTTTCACGTGACTGCTCGTGCTATTGCTGCACATGCTTTGTCTATCTTTGGCGACCACCAAGATGTTATGGCTTGTCGCCAGACCGGCTTTGCCCTACTTGCTTCTTCAAGTGTTCAAGAAGCTCATGATTTAGCTTACACTGCTCATCTTTGTACGATTAAATCACGAGTGCCTTTTCTGCATTTTTTTGACGGGTTCCGAACCTCCCATGAGATTCAGAAGATTGAAGTGATTAATGAACAGGAAATTGCCAAGATTGTTGATTGGCAGGCCATTCAAGCCTTTCGTGATCATGCTCTAACACCAGAGCACCCAGTTGTGCGAGGGACTGCCCAAAACCCCGACATCTATTTCCAAGGCCGCGAAGTCGCTAACCCTTTCTATAGTGCGGTTCCGGACATTGTAGAAAACTATATGCATGAAATTAAGAATATTACAGGTAGAGAGTATCATCCCTTTGATTATTACGGTTCCCTGGATGCGGAATATGTTATCGTCGCCATGGGCTCTGTCTGCGAGACGATTGAGGAAACTATTGACCACCTCATGGCCAAAGGAGAAAAGGTTGGGGTTATTAAAGTACACCTCTATCGGCCATTCTCAGCAAAATACTTTTTTAATGTTCTCCCGAAAACAGTCAAGAAAATTGCCGTCCTCGATCGCACCAAAGAGCCAGGATCGCTTGCTGAACCTTTATGCCTTGATGTAGTTCATCTGTTCTCGAAGAGCGAAATAAAGCCGTTCATTATAGGTGGTCGTTACGGCCTAGGTTCTAAGGATACCCGTCCTTCCCAGATAATTGCGGTCTATGATAATCTCAAACAAGCACACCCCAAAGATGGTTTTACCATTGGAATCATGGATGATGTCACGAACACCTCACTTCCTGAGGTAGATCTTGTAGAAACAGCTCCTAAAGGAACCATCAGCTGTAGGTTTTATGGCTTAGGTTCTGATGGGACAGTCGGGGCCAATAAAACTGCTATTAAGATCATCGGCAATAAGACCCCCCTTTATGCCCAAGGGTACTTTTCTTATGACAGTAAAAAGTCCGGTGGCACAACCATTTCCCATTTGCGTTTTGGCAATAAGCCCATAAAATCTACCTACTTGGTGTTTCATGCAGATTACATTGCCTGCCATAACAAATCCTTTATTTACAACTATGATTTATTAAAAGGGCTTAAGCCTAACGGAGCGTTTGTTTTAAATTGCCCCTGGAAACCCGAAGAATTGGACGATGAGCTCCCAGCCTCGCTACGACGACATATCGCCAAAAATAATATAAATTTCTATATTATTAATGCCGTTAAAATTGCCTCCGAGATTGGTCTAGGAGGAAGAATAAATATGATTATGCAAGCCGCCTTCTTTAAGTTAGCCAATGTTATTCCTGTTGAAGATGCCGCAAACTACTTAAAAGAATCCATTGCGAAAACCTACGGAAAAAAGGGCCAGAAAATTGTGGACATGAATATTACCGCTGTGGACCGTGGCATAGAATCTGTAATAAAGGTGACGATCCCTGAGTCCTGGGCCAATGCCGAATCAGAGGGAATCCCGACGCTTGACGAACCTGATTTTATCACGAACATTCAACGTCCCATGGCCCGGAATGAAGGAGACGATCTTCCCGTCAGTACTTTCGTGGGAATGGAAGATGGCACCTTCCCCGTGGGTACAACAACTTATGAAAAACGAAGGATTGCTGTCATGGTCCCTGAGTGGCAAATTGACAAGTGTATTCAGTGCAACCAGTGTTCCATAGTTTGTCCGCACGCCACTATTCGACCCTTCTTACTCAGTAGTGAGGAGCAGGCCAAAGCCCCAGAGACTTTCCATACGAAAAAACCACTCGGTAAAGGCTTAGAAGGCTTGCACTATCGAATTCAAGTTGATCCGTTTGATTGTACGGGATGTGGCAACTGTGCTGATATCTGTCCTGCACCAGGTAAAGCCATAATCATGGAGCAGGCCGAACCTCAAATCGAGGCACAATCGGACAACTGGTACTTTGCCGACGCCGTTACAGAGAAGAGAGGCCTAATGGATCCAAAGAGTGTTAAAGGCAGTCAGTTTCTGCGTCCGCTCTTTGAATTCAGCGGAGCTTGCCCAGGGTGTGGAGAAACAGCCTACATCAAACTCATTACTCAACTGTACGGAGATCGTATGATGATTGCCAATGCAACGGGTTGTTCCTCCATTTACGGCGCCAGTGCACCTTCCGTCCCTTATAGCACAAATGCAGAGGGCAAGGGTCCTGCATGGGCTAATTCGTTGTTTGAAGATAACGCCGAATATGGGTATGGGATGTACCTTGGCGTCAAACAAATCCGAGATAATTTGACGAATTTAGTTAAACAATCCTTAGAGACCCCCATCCCTGAAGACCTTAAAGCCACCTTCCAAGAATGGCTTACTGGAAAGGATGATGGGGAAGCCTCCAAGACTGCGACGGCAAAGGTTTTAGCTGCCCTAAAGTCTGTTCCAGAGTCCGACAAGGTGCTCGTCCAAACAATCTTAGCTAAAAAAGATTACTTTATAAAACGGTCACAATGGATGATCGGAGGGGATGGCTGGGCTTATGATATCGGCTACGGAGGATTGGATCATGTCTTGGCTTCAGGAGACGATATCAACATCCTCGTACTCGACACAGAAGTCTATTCCAATACAGGCGGCCAGTCCTCTAAATCCACACCGACAGCTGCCGTTGCTAAATTTGCGGCAGCAGGTAAAAAGATCCGTAAAAAGGATCTCGGCATGATGGCGATGGGCTATGGCTATATCTATGTAGCTCAAATTGCTCTGGGAGCCAATATGAATCAAACGATCAAAGCCCTTACGGAAGCAGAAAATTATAAAGGGCCCTCTCTTGTTATTGCTTACTCCCCTTGCATCAACCATGGGATCAAGACCGGGATGGGGACCACGATTGCGGAGGAGAAGAAAGCGGTTGATGCAGGATATTGGCATCTCTACCGACATAATCCCCTTCTAAAAGAAGAAGGTAAGAACCCTTTCATTTTAGATTCTAAAGAACCATCTGGTTCCTTTCAGGACTTCATCCTAGGTGAAGCCCGCTACGCCCAATTAAGTTCCACCTTCCCTGACATTGCTGATGAACTGTTTAAGGTAGCTGAACACCATGCATTAGAACGATATCAGACCTATAAACGACTCACTGAAATGCAGTATTAAATCCGGAGAAAAATTCAAACGAGCGGCCGCACTAGGCGATCCGCTCGTTTGAATTACTTCGATTCAAGTGAGGTTTAGTTAACTATTTTTGATTTGTGTCGACCCACTCTTTTGCATTCCATACTTCAATTTCGCTGGGGATTGATACGTTCGATATTTCCTTAACTTTTTCGATATTTGCCCAAGCCGCCGTTGTATGTTGTTCGATAGGCCTAAGCATAAGGTGTTCCCTAATATTTTTTTGGTCACTCATAAATTGACATCCCTCCTTCATGAATTTAGTATGATCTGTCCGAAGATAAAACATTCCAAACACAAACGTATAAGCTGAATATGTTCAAAGTAGTTTCTTGCTGGGTATCAAAACAATCTGACACATAATTCAAGATATCAAAAAACGAATTGAGGAGGATTTTATGGACAAAAAAAGCGAATGCCACACAAGCAAAGGTTTGCTATGTTTGGCAACATGTAAGATCTTTTTACCGATTTCTCGCTTCCTGTAGCCCTTAGGGTTAAAACAAAAAACATTCATGGTTTGTTTCAAAACCATTTTTGAGAATTTCTTATCTGTAAGGGGGGAACGCTCTATGCTAATCCGAACTCAGAATCTCCGGGTAAACATCGATTCCGGGTCATTAAGAAAGGATTCGAGTGTTTTATAACCAAGGTGGTCAAGTAATTTTAAGACAGAGGGGTTATCAGCAGGAGTGTCATAAAGCGCTTTATTTCCATAACTGTCCACATACTTAGTTGCCTGGTCGACATGAATTAAGGATTTAGGTCCGCCTACACATCCGCCGGTGCACCCCATTCCTTCTAAAAAATTTGCCTTAATTTTACCATTTATTGTATCTTTAAGCATTTTCTTGCAGGCAACGATGCCGTCCGCCTGTTCTGAGCGCAACGGAATGGTGCGATTTGGACGAAGTCGGGTAAGGGTATCACAAACAGCCGTGCTAATGCCACCGGTACGGGCATAGATCCGCCCTCCACGTGAGGAGTGCTCTCGGTCATCTTCCTCAAGAGCAGGAAGGTAAATCTTCGCAGCATCAAAGATTTGGGTAATTTCCTGAAACGTTAGGACAAAATCTACAGCATCTCGAATGTCGACTTCTTTTGCCTCAGCTTTTTTAGCAATACAGGGACCAATAAAAACAGTCTTAGCCCCAGGATGCAGGCGTTTAATTACCCGACCACCGGCAATCATTGGGGAGACGGAAGCGGGCATATGTGGGATTAGTGTGGAATAAGTTCTACGGATCATCGCAACCCACATTGGGCAGCAGCAGCTCGTCAACATGAAGTCTTGGTCTTCTTTAATGGCTCGATCAAATTCAAAAGCTTCTTTCAAAGTGAGGATATCGGCGAAAAGAGCAACTTCCATCATGCCGTCAAATCCTATCTTTTTAAACGCCGTACGTAGTTTACCTGGGGTAACATCGGAAGAAAACTGACCGATAAAAGCAGGGGCAATCATTGCATAAACTGGATGTTTCCCAGATGAAAGTTCCTCAAAGAGTGGGATGAAATCTTTGCGATCCACTAGATGCCCGTTTTTACAGCTTTCTATGCAAAGTTCACACCCTACACACGCCTCAGCAGAGATAATGACATGCCCGTTTGCATCCTTTTTGATGGCTGAAAATAAACAGGCAACTTGACAAGGGGAAGAACTTTGCGAGCAAGAATAATTGTCCTGCTCAAGGTGCACTACTGGAGGTAAGTTCTCAGGATGGAGGAGGAGTTCGAGCTTCTCTTCATCAGCCTTACCAGATTGTCGGATCTTTTCAATAGTTTCATTTAAGTTCCCCTGATAGGCCGCTTTAACTAGTTGCTGGAAGATATCATCGTAGGCTTGCATATTCCCTCCTAGTACGCTTCTTTGGTTGGGTAATCCACACAATTAATTCAGTAACATTGTTCTTTATTTATTTTTTACCTTGTGTTTACATCCTCGTTGAAATATAAGGGTTTAACTACAGTCCTTCTATAATATCTCCTACATGGGAAAATCTTGAGTCATGGCAAGGGGAACCCCTGGATCTTTTAGCAGAATTCCAATTTACTTCAAGCCCATATGTGTACCATTGTATCGACGACGTGTAAGAAGTGAAGTTACATGGCTCGTAAATAATATTCCCTGATAATTCATGGATAATCCTTGTGTTTGGGAAGGTGGAATAATTTCTACGGTGATATCATTAAAAACCCAAATTTGAATGATCGTTTTCTCCTCACGAGCTTGCTTCTATTTTTTTACTATTGAATATCCATAGGTAAAAGTAAAAATGTAGAGGGGGCAGACAGATTGGGTGACTTCAAGATTGCAGATTCTTCTATAGAAATGATTAAGGTTAAAGCCAAGAACTTAATGCCAAAACTAAGAACCTTAACGAAAGAGATTCGCAAACTCGAATACGATCAGTGAGAGTCCTTGTTGGGCAAGGTTTAACCAACCACCCATATCGAGTGTTGCGCCGAAGCTGGTAACAGCAAAGTGAAGTGTACACAGAGAACCCTATAGGCCAGAGGGAGGACCGTAACTCCTGAAGAACATTCAGCCCCGTTAAATTACGGCTCGGAAACGAGCAAAGTGCAGTGCTTAAGTACACGGAAGTCAATACAAAGGAATCATTAGTGGTGAGATTCCAGAGGGCCTGTCGGGGTCAGAGAACATGGCATGTAGGGAGAGATGTGGCAGGAACTTGGGAGACCCAGTCGGTCCCGGGCAATGGCCGGTAAGTCTTACCAATCGAAAAAGAGGAAGGCTGAAGACTGGCGGGGAGTCGGATTAACTCATAGTACTCCGAGGACGGGAAAGCCGGCTACATGGGGAAGCAGTCAGCGGAAAATGAGTCTTTTCAAGGAAACATGAGCTCCATACAAAGGGAGGATTCGGGCCTTAATACAAAGTAAGGAGGAACCCAGTCATGAAAACGAATCTGGAAAGAATAGCAGTAAAAGCTCAAGTGGAAACAAATTTTAAGTTCACCTCCCTAGCACACCATATAACCAAGGAATTACTATGGGAGAGTTTAGACCATATGTCGAAGAAAACGGCACCGGGAATAGACGGAATAACTGTAGAGGAAACGGCAAAGGATTTTCAGTTGTGGAGTGAAGACGTCATAAGTTCAATCCACAAGAAGAGCTATAAGCCCCCAGCAGTTAGAAGAGTATGGATACCGAAACCGGGCAAGGCAGAAAAACGTCCCATAGGAGTTCCGACAGTTGTGGATTAGAGCACTACAGCGGAGTACTGCAGAAGTACTATCCGCAATCTATGAACAAGACTTTCTTAAGTGCTCGTTTGGTGGGAGACCACGAAGGGGAGCACATAATGCGCTCGCGACTCTAAACGAGATAGTTGCAGGAAAGAAAGTTAGCTGGGTGTTAGAGGCAGACTTAAAGAACTTCTTTGGAAGTCTAGACCATGGCTGGATGTTACAATTCGTCGAGCACAGAGTCGCTGACCCAAGAATCATTACTCTGATTAAGCGATGGTTAAAAGCAGGAGTAGTGGAAGACGGAGAATTACATCCCAATGAAATGGGTACACCTCAGGGTGGATCTATTAGTGTCTTGCTAAGTAACCTTTATCTGCACTATGTACTTGACCTGTGGTTTAAAAAGGTAGTTAAGCCAAGATTAAAAGGCGAAGCCTATCTAATCCGATATATTGACGACTTTATGGTATGCTTCCAATTTCGTGCAGACGCAATTCGTTTCCATGAAGTTCTAAAGGAAAGGCTGAAGAAATTCTCGTTAACCTTGGAACCCAACAAAACACGGCTGGTTGAATTTGGACGTTTCGCAAGCAGACATGCTTTAGAAAAGGGAAGAAAGTTGGAAACAATTTATTTCCTTGGATTTACTCACTACTGTACAAGAAACAGGAAAGGTAACTTCATGGTAGGGAGGAAGACCGAAAAGACGAGGCTTAAAAGAAGCATCAACAAACTGCAGGAACTGATGCGCGAAATTAGACACTGGCCAATCAAGGAGCAAACAGAGAAGATTAACTCAGTCTTACGGGGCCACTATAATTACTATGGTATGGGAGGAAACCTTAAGTCACTGTATAAAACCTACCACAGAACAGAATGGTACTGGCGAAGGATGCTTAGTAGCAGATGTAGTAAAGGATACGTTGATTGGGATAAATTCCAAAGAATAAAGTCTTTGTTTCATCTAGTGCGTCCTAAACTTTCACTACCGTACTCAGACTTGAAAGTGCACGCAATACTGTGAATCAATTTCCGAAGAGCCCGGTGCGGGAAATTCGCACGCCGGGTGGTGTTATCCCGCTATCGGGATAACAGATCTTATCCCGCAAAATGCGGCATCCCGACTAATTGTCACAACCCTCATATCAAACCCTTTCTTCACCAAAATGGCGGGATAATATTTACTGGCTTAACCCA
>DASRMA010000146.1:0-3953 GCA_035648155.1 Desulfosporosinus sp.
GGGGGGCTAATTATCATATCATGTGCCGCGGGAATCATAGGCATGACATTTATAGAGACGATGAGGATAGGCAGGTCTATCTCACTCTCCTTAGAGAACCTAAGAAAGAGTATAATTTTTACTTGCATTCATATTCCCTTATGACAAATCATGTTCACTTACATATAGAGACTGCGGACATTAACATAAGCATAATCATGAAAAGGATAAACTTGCTTTACGCTCAGTATTTTAATAATAAATATAACTTTGTAGGACACCTCTTCCAGGATCGTTTTAAGTCTGAACTTATTGAAACTGATCAGTATCACTTGGAAATTGGTAAATATATACACTTAAACCCTGTACGGGCTAATATGACAGAGCTGCCGATCGATTACACCTGGAGCAGTTATCGTGTTTATATGGGTATTCGTCAGGACTCATTTGTCACTACCGAGAAAACCTTGGGCTACTTTTCTGAGCCGAGGGTTGAACGTTATCGCCTGTATGTAGAGAACGAATTATTGAGAATTGGGGTTCATACAGAAGTGGAAGCCGGTATACTAGAAAGTACCTAATGTCGGTGATCACTCAGGGGTTAGATTTTGTTAGTACTCGGCATAACAGCTCGCTGTTGCTCACTGTTCCGCGCAGGGTCATCTCTTTTCTTCAATAATTCGACATTTTAAGCTGGCTTGAGTTTATGCTCGATCACATTCCTCCGTCCCATCGGAATTGTGTCGGTTACGCCTTGCTAAGCTCAATGAGCACATGCGTTTTGAAATAGGCGCCTTGATAAAGCCTAGCCAGCAGTCAAGTACCGAGTCTTGAGTGGTGCACGGTACATGTATTGCGAAGCGTAGACAGGAAAAGAGAGAGTCCTGGAACCTGAGCGTAACGGAGAGCTTGAAAGAAAAACTCTGCACTTCCCTTAGCGATAGGGTTTATTATTATTGGTCAGTCCCACCAGATAGTCGATACTGGTTTTAAAGAATTCGGCAAGTTTAATAAGCGAGGTACTAGGAATATCAAGGGCACCGCTTTCATATCTTGAATAGGTTGTTTGGCTTACCTTCAGCAAGTTTGCAAGCTCTTGCTGGGTCAAATCCCTGTCCTCTCTTAAATCGCGTAATCGTTGGTACATTGTGTTCACCCCAACACTATTTTATAGTATGCGATAATTGCATATTGACTTTTATGCGAAAAGCGCATAAAATAGTATGTGAATGATAATGTAAAAGTGTACCACTTCAGCACCTTTTGACAGCGAATTAGTTTACCACCTGACATAGAATCCTGTAGAATAATATCAAATATTCTACAGGGAGGAATGAAAGGTGTGATCATTGAAGTGGACATGTATTCAGCAATTCGTACCCGCTATATCGATGGAGAATCCATACGATCTATAGCAAAAAGCTTAAATATTTCAAGACCAACCGTTAAAAAGTACTGCGAAGGAGCCACTCATCCGGACGTGCGAAAAGTTTATCAACGAAAACCTGTTGTAATCACAGATGCTATCAAATCTTTTGTTCTGAGCTGCTTTAAACAAGATGACGATGAAAACCTAAAAAAGCAGAAGCACACAGCTAAGAGAATTTATGATCGGCTAGTCTCTGAAAGAGATTTCGATGGTTCATATTCCTCTGTACGCACAGTCGTTAGAACTCTTAAAGGCGAAAGAACCGTTCCACCACAAAGCAGTGTTCCTCTTTCGTATGCGCCCGGGGAAGCTGTGCAAATCGACTGGGGTGAAGCCACCGTATATATTGAGGGTCAAAAGACCAAGCTGTATACATTCTGTGGCAGATTATGCTATAGCTGCGATATATTTGTTCAAGTATACAAAGCTGCCAACCAAGAAGCATTCTTAGAAGCTCAGCAACTTATGTTTGATTTCTTTGGTGGTACGCCAAGGCGATTAATCTTTGATAATGCTAAAGTGGCTGTGAAAGAAGGATTTGGCATTCATGCAAAGCCCCAGAATAAGTATCTTTCATTCAGTTCCCATTATGCATTTTCTCTAGACTTTTGTAATCCGGCGAGTGGCAACGAGAAAAGTCTTGTAGAGAACTTAGTCGGTTATTCCAGAAGGAACTTCCTGGTGCCTGTCCCCAGAGTAGCTGACATGGAGGAATTGAATTGTAAACTTTGGAACGCTTGCATTCACTATCGGGAGAATCACACGGTTGAACACCGCCAAGATCCTGTCTGTGTAATGTACCAAGAAGAAGCCAAGTTCTTAAATGCTATTCCGAAATACCGGTTTGATACAAGTAAAACAGCCATAGCCAAGGTCGATGATTTCTCCACGATCCGTTACGAGAAAAACAACTATTCTGTCCCTACGAAATATCTTCGTAAGGACGTTACGATAAAAGGCTACGCAAATAGTATTAGTATCTTGCATGAGGGAACTGTAATTGCAACCTATTCTCGTCAATATGGCTCTGGTAAGACTCAGTATCGCTTAGAGCATTACATTGATCTACTAGAGAGAAAACCTCGTTCTGTGTCCAATGCCAGGCCCGTTAAGGAGACCCTCACCCAAGAGCTGTTGCACTGGGGTAGTCAACTACCCGGCGGAAACAAGGAGATGGTTAAACTCCTCCGTTTATGTGTGGATTATGGAGAAGAACGAATCCTAGCCATCAAGCGACTTATCCCTAGTCGGGTTGTTCCTTCAGTAGATATGGTAAGAACTTATTTAAATGAACCGGTAAAGTCTTCCGTCATATATCTTAAAAGTGAGATTGGGATTACCCAAACTGATTTGAAGAAATATGATGAAAAGTACGGGGTGGCTAATCAATGAATAATGCTCATGAGCAAGCCATTGAGCTCTATTCAAAGCAGTTGCGGTTACCGACTTTCAATCATTATGCCAACGTAGTTCGCCAACTGGGAAGCGACAAAAGCTATGAAGAATTTCTACTAGCCTTGATGAAGATGGAACTTGACTCCCGCATGGAAAGTAGCCAGAAACGCAAAATTAAGTGCTCTAGCTTTCCCTACATAAAGACTATGGATGAACTTGATTGTAGTCGATTCGAACACCTTTCAGAGGCCTTCATTTACGAGCTCGCTAGCTGTGACTTTGTTAGCAAACGCCAAAACGTTGTGATGATTGGAAACCCTGGCACAGGAAAAACTCATCTCAGTATTGCACTTGGTGTAAAAGCTTGTATGCAAGGCATGAACGTAAAGTTCTACACGGCAGCAAACCTTTCCAATGAGTTAATCGAGGCTCAAGAATACAAGAAACTCATGAAGATAGAGAAACAGCTTTCCAAAGTAGATTTATTAGTAATCGACGAGCTAAGCTATCTCACTTTTAATCGTCACCAATCAGAATTATTATTCAAGGTCATAGCAGACAGAGCTGAACGAAGAAGCGTTATCGTATCGACAAATCTCAAGTTCTCGGATTGGGTGACTATGTTTGAAAACACCACCATGGTAACCGCCTTAATTGACCGTTTGACATTTAAATCCCATGTATTAAACATGAACTCTGACCATTCTTACAGAGAAGATCACTCAAATCAAGAAAGCAACGATTAACTGCATGGAAAATCCTGCATCGGCAGGGTTTCCCTATACTTAGGGACTAAGTGGTAAACAAATTCATTGTCAATATTGCCAATGTGGTAAACTTTTTCACTGTCACTACTGGTAAACAAATTCGTTGACATTCACAACCCAAAAGAACATAGTAGAAATAGAACTTGGTAAGGAACTAAGACAAAATAAGGGATTTAGAAAAAAACGATAAAAGAGGAACCGGAGAATTTTTGTAGAAAGGCATTAATACTTGGAGAATAATTAATATCACTACAGCGTGACTTATTTTTACCCAGTAAGTTCCATCTTTAATTTCTTTAAGCTATGGGACTTATACGCACTATAATTGCGACGAAGATGATAATCTACCCTATTTAAGGCTCTCTTTATCATTTTGTCATCAC
>DASRMA010000147.1:0-4658 GCA_035648155.1 Desulfosporosinus sp.
ACTTCGCACCACGTTGGTGACGTCACTTTGTATGGGTTTCCCTATTTTGTCAGTTTGGAGAGTTCCTTGAACAGAGGGGTACCTGCTTGCTTTATTAAGTCAAAAAATACTGTTTCTGTGTTAGTAACTACCGATCCCATAGATGACATGAGGGATAACCCATTCAGGTAATTCCCCTTGGTTCTTGAACACACTGCATCACTCACTACGAAAACCTGGTAACCATTAGCAAGCAAATCCCTTACCGTTTGAAAAACACAAACATGGGTTTCCATTCCGGTAATAATGATTTTCTTTCGTCCTAGCCCCTTTAGCGCCGAAGTCACCTCACTTGTACAGCCTGAAAAGGAAGTCTTTTCATAGGTTGACGATCCCTCAAGATTGTTGCTTACATCTGAAACAGTCTTGCCTAGGCCTTTGGGGTATTGTTCTGTGACGATTATAGGAACACCTAATTTCTTGGCAACAGAAATTAGGATATTGGTGTTTTGAATAACTTGTTCTCCGTATTTCATCGCAGGAACTAATCTGTCTTGAATATCGATTACCAATAGCACTACTTCGCCTTCTATTAGATCATATTCGTTCAAGGTTAACACTCCTTAAATATTATTCGGACAAAATTCCTAAAGCATCGTCGAGCGCGACCGTTCTTTCTCAATATCTCTCTACATCGGACTTAACCGATGAAACCCTTAAATAGCCTATCCCCCACGCCCATCAAGCACTTAATCCCATTATTCTTAACCGAATTCACGAATGGTGAAACCTCATAAGCGGTCATTTGGTCCGATGGATAGGACACTAACAAACTCTTTAGAAAAGTGCGATCGATGATACCCTGATCCAACCACGTCTCCTCAACGTCTCTTGGCAAAATAACAGGCATGCGATTGTGTAGGGGCTACATAAGCTTATTGGGCGTTGTTGTGATGATCGTACATGAATTGACGATCTCGCTCGGTGACCTCCAGATGTCCCAAAGACCTCGCAAACTCCGAATAGGCCTTGATCCTTTAGCGTGTGCAGTTGGGGCGTTTGGCGCGCCCTTCTTTCTTCCACTCATAAAACCCATCCGCAATGATGAGACAACACCTTCGTTGAAGACAGGTCTTGAAACTAGGCTTTTCGTCCAACGTTTCGACCCTAGCATTGAATTCGATGGAACGATTATTCTCCTCCAAATTGAAGGTTCAATATCTACAAGAGAATTCTTAATTTGAGATGTAGTTTGCATATTCAATCCCCTATCCTAAAATTTCATTTGTTTGACAATGACTGCTTTAGCATCGGTCTTAATCAGAAATCGAAAGATGGGTGTCTTCCCCCCAGTAAGCTTAAATTCGAATGCCTTTTATCTAGGAACCTCATTTGTGCTTATAAATACAAATTGTACATCATTTCCAAGGAGTGAATAATACTCCATTAACTCTAATGTTCTCTCACGAATTCTTCCTTTAATTGCTTGTTGCATCTGAACTCTACCCTGGCTACCGAAGACTGAGCCTGAGTCTCGCAAATTAAACACTTGGTTAACGAACTCCGATTCTTTCAAGTGATACTGTAGCCAACCTTTTTGGGACCCAAGTAATGCCTTTTTTTCTTCTGGATTCAATTTAGAGAGTAGCTTGTTATAGATACCATTCAACTCTGTATCCCATAATTTAGTATACTTTGACTCAAGTTCGGTCTGAGCTAATGTTGAGAAGTTTTTGGATTGATTGAGCTTTTTGAATTTAACTTCATAATCGAGATCAATCGGGTTGTTATTTAGTTTATCTACAAGTTCACCCGTCATATCATATACTCCATAACTACCATTACTACTAACTTGAACTCGTTCACCAGTGGTTACTTGCTGATCTACCTCTGCCGAAGGGCTACCGCTTTGGGGTTGATCAGTGGAAACTGCAGCTTTTCCGCATGATACAAGTAAGAAACTGACAGCAATTAGAATGTAAAATTTACTAATTTTCTTCATGAAAACTCTCCTTATCAAAATATCTCTCATGTAGGCCCACAGGCCTGTTGCGTATAACGTACTAGTTGTTGCCGTAGGTCATACTACAATCATCTTGGCTAAGTGTTTTTTCCTGGTTATCCATAAAAGGCCTAGTCACCGAAGTTAGTGGACTGATGACCCATGGAGCAGTTATCGCACGTGAATATGGCTTACCAGCAGTTGTCATAGTGGAAAATGCCACCGAACTGATAAAAGATGGGCAACGAATTCGCGTGCATGGAACAGAAAGGTATATCGAGATATATTCGTCATTTAGGAATAATTTTCCTCCATTAGATTCCTTGAGTCCTATAAGAGCGCATTATGACAAGAGCACAGGTGTCAATAAGAATGACGCTGGTGCTACTTTATATTGAGTCACGACATACGAAGAATGCGACATATTTATTTATCCGCCAATGTGTTAATTCCCTTTCTATAGTTCTAAATATTTACTAAATTAATCTGTAGGAATCTCAAGCACTTCATTATAGTCTTTTGAATACGTCATTCTTTGGACATCAAGTTCCAACTCATCCCCAGTACCCAAGAAACGCAACGTTCTCGTATGAATGATGGTACCATCATTTAGTTTATCATACTTGTCCATAATGGTTTGTTCTAGGGAAACTTTCTGCCCATCAATCATTAAATAAACCCTACTTAATATAAGACGATCGTCACTGCTAATTGTAATATGCGTCTCTTTCTGAGTTGTCTCGATTTTGCTTATCTCTATAATTTGCCCTAGAATATTTAACGACTGTTTCTTGCCATCGTTAGTTGTGATTAGTTTAAACTTTCGATTCACATCGTGATCGGCTCCAAACCTTACCAATTCCAGCTGTAGTAGCTTTAAATCCAGGGGTAACGGATCATAATCACTATGAAATGTAATCCCTTTCATATCCGTACTCATCCCACCCCCTTGGTTCCGAACTTCTTCGCCATTCGCAATGAGCTTTAAAGTGAGGTCTGTCGGTCGAATTCTCTCTCCACTGAGCTGGTCTTTGGCTAATTCGAAAAAATTTTGAATAGTACCATTGATCACTGTTTTTGTCGGAGATGCAAGAATCGAGTCAATTTCTATTTGGGTTTTATCAGCTTCTATCTTTTCACTGATAACCTTTTTCAAAGTGTGTCCCATACTTGTATTTCTGTTTAATGAAAAGCTGATTTCTCCAAGCATTTCCCTTCCCTGTTGTCTTATTGAGAATTTGAGGGTTAGGCTTTTTTCAAAAGGCTTTGGTGGCTCAAAGCTTCCAAGATATTTAATTTGAGTTTTCTCTTCATCAATCTTTCCGTGAGAATTCTGTTGGTGGTATTCTCCCCAAAAGGCTTTTAAGGACATAAAAGGTGAGATATCATCTTCATCGACGTGCCCTGATGGATCTGTGATTGTATAAAACAATAAAAGTTGGTTTTCGTCTAACATTACGTAATCCACTGCTAATGAGACTCCATTATCAAATGTAAAGCTCTTTCCTACAGCCTGTCCTTTGCCGAGTTCACTTAATTGCTTCAAAGAACCATTCATAACTTGATCATACCCTATGAGTTGTTTACTATAAAAGGCAATCACATCATAATTAAAAGATAATAGCATAGTGAAAATCATCACCATGGCCGCTACATAAACTTTGAATCTGCTTCCTCGTGGGAATTGCTTTTTCTTGTTTAGGACATTATGAAGTCGCCCTTCCAGCTCTTCGGGGACTTCTATTTGATTAATCTCAGATTTTTTCGCTTTAAGAATTTCCTCTATATTGTTCATACGTTACTCACTTCCATGCTTTGTTTTAATTTTAGAAGCCCGGTGTGAATCCGCGATTTGACTGTACCTAATGGGATCTTTAAGATCGCAGCTATAAATTCGTAATCCATATCGAGATAATACCTTAATTTTAGAACTTCCTGGTATTTGCGATTAAGCTTTTCCCAGTGTTTTTCAATATATAGTTGCTCATCCTTTATATGAAAAACATCTTCCTGTGAGCCTTCTGGGATATTTCTGATTAAGATAACCCTACTCTTTTTTCTTAAGTTATTCTTACAACAATTTACTAGGATCGTCTTACTCCAACTGTAAAAAGCTGTATCATCTTTCAGCTTCTTGATATTTTCATAGACTTTAAGAATCATATCTTCCATGACGTCTAATGCATCATCATGGTTCTTCATGAAAATATAAGCAAGGCGATAATAATCCTGTTTTCGACTCATAATGAGTTGAATAAGTACCTCTTTATCCCCCATTTTCGCTTGTTTTACAATCTGAATAAACTCGTCGTTTTCCAAAGCTTCCACCTCACTTCTATACCTATGAGTTTTATCTCACCCAGAAAGTTCATTTTCGAGCGAAATATTTTCAAATAGGCACTGGCATGGTACTCCAAATAGTTAAATCAAAAAGATCACCCATTAATTGAGTGCTCTTCGTCTTGTCTGACCACAGTTCTTCTGAATTCATCATTGAATACTCCCTTTCTTAAACTAAAGTTGAACATCGAGACTTCGGTGGGGGATTCTACCCCCACCGAAGCAGGGTAACGGGGTACCACTCCCACTTATAGAAGCTATGCTTGACCCACATTGGTTACAATTTATGGTAAACACGATATTATGAGACAGAGCCAGCATACCTGTTGACAGGTGA
>DASRMA010000148.1:0-2983 GCA_035648155.1 Desulfosporosinus sp.
TTAGCAAAAATTGAGGATGCTTTTGCGAGCAAACCTGTTATCTTTGCACCACCTCTCACTAATTAAATCGTGTTCCTTTCAGGGGTACTCTGTACCCCTGTTTGTGTTGCTCAAATATAGCGGTGCTGAGTAGTTACTAAAGTTTACTAAATGTATGAAGCTCTTGTAGAGTAATTAAATAACGCTCAAAGCCAGCGCGTTTTATAACGTTTTGTGCCTTGAGCGCAGCGAAAGGAATGTTTATTTTATGAAAGAATACATCGCGCACTCCGGATCTTGGGGCATTGCCCTGATCGTCATCGTCCTGATCTCGTGGTTTTTATACCGCTATCTCGCTCCCAAGACGTGGCGGGAGTGGGCGGGAGCTGGAGTGATACAGGCTTTCATCATCGCTCTCTATGCGGAAATGTATGGATTTCCACTCACTATCTACTTGCTCGTCCGGTTCTTCGGCCTCGACCAGAATAACCTCAATGCCAACATCTGGTCCACGCTGCTGGGTTTCGGTGAGACGGGCATGATGATCTCGATGATCGTCGGCTACTTGATTATGTTCGCCGGGATAGGAATCTTCTTGGAGGGATGGCGTGAACTGCATCGCGCCCGCCAGAATAACCGGCTTATCACGGATCGCCTCTACGGGCTAGTGCGTAATCCCCAATACACTGGACTTTTTATCGTGCTTTTCGGTGAGGGCATCGTCCACTGGCCGACCATTTTCTCTATCGCGCTTTTCCCCATTATCATTGTCATCTATGTTATGCTTGCGCGCCGTGAAGCGCGCAAGATGGAGGAACAGTTCGGTGAAGAATACCACGTCTACCAGCTTCGTGTGCCCGAGTTCATTCCTCCGTGGGGTCAATGGCGAAACTTGGTTGCTGTGCGTAGTGACACCTCCTCGGAGAACGAGATTTGACCAAGCATCATCATGGGTAGGCCTATCGCAATAGTTTCCCGGGTCCTAATGCTTTATCTCCTATGTGATTTATGTAGACAAGTTGACTCAATTGTTCTTCTGCAGCGAATTGAAGTGAAGCTCTGTTTCCACTACTTCTTTACTAGCCTTTGCTTAAAGATAGGCAGAACCTTTTTGCAAAAAAGAATCAAGAGGTCTCCATCATGGAGATCTCTTGATTCTTTTGATGGCTGGATGAAAGGTTATTCTGCAGAATAACCTGCTTCTACAACGGCTTTAATAAGTTGTGCGCGGTCCGCAGCACCTGATACAAATGCTGTGTTACCAGCGAAATCCACTTGAACGCCTTCAACACCGCTAACTCCTTGGAGTGCTTTCTCAACTCTCATCTTGCAATGGTTGCAGGTCATACCTTCAACTTTAAGTGTGGTTTGGCCCATCATTTTCACCTCCTTACATCAGAAGTCAGAAACGTTTAACGCCTCCTCCTATAAACAAGAGGTTTTATCTAATCATTCGAAAAATGGTTTGAAGAACCTCATCAATCACTTGATCGTCTCCTGCCACAAGTTGCTCTTTGACACAGGATTTCATATGATTTTCCAAAAGTAGACGGGAAACACCGTCAAGAGCCGATTGTGCGGAAGCGATCTGGTTAAGAACATCGTCACAATAAGCATGACGTTCGATCATTCCTTTTATCCCCCGCATTTGTCCTTCAATTCTGTTCATCCGGGTTGCAAGTGCTTTAATCGTTTTATCGTCATGAGGGCTCGTTCGATCTCCCGGAGTTCCGTCTTCAGGTTGGTGGGCAGAGCATGAGTGCTTATTATCTTCCGAATTCATCTAATCACCTCACATATAATATAGTATACCCCCCTATGCGAATTTGTCAAGAATGAACTCGTTAATATACATTATGAAAACATCCTAATATCATCCCAAGAAAGGGATTTCAAAATTGCGCCACATCTCAGCAAGGTGTTCACTGAGTTTATAACCCTTCGCGTGAGATTTAAAGTTCTGATTGGCTTCGTCTGAAGGAAAGTTTAATCCGCAGGACACTACGAAAGTGATGCTAGGGATGGCCTTCGATATCGGAACCACAACTATTGTGGTCAATTTGATTGACCTTTATTCAGGGAAAGAATTAAGTATGGTTTCTACCCTTAATCCTTAGACCGCATTTGGGGCAGATGTTATTTCTCGACTTAACGTTGCAAGCCAGAAGAGAAGGGCCTAGTACAACTGCAGGGTACTGTGGTTGAGGGCATTAATAAACTCATCACAGTAAATTCCTCGGCTGTTCTAGGCCCGTAACATTACTAAGAGCCTTTCACCACATTTTGAAAGGCTCTTGTTTTTAACGTTTAACGCATCATATTATGGTATTCAGAGTTTTCTGAACCACCTTGCTGGGGATTGGGACTGAGGTAGTGGCGGGTCAAGTCGCTGAGCGAAACCCCATTTCCTGTTAATCGGTAAAATTTAATTGGATATTCATTAAATATTCATCAGATATTCATAATTCTGAAATAGTATAGGGATGTACCCTATATTAATAAGTATTGCATTACTTGATGGAAAATTGCTATAACAATTCTATGGATAAGGAGGAAATGAACAATATTCGGATTTGGACGTAAGGCGTAGAGAAAGCATGCGGGCAATGTCATATGAGTCAGGGTTGCGAAAATGGTAAGAAAGGGAGCTATGATAACATGTCAATTTTCAAGATTGGAGAAGTCGTGAGAATCAACGGTCTGGGAAACGATGATTATAATGGACTTTATGGGGTTGTTACAAAGATTGAATTAAGCAGTGATCATATATCCATATTTTATTTAGTTGAATTTCAGACAAATAGCCCCCCTCCAATGCTTATCTTTCTCGAAAATGAATTAGAAGCTTCATGATCATAAAACATTCTAACAAACTGAAGGTAAACAATGTCGTACGAAAGATAGCTTATAAGAACAAAGGACAGCAAGACTTTATAAAACCACTTGAAATCGACCAAACAATAAAGCAAATATTGCCAAAAGAGCTATCAAGATACTTTTTTTT
>DASRMA010000149.1:0-4210 GCA_035648155.1 Desulfosporosinus sp.
GGATTCAATTTCCTTTTTTCTCAGCTCGATACGTAACGACGGACCCGCCACACTAATTGCCGCTACAACCCGTCCATGATAATCAAAGATGGGGCAAGCGATACAGGTTAATCCCCATTCAATCTCTTGGTTATCACAGGCAACACCTCGTTGTCGCACGCTTTCTAATTCCTTAAGTAGTCTTTCATAGTTCGTAATGGTTTGGGAAGTATATGCAGGTAATCCTTTTCGCTGCACTATCCGTTCGACCTCTGTCTCAGACTTAAACGCCAAAAAGCTTTTCCCTAAACTAGTACAATGCATCGGTTTATGATCCCCTAAGGTAACAGTAGTTCGCACAGAACGAGAACAGTCTAACTTGTTAATGTAGACCATCTCATCGTCAACGCAAACAGCCATAAAAGCAGTTTCTTCAAATAGTTCGACCAGTTTAACCATATACTGTTTCGCACTCTGATACACATTGATCCTGTCAAGCGAGGATAATCCCAATTCGATAAGTTTAAACCCCGTACTATATCTCTTATTTTCCGATTGATTAAGATAATTGCGTTCTGTCATTGTGTGAAGTATTTCGTGCATACTGCTTTTAGGAATATTGAGTTCGTTACAAAGTTCCTGTAACGTCATTCCATCCGGATGATTTCTCAGGACATCCAGCACATCCATTACTCGTGCTGCGGATTTTACGGCCATCGTGTTTTCCTCCTTGTGCTCTTTAACACATAACATTATACATTAATTTCGTCTAGAACATTAATGTATTCAACTTTTAACAACGCCTTAACCTGATCCACTGCCGAACTGGCATTATCAGCGTAGCCGTCTGCTCCAATCTCATCCGCAAATTTCTGTGTTACCGGTGCTCCTCCAACTAGGACTTTAACTGTATCTCTCAGTCCTAAATCTTCTAATTTATGAATCATAGATCCCATTCCTGGCATAGTAGTGGTAAGCAGAGCAGAAAGACAAAGGAATTGTGGTTTATACTGTCTCACTGCCTCAATAAACTGCTCTACTGATACATCAACCCCTAGATCAATAACCACGCAGCCTGCGCCCTCTAACATCATTCCCACTAGGTTTTTCCCGATGTCGTGCATATCTCCTTTAACCGTACCTAAAACTATAGTTGCTAAACCTTTTATTTCTTCACCGGCCAAATGAGGCTTGACAATCTTCAAACCTGCTTGCATAGCACGCGCTGCAATCAACATCTCTGGGACATATATTTTATGGTCATTAAACTGATCTCCAACTATACCCATGGCTGCAATCAGCCCATCTTGTAAAATCTCATGAACTCCTACGTTCTCTGCCAAAGCTTGGTTGACTAATTCTACTACCCTGTTGTTCTTCCCTTGAATTGTCATGTCCCTAATTTGTTCAATGATACTACCCATCAATACATTTCCTCCTATCCACAACTATCAATGTTCTTCATCCTACTCGAGACAGGCTCCCAACATCGCTGATAAAGCTCGTTCTGTATAACGCCTGAAAACGCCGCTTCTGGGTTCGCGTTTGGGAAGTTTCCAACGGCCCCTCCGTTCTTGAAGTACTGCATCAATTTCCTCGGGCTTCATAAGCTGACCTTTGATTCCGATCACTTGGAGAACTCGCTCCGGAATATTCACCTCAATCATATCGTTATCTTCAATCAGAGCGATAGGACCACCAATAGCAGCTTCAGGCGAAACATGGCCTATACAAGGCCCGCGTGTGGCACCAGAATAACGGCCATCGGTCATGAGCACCACTGAATTGTTTAATAACGGATCACACATTAAGGCTTCAGCTGTCATTGCCATCTCAGGCATTCCTGAGCCACGAGGCCCCTCATAGCGGATAATAAGAACCATACCTGGCTCTATTTGGCTATCAACAATGGCCTGATGACATTCTTCTTCTGAATCAAATACTTTGGCTGGGCCAGTATGAGTCATCATTTCTTCGACGACAGACGCATATTTAATGACCGCCCCTTCTGGAGCCAGGTTACCTTTGAGAAGAGCGATTGATCCAATCTCCGTAGTCTCCTCGACAGGTTTAATAACCTGTTCCCTTTTAAGTCCGTAATTCGCCAAATATCCTTCCAATCGTTCGAAGTAACCTTCCTCGTTCAGCTGGTTAAGATTTTCCCGTAAGGTTTTGCCCGTGACAGTGATAACATCGAGATCAAGATAGTTGCGTAGTAACCATTGGATCCTAGGAATTCCACCGGCAAACCAGAAGGCTTCTGTCGGATAGTGTCCACTAGGATAAATGTTAGCTATATGCGGAATCTTGTGATTAATCTCGTCAAACATTTCTGGTTCTAATATTAGACCCATCTCACGAGCTATGGCTGGCAAATGCAGCATGGCATTCGTCGAACCACCTATGGCTGCATGAATTTTTATAGCGTTATTAAAGGCTTCCGGTGTCAGTATTTTACGCGCCGTTAGATTAAGAGATATAAGATTTGAAACTTGACGTCCAGCTGCCCTGGCCATCGCCGTTATATCACGCATCGTAGCCGGAACCAAGGCACTCCCAGGTAAGGCTAAACCAAGTGCCTCTGCCATGGATTGCATCGTACTTGCCGTCCCTAAAAATTGACATGCCCCTACAGAAGGGCAACCTGTTAACTTAAAGTGTCTTACTTCGGTCTCCGAAATCCCTTCTCTTTTTTGGCGCAAGGAAATCTCGCCGGCTTTAATAGAAGTAGACATATAAGGGGCCGGCCGCATGCTCCCGCCAGGAACAAAGATAGTAGGCAAGTCTAAGCGGGCAGCGGCCTTTAAATGGGCTGGGATCGCTTTATCACAAGAGGAGATCAATACTAACCCATCCCAAGGAACAAATGAAGCATGGATCTCGATCATGTCACACATAACTTCTCTTGATGCGAGCACAAAATTCATGCCAGCATGTCCCTGGGCACAACCATCACAAACGTCGGACACATGGTATTTTGCAGGACGTCCACCTTTTTCGTAAATACCAATGCTCACTTGTTCGGTCAAGCGATCCAAATGAGAGCTGCCAGGATGGCTATCTCCAAATACATCCTCGATCAGAATTTGAGGCTTTTTGAGATCTTCTTCATCCCAGTCCATACCCAGTTGCAAAGCATCAAATTGGGACCAAAGCTCTCTGGCTGCAGTAGATTTAGGATGATATGACTCTTTACCCATTTGTTGTCATCTCCTGTGCTAAATTATCATTTGCTGGCTCCAAGTTCACGAGCATATTCCATTATTTTTTTACCTTCATCTACCGTTTCGGCGACAATATCAATATAGATGGAATGCTTGGGCAACTCATTAACTACTGCCAAAAGGTCTTCTTCATCCAAAGAGCCCCAAATAATTAATTTCTTGCCAGATTCTATTACTTTCTTAAACTCCGGTAACATTTCTGGAATTGATGGGCCTCCAACATCTTTATTGATCTGAATCACCTTTAAAGGTTCTATTTTCAGAAAGTCGTCTAGCATAAAGAAGGAGGAAGGATGGACATGAAGGGCATTATAGGAAGAATACTGTGAAATCTTCACTCCGCAATCCAGGAAGAGGTCTCTGAATAACGTTGGAGACAGTATTGCCGAGAGATCCTCCTGATACCAAATCACGTGTTCTGGAGCCCACAAATGATAGAAGCCTATCGAATATCCTCCCTGAAAAGCAGGAGCATGGTGTTGCAGCGCATCAACGACTTGAATAAAGGCATCGGTAACTATATTGGCTAAGCGCTTAACTAGTTCAGGATTATCATAGACCTCTAAGGGCAATCGAGATTGGCCTATAAGAGCTCCAACCATATCTGATGGTCCACGAAGAATAGGCTGTGCTATCGGAAACCGCCCTTTAGAGTATTCAGCTAGTACGTCCACAAACTGGATAAATTTTCTAAACCAAGGATTGTTCATATCAAATTTCACATTATCCATATCTGCCCAGTCTTCAAGCCAATGTTCAGCCCACATACTTTCAGCGGTTGCGCTGATTGGACATCCCAGTATCCCCTCCATCCAGGGAATCCCAGTATAAGGTTCTGCTGCATAGAAAGCATCCTGCCCTATGTCGAGCGTATATTGATACTGCCGTTCATAATCCGCTAAGAACTCTCGTGGATCAAGCATTTCTGGAGTAATCAGCTTGCCAGGTTGAAGCAGTGGTGCAGCTGCTTGATACCGTTGTGCCATAAAATAGCTCCCTATTTGAAA
>DASRMA010000150.1:0-5903 GCA_035648155.1 Desulfosporosinus sp.
TAGAACAAAAGAGAGCTTTGTTAAGCTCCCTAATATAAACCTATGTTTGTCTTCCTGCCCCATTCTCCCTTGAAACTTCTCAACGAATATTGGTGGATGCTTGTTTGGCTTGCGTAATCCTAGTTAGTCAAGTTCTCCACTATCGTAGAAATACCTTGGCCTCCGCCTATACACATCGTAGCTAAGCCGTATCGTTTTCCAGTACGCTTTAATTCATTGATCAATTTAATCATGATGATAGCACCCGTGGCTCCTAATGGATGGCCTAACGCGATAGCCCCACCGTTCACATTGGTTTTAGCTACATCCATACCTAACTCTTTGATCACTGCCAGAGATTGGGCTGCAAATGCCTCGTTGAGCTCTATTAAGTCAATCTGATCCAGCGTCAATCCTGCCATCTTAAGGGCTGCACGAGTAGCCGGCACTGGCCCTATGCCCATGATTTGAGGTGGCACTCCTTTCGCTCCCATCCCGATCACCCGGGCTAATGGTTTCAGACCGTAGGCTTTAGCCTTTTCCGGTGTTGTCACGATCATAACGGCAGCTGCATCATTGCGTCCGCTGGAATTGCCAGCGGTTACGGTACCACCTTCTTTAAAGACTGGCGCCAATTTAGTGAGCTGCGCCATGCTGGTTTCCCGTGGATGTTCATCGGTATCAAAGGTGACAATACCCTTTTTTCCTTTAATTTCGTAGGGAACTATTTCCTCCTTGAACAACCCCTCCCTGATTGCACGCAGTGCTCGTTCCTGGCTCATAAGTGCAAATTCATCCTGTTCTTGGCGACTGAGATTGTATTTTTCGGCAAGGTTTTCGGCCGTTATTCCCATGGTCAAGTGTCCGTAACGGTCCTGAGGCTGGCAGCGGGGTTGGCTTTCTGTATTAGAATCTAGAATTTCCGCATTTCCCATACGGAAGCCATATCGAGCGTTCCTCAGATAATAAGGAGCAGTACTCATGCTTTCTGCCCCACCAGCCATCACCGTTTCCTGGGCCCCACACCAGATGGATTGTACGGCATTATTGAGTGCTGTCAGGGCCGAACCGCATTGACGATGTACTGTATAGGCCGCCACTTCTTCGGACATATTTGCTCTCAGCCACGCTAAGCGGGCTACGTTAGGATTGTCACCGCTTTGTTTGGTATGACCGAAGATGACCTCGTCGATGTCCCCATCAGGAATACCGCTACGCTTGATCACTTCCCTTATGACTTGGGCCGCTAGATAATCAACCTCTATATCCTTCAGAGTACCACCCACTCTGCCAATCGCTGTTCTAACTCCTGATACTATAACTGCCTCTTGCACGCTCTTATCCCCCTTCGCCTATAATGCAAATTCTTTCCTCAGTTGGTTTGCTATGATGTTGCGCTGAATTTCTGAAGTACCTTCATAGATGCGTGCTATACGAGCATCTCGGTAGAAGCGCTCAACTTCACATTCCCGCATGTATCCCATGCCACCATGGATCTGAACGGCCATATCCGCTACCCGACCATAGACTTCTGATCCAAAGGTTTTCACAATGGCTGCCTCTTTGATCACTGTTTCTCCTCGGTCAATTTTCCGAGCAACATCATAGGTCAAGCTACGCAAAGCCTCAATCTCAATTGCCATATTAGCTAAATAATGCTGGATAATTTGATTTTCAAAAATCGGTTTGCCAAACTGGATGCGTTGCAGAGAGTATTTGATACTTACTTCCATTAACTTTTGGCAAGAACCAAGATTTCTAGCCGCCAGTCCAGCACGTCCATTAGCTAAGATCTTGAGGGCATTGATGTATCCCTGCCCAACCTCGCCTAACACATTCTCAACGGGGACCTCGCAGTCTTCAAAAATAAGCTCTGCGGTTTGAGACCCGTGAAGACCCATTTTCTTCTCATACTTGCCTACTGTAAACCCTTTAAAGTCCCGCTCAACTATAAACGAGGTTATCCCCTTGCTACCTTTACTCTTGTCCGTCACTGCCATCACTGTGAATACACCAGCAACGTCACCATTTGTAATAAACTGTTTGGTGCCGTTCAAAATATATTTGTCACCCTTTAACACAGCAGTTGTCTTCATGTTTCCGGGATCTGAACCTGCAGACGCTTCTGTCAAGGCAAAAGCTCCAATCAGTTCGCCAGCGGCCATTCTTGGCAAGTATCGTTTCTTTTGCTCTTCATTACCAGCTAGCACAATCCCGACACTACCAATTCCATTGTGGCAACCAATTATGGCTACAAAGCCATTCGGTGCGCGACCTAATTCTTCGAAAATCATGACTTTACCGACCATACCCGCACCAAAGCCGTCGTACTCTTGCGGAATGCTCAAACCAAACAAGCCCATCTCCGCAGCCTTATCGATTAAACTACGAGGGACTTGGTCTTCTTCCTCCATCTGTTCTGCCAGTGGATCAACGTCTTTTTTTATGAAAGTGCGTACTGCTTGTCGGATAATATTTAGTTCTTCTTCAGAAACATTAGAATCACCCATGACAACCCCTCCTTTAAGTTTCCATTCCTTTATTTTGTCGGGTAATCGTAAAATCCTTTGCCCGTTTTACGTCCCCACTCTTTTTTTGTAAACTTCTCGACAATCGTTGGAGAAGGACGATAAGTAGGATCGCCAGTTTCTTGATAACGTTCCATACCTACATGATAGGTAAGATCAATTCCAGTTAGATCCATCAAACGAAAGGGACCCATAGGATGTCCCAAGGCCAAGGTGACGGCTCTATCGATATCTTCGTACCCTGCTATTCCCATATCTAGTAAATAGATAGACTCATTTTTAATTGCTGCAAGCATTCGGTTCACAAGAAAACCATAGATCTCTTGCTTTAATAGCACTGGGGTTTTGCCCATTCGAACACAAACTTCCATTAAAGCGTTCGTGGTTTCATCAGAAGTGTGAGGTCCTTTAACCACTTCCACAAGCTTCATCACCAAAGCTGGGTTAAAAAAATGCATATTACAAACCTGTTCAGGTCGACTTGTGACGTCAACAATTTTAGAACTCACTATATACGAACTGTTGGTCGCCAGAATAGTATGGGGAGGGCATAATAAGTCTAATCGAGCAAATAGTTGGCGTTTAATTTCTAATTTCTCTATGGCAGCCTCTATAACCAGATCGGCATCACCAGCAGCCTCTGCCAAATCAGTCGTGAATATAAGATTAGCTTTGGCGGAATCTGCCTCCGCTTGTTTCAACTTCCCTTTAGCTACTCTTTCAGGCAGGTAAGTTGTCACAAATTGTTCTGCCTTTTGCAAAGCTTCTTGATTTACATCAGTACATTTCACTCTAAAGCCTGCTATCGCCGCACTTAAGGCAATTTGATGTCCCATGTTTCCTGCTCCAATGATGCAGATATTATTAATAACGTGTACTCCCACAAATCATTCCTCCTAGCAATTAGCCTTCATAGATCAACTTCGTCGAAGAAGCGCCCATACGTGGAGAACATTTCTTTTCCCTATCAAGAACACTAAGGCAAGATCCCCCAACCTTTTGGGTTAGGGGATACCTTACTAAAACTAATTCGAAACTTCAGTTATACTCTTTCAAAGATAGTAGCAATTCCTTGCCCGCCACCGATGCAAGCCGTAATCATACCGAATTGAACATCCCTTCGATTCATCTCGTACACTAATTTCGCGGTGAGAATTGCCCCAGTAGCGGCGATTGGATGACCGTGGGCGATCGCCCCTCCATTGACGTTCACTTTATCCATGTTGAAATGCAGCTCTCTATCGCATGCTAATACTTGAGCCGCAAAAGCTTCGTTCAATTCAATGAGATCAATATCCGCTAAGGTAAGACCTGCTTGAGCTAGGGCTTTTCTAGTAGCTGGCACTGGTCCGATTCCCATGATGTTAGGGTCTACACCAGCAACTGCAAACGTACGGATTTTAGCTAAAGGTTTAAGTCCTAAGGCCTTAGCCCTGTCGGCAGACATCACTACGACCGCCGCTGCTGCATCATTTAAGCCTGAACTGTTTCCCGCAGTGACTGATCCACCCTTTTTAAAGACGGGAGAAAGTTTGCCAAGGCCCTCTAGCGTTGTTTGGGGGCGTGGATGTTCATCTGTATCAAAAATCATCGACTTATTCTTACCCATGGGAATTGTCAAAGGGACGATTTGGCTTTTAAATAAGCCTGCTTCCATTGCTATACCCATGTTATGTTGGCTTCTCACAGAAAACTCATCTTGTTCTAAGCGGCTAATTTGGTATTTTTCGGCCAAGTTCTCTGCAGTCACCCCCATCGGTGGATTTCCGATTTCGTCCGTCGAAAGTTGAAAACCGCTGCGAAACTTAGGTGGAGTCTTACTAAAAAAATCCATATGTTCCATCAGATATGGTTTAAGAGAACAGCTCTCTGTCCCTCCGGCAATAAAAACTTCGCCCATTCCTGCCATTATAGCTTGGGCTGCCAAATTCACAGCGTTTAAGCCAGAACCACATTGACGATCGATTGTTAACCCGGGGGTCTCTACAGGTAGGCCCGCCTTTAAGGCGCATAAACGAGCCATATTACCACCGGCATTCAGACAGTTACCGAAAAATACATCTTCAATTAAAGTGGGATCCAAGTCTATACGCTTGATCACTTCTTTAATGACTTCCGCACCATAAAACTCTGGGGGAATCTTTCCTAGGGCACCGCCGGCCCGACCAATTGGACTACGAACTGCTGATACTATTACTGCTTCTCTAATCACAAAGTAACCTCCTACTATAATTTGTTTTAGTTCAATCGTTTTAGTTCGGTTGTATTAGTTCACTCGTAAGTGTAATAACCTTTTTTCGTCTTTTTGCCCCATTCTCCCTTAGTAAATTTCTCAACGACCAACGGTGAGGGCTTGTCTTTAGGATCACGACTCGTTTGATAGCGTTCCATTGCAGAATAATAGGAAAGATCAATGCCGGTTAAATCCATCAAACGGAAGGGTCCCATTGGATGTCCCAGAGCGTTCGTCACCGCAAGGTCAATCTCTGCTGGGGTGGCAATCCCCATATCTGCGAGAAATAAAGCCTCTTGAGCAAGTGCGGACAGAATTCTGTTTACCAGGAAACCATAAATTTCTTTTTTAAGCAAGACAGCAGTCTTGCCCAGTTTAGCGCACAAATCCATAGTTACTTGGGCGGTTTCTTCGGAGGTATGGGGTCCCTGCACTACTTCGACCAGTTTCATTACTAGGGCTGGATTAAAAAAGTGCATGTTACAAACTTTATCCGGCCGTTTCGTGGCATCGGCGACTTGTGAACTGACGATATACGAACTATTGGTGGCCAAGATTGCATGGGGAGGAGCAATCCTGTCCAAATCTGCAAAAAGTTTCCGCTTAATGTTCATTTTCTCAACTGCTGCTTCAATAATAAAATCCGCTGATCCAGCTGCTTCCTCTAAGCTCGGGGTAAAACTAAGATTGGCAAGAGCCTTATCTGCTTGTTCCTGGGTTAATTTTCCCTTGGCGACACGTTCCGGCAAATAGGATTTCGCAAAAGCTTCTGCTTTGTCCAACATATCTTGACTGATATCAGTGCATGTCACCTTATAACCAGCCAAAGCGCCACACATTGCAATTTGATGACCCATGTTACCGGCACCGACCACACAAATGTTTTTTAATTCTTCAATCTTCAATTTAAAGGCCTCCTTAATATTAATTCTCTACGTTAATGCCAATGATCAGGAATTGTATGCTTAGAACCTCTAAAAAGCTCCTTCTGGGATTTCCATAGCGGATGTGTCATAGTCTTGAATAATTCGGGCTGTTGCCATCACATCAGGCACAATATTTCGCAAGTAGAATTGGGCAGAGCTAATTTTGCCTTTATAGAAGTCAGCTTCACCCATTCCTTGAGCCAGTTTTTCCTGGGCAACTAAAGCTTGTTGCATCAG
>DASRMA010000151.1:0-4937 GCA_035648155.1 Desulfosporosinus sp.
TGCCACTGCTTCTGCATTGCGATCCCCTATCTTTAGTACCTGAGGTCTTCCTGGGAAGGAAAACATCTGCGCGCCACCTGCTATTTTCGCCCTAAGACGCGACTTATTTGTACCCATACTAGCAATTTCTTGAAGCAATAACTCCAACGCCGTATCTGCGTACTTAGCCGGATTACCTCCTAAACTTCCAGTAGCTGTGGGAAGCATGATATGAGCCATCCCCCCTACTTTCAGAAATGGGTCATGGATACAAATTCCGATACAAGACCCTAATCCAGCGGTAAGCAAGATTTCTGGTGATCTTGCTGTTTTGTAATCCGCCATACCAACACTGATAACTCCGTTCATAATCCCATGGCCCCCAACAATTTTTCCAGTGAGCCGTCATCCGGCAAAAAGATAAATTTCCCTTCAATCTTAGGTATTCCAGTGAGCTGCGTATCAATAAACAACACCGTGTCCTCCAACATGCCCTCTTCTAGAAAAATCGCGTCTAAACTAGCGCCAATCATATCCACCGCCAGCGCCGGTACGGAAGGTTGCAGGGGAATCCCCGAAAACTGAGTTAAGGCAATTAGAAAGGAGCTCACCAAGATATTGCCTACTTCTTTCAAAGCCGATTGCGCCATCTCATCTGTATAGACATCCATCGGCTTATCCGTGCCAAGCAGAGCTTGAACCACGACTTCTGCACTTTCTACTGGAAAGTAAAAAACAGCTTTTCCCGGGGCCTCCCCTTCAACCTTCACATAGATAGTAGCCTGAGGTGTATCGAGATGACCAATAATATCTGCAATCTGTTCAAACGGAATCGCCCAAACCTTGGGAACAGACATATCGATGCGACGTTGTAAAAGTGTTGATAAGGCTGTAGCAGCATTTCCTGATCCTATGTTCCCTATTTCCCGCAAAGCGTCTAGTTGGAACTGAGTAATCTCCACTTTCATACCAGTCCTTTCTTACGCATAGCCCTCTGAAAATCAAAAACGCAACGAATAATTTGGTCCCGTTCGCGTTCCGTGATGTCATGGAATTCTACTGAAACAGTGTAGTGTCTACTTTCTTCTGTCTTATCGGCACGGCAAACACGAACTGGAGTTCTCAGCTCTCCTTTTGGTAAGGTTAAGATAGCATAAAGCAGCGAGTTGTTCTCCACCCGAGTCTTCGTCACAAAACGCATACCGCCACCACTCAAGTCGAGTAACGTTCCGTTGTGAAGATCGCTCAGACCTTCCCTGGTCACTGATTGAAACGCTAGCGAGTAACAGGCAGGCACTCTAACATAGTTCCTGCGTTGGACTTTGACAACAGAGTCTGGGAGCTGTAGAACAAACATGGGGATTGGGTCCGCGATTCTCCGCAAAATTCTTCCCTCAAACGAGTAAGCGGCTACCTCGTCCCAAAACGTCAATTTCACCTTCGATCCTTCACGCAACGGTACCAGCTCGCCATGATCAAACGGGGCTCCCACAATAAGTATTCTTTCTCCTACTTCTTCAATACGCGTCCTATATATCCCTTTATATTCACCTTCCCTTACGACAAGTTCCACTGCCAGCCCAATTGAAAGTTTTTTCTTATACGACAAATTCTCACCCCCCAGTTCGAATACCTATAACCATGCGACTATTAACCTTTCTAAAATGAACGTAACAACTTGCTCAAAAAGCCCCGGATTCCTCCGGCTTGACGTGGTGGACTCTGATAAATACCAGCAACCTTGCCGGCAATCCACTGGACGCATTTATAGGCTGGGCTTTGAGGGAAACTAATTCCCAAAGGCTCTTGCAGCATAACAGAACGTCCTACATTTGGGTCATCGTAAACCCATCCCATGAAATCAAGTGAACCATCCAGGAATTTATGGACAGCCATTTCTAAACGTTTATACGTGGCGTGAGCATCAATTTCATTCTGTACGCGGTTAATCACCACATGCACTGGCACGTCTCCTGCTTCTTTTCTCAACGTTTTAAGCAAACCATACGCATCAGTTAACGCTGTAGGTTCGGGCGTTGTCACCATGATAATATCGTCTGCTGCCCTCAAAAAATTAATCACCGTATGCCCTAGCCCTGCTCCGGTATCAATAATTAGCAGATCCGTCATCTTTTCTAATCTCCCTAGATTAGCTATGACATTAGATAGTTTATTCCGTTCTAGGTTGGCTAGTTCTTGAACTCCTGATCCACCTGGTATTATTCCAATTCCTCGAGGGCCAGTAAGAAGAATTTGTTCAATAGTTTTCTCTCCGGACAATAAATGCTCGATCGTATACCTCGCCGTAAGGCCAAAGGCAATATCCACGTTCGCAAGCCCCAAATCTCCATCAAGAATAATAACGCGTTGCCCATAATCAGATAAGGCTAGTGCTAGGTTAACCGTGAAATTAGTTTTGCCTACTCCGCCTTTACCACTGGTGACTGCAAGGACTCTCATTTTACCATTATTATCCCTCTTGGAAACCAACTCTCGCAATACGGTCGCCTGATCACGCATTGGGCATCTCCTCTCCTAAGATATGGTGAGCCATACGGTATGGCGTCGCCGCCTCAATGTCATTGGGAACATTTTGACCGTTCGTCAGATAGGCCGTGGGGAGAGTTGTTTGACCCAAAAGATCTAGGATAGACCCTGCGCTCCCAGTCTCATCGAGCTTTGTGAAGATAAGATGTGTTGTTAAGTCTTCAAAACGTTGGTAGATTTTTAGTTGATCTGCAAATTGTGTTGTCGCGCTCAAGACCAGCATCGTGAAATCCGGTTGTGCCTGTTCCAAAAATGCCCGAATTTCCGTCATATGTACATCATGGTGAGGGCTACGCCCTGCCGTATCTATAAAAATAAGTTCTTTATCGGCATGAAGTTCGAGTGCCTCGCTCAGTCCAGTTGGCGTCATCACCACTTCAACAGGTACTCCGATGATCTCTCCAAACGTTTTGAGTTGCTCTACAGCCGCAACCCGATAGGTGTCCGCCGTGATCAAGGCCACTTTGCGTTTATCGACAAGACTAAACCCAGCCGCAAGTTTACCAATCGTGGTGGTTTTCCCTACTCCAGTTGCGCCGACTAAGGCGACAATTCTCGGCTTACCAAGGCCTGGCTGGATCAGCCCAATTTGTCCACAGATTTGGCGAACATTGGCCTCAATCCGAGAGTATACCTGAGAATCATCGGCCCACTCATCCGGCAGCATAGCTTGTTGCACGTGGCTAATTATACGGTTAACCAGGCTTTCACTTATCCCTCTGTCCTGTAAATGATCTGCCCATCTTTGAAGTACCGCTGGCCAAACGCTTTTATTTTCTCCCAGGCCATCCATCTGTTTATTCATCTTTTCCAACATCCGACGCATAGATATTAGTTCTTCTTGAACGTCTCCAGTTTGTTCTCGAGAATTAGGCACAGAGCTAACTCTAGACGATGTCATTTCCTCGTCCTTGTACCTACCCTTGGCAACTGGTATTTTCTGTACTTTCACTGGTTCTTCTTCTATGGCTGCAGTGATTTCAACCTGCATCTTGCCAAATAAACCTAGAAAGCCTCCCTGTCGAAACTCACGCGTCTGAAGGATGACTGCTTCAGAACCTAATTCCCGTTTCACTTTTCCCATAGTTTCTGCCACATTGTCGCCTACAAATCGCCTAACTCGCACGATCTATCCCCACCATTCCTACAGCTTGAACTTGTATTCCTTGTACTAATTCGTTATATGAAAGCACTATGAGTTGTGGAAGTTGCCGCTCGGTGACTCGTTTTAAATTGATTCTCACCAACGGAGCGCACACAATCACTGCCGTGAACCCTTTAAGTATAACCTTTTCGACCTCTCGCGTGAGATTTTGCACGATCACCTGTAGTACCTTCGGATCCAGAGCTAAATAAGTGCCATAATCGGACGGCTGAATACTATCTAGAATTTGCTGTTCAATCTGCGGATCCAGCGTGATCACATGTAACGTTTTATCTTTGCCGACGAGCGGCTGTAATATCTGTCGCGCTAACGCCTGACGGACATGTTCGGTCAAGCGGTCCAGATCTTTTGTGAGCTGAGCTTGGTCAGCAAGAGTTTCAAGAATAGACACCATATCCCGAATTGAAACCCTTTCCCTCAGCAAGTTTTCTAATACCTTCTGCACTTGCCCTAGGCTAAGGAGTTCTGGAACTAACTCATCCACAACAGCGGGGGCTTGTTCCTTAGCATGATCAACGAGTGTCTTCACATCTTGACGATTGAGGATTTCCCAAGCCTGACTCTTAATCACCTCCGTGATGTGGGTTGCCAGAACGGTTGGAGCATCCACTACCATCATCCCGTTCAACTCAGCTTGTTCCCTGTACATCGCATTAATCCACTTAGCATCAAGTCCGAAGGCGGGTTCTTTAGTTGGCGTACCAGGAATAGAATCATCATCAAATCCACTACTCATGGCCATGTAATGATCGGCCAGAATTTCGCCGGTGGCAATCTCTGCTCCTCGAATTTTGATACAATATTGATTAGGTTGTAAATTCATATTGTCGCGAACTCGTATCACTGGGACAATAAAGCCCAGTTCACTGGCAATCTGGCGACGGATAAGAACAATCCGGTCGAGTAAATCCCCCCCTTGCTGAACATCCACCAAAGCGATCAGCGCATAGCCCAATTCAAGTTCCATATGGTCAACATCTAAAAGACTAAGGACGTTTTCTGGTTTCTTGCTATCCTCGATTTCTGATTCTCGAGCTGCAGCTGATTCCTCAACGACCGACACTTTGGAGTTTTTCTGGAGGAGCACACCGGCAGTGATTAAAGCGCCCGCCACCAATAACATAGGAAGAGGCGGCAAGCCAAGAAAGGCTAACATGATCAAGACACCGGCCGTGATGAACAAGGCCTTGGGATTTCGAAACAGTTGCTTAGCTAAGTCATTTCCTAGATTGCTTTCCGACGCTGC
>DASRMA010000152.1:0-21727 GCA_035648155.1 Desulfosporosinus sp.
GTCGGCATGACGAGCCTATTTAGACCTAAGGCAACTGCCGCCTCGTCTAAAGTCTGTCGATATTTCCCCTTCGGCCTCATACATCCCAAGGCTAAAGATACCTCCGGAAAGCGTATTCTTGCTCCGGCTAGAAAGCGTATAACCTCTTCCACAGGAAGTGTCGGTTTTTCAGCATAACGCGTCCCCGGCGTGGGAATAAAAACATTAAAGACCAGGCCATCTAGCCCTAGTTCTTCTAGCGCATCCAGAGCCTTTTCTTCTCCACCCCATTGTCCGCCCCTCAAGCCAAGGGTTATATGTGGCATAACCGGTACAACCTCTTTGAGCGCCCGGTAAACACGCCTGTAATCTTCAGGTCCTTTATTTAACCCGTAAACCTCCTGAATGGTTTCAGAGTCTGCCACGAAGTCAAAAGAAACCACATTCGCTAAATCTTTCAACAGTAAAATCTCATCTCCATCCAGTAACCCCACATGAAAATTCAAACGCACAGCTTGTTTAAGCTTGTGCAGAAAATCAAGTTCATGGGTAAATGGAACTTTACCTTCCGCAGAGCACCCTCCGCTTATCAGCGCACTGCGGAAGGTAAGGTTCGAGTCTGGGGATCCTTGGGCTTGAATTTCTGAAACGCTACGCATTCCCTTTAAGTAATGCCCTCCACAGTGCGCACAGTTTAGCACACAGGACTGACCGGTTAGAGTAATGCTCTCTGTCAAAGTGGGAAAGTCGAAGAATATTTCGTCTGGAAAGCTCTTTTTTCGAACTTCCCAAGCCTGTCGAACTAACACGTCTAGTGCTTCCACCTTGTATCCTCCTAGTTAGAAAAAGCCGCCCTTAACGAGCGGCCTTTTACTTATTAACACGTTTTTAAGGAGCACACGGTCTCCCTTACGATTTCTCTTTGCGCCAACGCAAATTCGGCTTCCGTGCCGCACCCGTCTCATCAAATCGTGACACTGCTGTGGTATGCGGTGCATTCTTGACGAGATCTGTTTGGCTTCGTGCTTCCTCCGCAATCTGTATTAAGACCTTGGCAAAATTATCGAGGGTTTCCATACTTTCGGTCTCGGTAGGTTCAATCATCATGGCTTCTTCGACGATCGTTGGGAAATAAATGGTCGGTGGATGATAGCCATAGTCTAACAAGCGCTTTGCAATATCTAAAGTATGCACGCCCGTGGATTTGAGATTTTTCGGGGTAATGACAAACTCATGCTTGCACGCTCTATCAAAGGGCAAAAAATAGTGTTCTTTAAGAATGCTCATTAAGTAATTGGCATTCAACACTGCGTTCTCCGATGCTGTTCTTAACCCTTGTCCACCAAGGCTCCGTATATAAGCATACGCTTTAACCAAAACATTGAAGTTCGCATAGAACGCACGTACTCGGCCAATGGATAAGGGCAAGTTGTCCTCAAGTCCATAGGTCCCATCTTCACGTCGAACCACTATAGGCTTGGGAAGGAAAGGCTCCAGAAATTCTTTGACCCCAACTGGTCCAGATCCTGGACCGCCGCCCCCGTGAGGAGTAGCAAATGTCTTGTGTAAATTCAGATGAACAACGTCAAAGCCCATGTCTCCCGGACGTGTAATTCCCATAATTGCGTTAGTATTGGCTCCATCGTAGTACAATAACCCCCCTGCTTCATGGATTAGCTTTGTAATTTCTACGATATTCTCTTCAAAGAGTCCCCCTGTGTTGGGATTCGTGAGCATGAGTGCGGCAACTTCGTCATTAACAACTTTTTTCAGTGCCTCAAGATCAACTCCACCACGTTCATTGGAAGGAACCACAATGATTTCATAGCCAGCCATCGCAGAGGTGGCAGGATTGGTACCATGGGCTGCGTCTGGAACAATCACTTTTGTTCGTTTATGATCTCCACGATGCTGATGATAAGCTCTAATGATTAACATTCCGGTCAGTTCTCCATGGGCACCAGCAGCAGGTTGGAGAGTGAATCCGTCCATTCCCGTTAATTCACAGAGATCGTCTTGGAGTTCCGCCATCAGTTGCAAGGCCCCTTGAGTCATCGACTCGGGCTGGTAGGGATGTAAATCAGTAAAGCCAGGCAGCCGAGCCAGTCTTTCATTGACCTTCGGGTTATATTTCATAGTACACGAACCTAGTGGGTAGAACCCAGTGTCCAGACCGTAATTCAAGGTGGAAAGACGAGTAAAGTGACGAACAACATCCACTTCAGAAAGTTCTGGGAGTTGCGGTTCCAGCTGCGTAAGGAGTTCTAAGGGAATAAGCATTTCAACCGGAACTTCTGGTACATCACACGAAGGTAAGCTAAGCGCATTTCGCCCGCTAGCACTGAGTTCAAAAATAAGTGGTTCTGATGCTATCATTGGATTTCCCCCAATCTGGCCACGAGCCGGTCAATATCCTCTTTACACTTCGTTTCAGTCACACAAAAGAGGAGGTGATGATCGAGCTCTGGGTAGAAGCGAGCAAGATCGAGTCCACCTATAATCTTATTTTCCAGGAGCCAAGCATTGACCAGCGCCGGTTCAGCCTTGGTCTCAACCACAAACTCATGAAAGAACGGCGCTGAGAAAGCTAAACTCATGCCTGGAACTTTTCCAATCTCCTGTGCTGTATAATGGGCGTTCTGCAAATTGAGATAGGCTAATTCTAAGAGTCCTGTTTTCCCCAGTGCACTCAAATGCATAGTAAAGGCCAGTGCACACAACGCTTCATTAGAGCAAATGTTGGAGGTGGCTTTCTCTCGTCGGATATGTTGCTCACGGGCCTGAAGAGTCAAGACATATCCTTTTTTTTCATTTTTATCCTTAGCTACACCCACAATTCGTCCTGGCATACGCCGGACGAATTTGTCTCTTGTGGCCAAGAAGCCTAGATAAGGACCTCCAAAATTCAGAGGGTTACCAAAGGCCTGACCTTCGCCGACAACAATATCTGCGCCACATTCTCCTGGTGACTTTAGTAACCCCAAAGAGACGGGATTAACGGCCATAACCAGAAGGGCGCCTTTGGCATGCGCAAGCTGTGCAATTTCCTCTGCCTTTTCAACACTACCGAAAAAATTAGGATTTTGTATAATTACACCTGCGACGTCATCTTGTAATGCGACTTCAAGAGCAGATAGATCCCCCAACCCATCCTTATAGGCAATATCAACAAGCTCCACGCCCCGGGGTGGCAGATAAGTCTTCATGACCTCACGGTATTCCGGATGTACCGTTTGAAGGACGAGTACTTTCTTCCGTCGAGTTGCATCACAAGTCATGAGGGCGGCCTCGGCTAGAGCAGAAGCTCCATCATACATCGAGGCATTGGCAGCATCCATTCCCGTTAACTCACAAACTATCGTCTGATATTCGTAAATTGCTTGAAGTGTTCCCTGACTAATTTCAGGTTGGTAAGGTGTATAAGCTGTATAGAATTCAGAACGTAGTAACAATTGGTCCACAAAACTCGGTATAAAATGATCATAGGCACCGGCTCCGAGGTAAGAACTGTACTCTTCCACCGTTCTGTTTTTAGCTGCCAACCCTTTGACGTGTTTTACCAATTCCTGCTCTGACATTCCCCCTCGAATATTGAGAGGGCGTTTCAAGCGGACTTCCTTAGGTATATCCTCAAAGAGATCCTCAACGGACTTAACCCCGATACGGGCTAAGAGCTGCGCTTGTTGGCTGTCCGTATTCGGTACAAAATTCATCCTAATGTTCCTCCTCAGCCACAAACGCTTCATATTCGGCAACTGTCATCATTGTTTCAAGGGGGGATAAATCGTCTGCTTCAACCTTAATTAACCAGCCTTCCCCATAGGGATCACTGTTAAGTAAATCGGGTGAATCCAAAACGAGCGTATTTACTTCAACAACTTTCCCACTGATTGAAGCTGTTATATCAGAGACTGCTTTCACAGATTCCACCGTACCATAGGATTTTCCGACTGTCACAGTCGTACCATCATCAGGAAGCTCAACGAACACAACATCCCCTAGACTTTCTTGGGCATGGTCAGTAATTCCAAGCGTTACGGTATTTCCACTCACCCTTGCATATTCATGGTCTTTGTTGTACTTCAATTCTACTGGATTCATGTAATCATCCTCCTAAATTTTTATTATCTTGCCCTTAGATATATAGATACATCCAAGATCACGCGCCGCTTTACTTGCCTCGTTTATAAAACAGGGTTGGTATTATTTTTGCTTGCACAGGTTTCTCACGAATCAGAACGTCTATAACCTCTCCTTGAACAGCCAGCTCTGTGGGGATCAGCCCTAATGCAATGTTCTTATTGAGGGTAGGCGAGTAAGAGCCCGAGGTGACAAATCCAATGTCTTTACCATCTTTTTGTAGGGGATAATGAGCGCGGGCAATTCCGCGTCCGACCATTTCGAGACCTACCAATTTACGGGGCACCCCTTGCTCTTTCTGGGCTTGTAAAGCATCTTTCCCAATGAAATCTACTTTATTAAATTTGACAAAGAACCCAATTCCTGCTTCTAGAGGAGTAATTTCTCTACCTAATTCATGGCCGTATAATGGAAGACGAGCTTCAAACCGTAATGTATCACGTGCGCCCAAGCCAATCGGTTGTACTCCATCTGTAGCACCAACTTCTAAAATCTTCTGCCATAATTGCCGACCAAACTCAGGTGAAGGATAGATTTCAAACCCATCTTCTCCTGTATAGCCCGTACGTGAGATAAGGCACGGTACGCCGTCAACTTCTCCATGTGTAAACGTGTAATATACTAGCTTGGATAGATCAACTTTTGTTAAGCGTTGCAAAATAGTTTCGGCTAAAGGGCCTTGCAAAGCGAGTTGCACATATTGATCAGAAACATTGTCGACACTCACCTCAAAGTCTCCGACTTGTTCGAGCATCCAGGAATAATCCTTATCCGTGTTAGAAGCATTAACAACGATAAAGAAGTGTTCTAAATCATATCTATAAACGAGCAAATCATCAACAATTCCACCAGTTGGGTAACACATGGGGGAATAAAGAATTTTCCCGTCATGAAGAATACTTGCATCATTGGTAATCAACATCTGGACATATGCCAGTGCATCCTTACCGCGAACATCAATTTCCCCCATATGCGAGGTATCAAAAAGTCCTGCATTTTTCCGCACTGCATGGTGCTCTTCAATCACACCAGCATACTGCACCGGCATTTCCCACCCGCCAAAGTCAATCAATTTGGCCTTCGCGCCCTTATGTTCTTCATAGAGCGGGGTTCGTTTTAGTTCAACCATATTGGCACCTCCTAATTCTTTTACCTCGATAGCATCTGCCATAAATCCGCTGTTATTAGTTCCCATAAGTTACACAAAAAGGACAGAGAAAGTACGCATTCGCACTTCCTCTGTCCTTGAACCTGAGAGATTCGCCGCCTAGGCATCCCCTTTGGTGTTCTTTGTTAGGCATATGAAAGAAAATAAAAAGTCAAAGATGGCATACTGACTTGGTATTTTTTCGAATGTGCCTTAAAAAAAACTCTCCAGAGTCCCGTCTACTAGCAGTACTTTATGCCTGAGAGTTTCTTCTCTGAAAGCGATTCAGAGATTTGCTCCTTCGGCGTCTGGACGTTCCAGCTCTCTCCCGCTAGTATCATTCGGTAACTATTTATTATTAGCTATATAATAAACTTTTTTGGGCTTTTAGTCAACTACGACTTTATACTAAATTTTACAATAACCAAGATGTTTAGATAGTTCAACGCTTTATATTTAAGCGAGGTTTTTGACTACTGCACTGCAACGTGGGCAAATCGTCGGATGGTCCTCATCCTTTCCTACCTCTTCGTGAAACATCCAGCAACGTTCGCATTTTTCACCTTTGGCCGGTTGCACAAGTATTCCTAAACCCTCGTGAACTTCAGCTTGCTGTACCCCTTCTGGTCTTTCTTCAGTGACACCATGCATTGCTAAGTCAGAAACAATGAAAATTTCTGCAAGATTAGGAACTTGTTGTAAAAACTCAAACTGAGCTTCTGTTGGGTAAAGGTCCACGTGAGCAGTTAACGGATGATTGATTAATTTTTCCTTGCGAGCCTTTTCCAACACTCTGGAAACATCCGTGCGCAACTCTAAAATCTGATCCCATTTATCTGCAATCTTTTCGTCCATCCATTTGAGATTGACTTTCGGCATTTCTGCCATTTGGACATTTTCTATCGTTTTCTCTCCCGGGATATAGGGCCATATCTCTTCCGCCATAAAGGTCAAGACCGGTGCTAGGAGACGAACCAAGGCATCCAAGACTTCATATAGAACCGTTTGGGCAGCTCGACGGGTCAAGGATGTTTTCTCCTCAACATAAAGTCTATCCTTGACAATATCCAGATAAATGGAGCTTAACTCGACAGTACAAAAATTATGAATGGTGTGGTAAACCCAGTGAAATTCATAAGTCTCATACCCCTGGAGCACACGTTCTAGCACTTTAGAGAGTTTAAGCAAGGCCCACCGATCAATTTCCTGAAGTTCCTGATAATCTACTTTATCCTTAGCAGGATCGAAATCATTAAGGTTACTCAACAGGAATCGGAGGGTATTGCGAATCTTTCGATAGGCTTCGGACATTTGCTTCATGATGCGCGGGGAAGCGGCAACGTCATTCTTATAATCAACTGAGCTAACCCAGAGACGTAAAATGTCTGCTCCCAGTTCTTGCACGACCTTGAGCGGATCCACTCCATTACCCAGCGATTTAGACATCTTACGCCCTTGCTCATCAACGACGAAGCCGTGGGTCAACACATTACGATAAGGAGCCTGACCAAAGGCAGCCACCGATGTGGACAAAGAGGAATTGAACCAACCTCTGTGCTGATCAGACCCTTCTAGGTAGAGATCAGCTGGCCACGACAACTCACTCCGTTGCTTCAACACGCCAGCGTGGCTGGTGCCAGAATCAAACCAGACGTCCATAATATCCGTCTCTTTGCGGAATTTAGTTCCTCCGCAGGAACACGCCATCCCTTTTGGCAACAGTTCTTCTGCAGAATGGGCAAACCAAGCATCTGATCCTTCTTGACGAAAGATTTCCTGCACCTTAGAAATTGTTTGGTTGTTCACCAACACTTTTTCACAAGCTTCACAGTAGAAAATTGGAATTGGGACCCCCCAAGTCCTTTGACGGGAAATACACCAGTCTCCCCTATCGGCAATCATGTTAAAGATCCTGTCTCTTCCCCAAGCAGGAATCCAACGGACTTTCTCTATTTCATCCAAGGCCGCCTGACGAAAGCCACTAATCGAGGCAAACCATTGTTCTGTCGCTCGATATATGACCGGTTTTTTACAACGCCAGCAATGAGGGTAACTATGTTGAATCGTTGCCTCTAGCACAAGATTTCCAGTCTTATTTAGGTCCTCTATTATTACAGGATTCGCTTTTTCCGTTTTCAGGCCTACATAGACCCCACCCTCTGACGTGAATTTTCCTTGGTGGTCAACTGGACATAAGACGGGTAGTCCATATTTTTTACCGACCAGAAAGTCATCTTCACCATGGCCCGGTGCCGTATGAACGCACCCTGTACCTGCTTCTAAAGTAACATGCTCTCCACAGATCACCACGGAGTCACGGTCCACCAGTGGATTTGTACAAATTACCCCATCCAGTTCTTTGCCCGAGAATGTCTTTTCAACAGGAAGTTCTTGGCCCCACAACGTGCGCAACGAGTCAAGCATTCCCTCCGCAACGACCCACCGTTCTTGCTCTACAGTGACAACTGCATAGGTTAATTCTGGATGTACGCTGATCGCCAAGTTTGCCGGAAGAGTCCAAGGGGTTGTCGTCCAAATGACCACAAACGTGTTCTCTTTTGCAAGCGCCTTCAACCCATCCCGCACTGCAAATTTGACATAAACGGACGACGCAGCTTTATCCGCATATTCAATTTCTGCCTCAGCAAGCGCCGTTTCACACGAAGGGCACCAGTAGACAGGCTTTAACCCTTTATAAATATATCCCTTATTGGTCATGTCCCCGAAAACTCCGATTTGAGCAGCCTCATATTCTTTTTGTAAAGTGAGGTAAGGATGGTCCCAATCTCCACGAACTCCAAGGCGCTTAAACTGTTCGCGCTGAACCCCTACATATTTCTCTGCATAGTCTTTACATTTCTGACGAAATTCCAGCGTGGACACGGCATGCCGGTTTACGCCCAACTTCTTGATCACTTGGATTTCAATGGGAAGCCCATGTGTGTCCCAACCCGGAACATATGGCGCATCAAAGCCCATCATGGTCTTATATTTGACTACAATATCTTTTAATATTTTATTGATGGCATGCCCAAGGTGAATATCTCCGTTAGCATAGGGCGGTCCATCGTGAAGAATAAATTTTGGACGTCCAGTACGTGCATTTTGCACCTTGTTATAGATATTGTCGTCTTCCCACTCTTTGAGGATCTCCGGTTCCTTGCGGGGAAGGTTTCCTCGCATCGGAAAATCGGTTTCTGGTAAGTTAAGAGTATCGCGGTAGTCCATTGATTTTTCCTCCTCAAATTAATAAATTGGCCGAGAAATATGATATATAACGAGAAATCTCGCCCCTCCTAAAAAGGGACGAGATCACTCTCAGTACCACCCTGTCGCTCAAAAGCCACTCGGAAGTCTGTTAACGGAGACAAGCCGCAGGAACTTACTCAGATTTCAGTTCTGTACTTAAAGGGGATTTTCTCCGTCTCGCCTCACGGGCTCACACCGTTCCCGCTCGCTGTAGAGGTTGACTAACAGAGACTGTCCTTATCATCGTATTGTTTACTTATTTTTTATCGCTCAATTTTTCCTTGGAGAGAACTTTCCGCACGATGGTGACAAGTTTTGCTTGACCTTCGGATTCAATCGGATCCACCATCCACAGACATAAAAAGGATTTTTTTTGACTCTTCCATGCCTGAACGAAGGGATCCATATGTCCCTTAGATAAGTATAAATGCGTCGAATCCTGAGGGTCTGACAAACTGACGACCACTCCGCGTTGCTCAATTTCATCCATAGCTTGAAACGCACGATCGAGTAAGTCATCACTCCCTGCCATCAAAACATCCCCAGGGCGAAAATTTTGGCTCGCTTCGGTGAACCCTACACTAAAAATCTTTATATCCGTTTGATCTGATTGCAAATCGTCAATTGAAGGTAAAAGTTGGACTTCTTGTCCCCCAACTTTCCCAACGTAGGACTGATTCTCATCCTGATGCAACCCCAACCCTTGGATAAGAAAGTCAGGAGCTAGCTCACTAATTAATATATTATTCATTGGTTCTAATCCTTCTCCTTCAAAGTTGTCTAGTGACCATTTTATCACGAAACAAGGTTTGTTCGCAACCTCAACGCCCTGCGCACTTTAGGCACTGCTATCACTTATGTCCTGCAACTTTTCTAAATCTAGATGAGCAAGCAGAAAAGACTTGAGTTGTGTGCGCAAGAGATCCCGTTTCCTCGAAAGTCCCTGAATTTCTTCTTTAAGATCTTCTAAAATCACCTGAGTTTCAGACACTGTGCTTAACCTCTCCTGTTCAGCCTCCCGCAGCATGAGAGCGGCCTCGTGCTGAGCAGTCTTCTTAACTTCTTCGGCAGTTTGCTGAGCCAAAACTAACGTCTGCTGCAAGGTATTCTCGAGTTGACGATAGTGACTAATTTCCGTCTCCAAACCTTTTGTCTTTTCGCGTAGTTCGAAATTTTCAGTATACGCAGATTCAAATTCCCGACTTACGGTTTCGAGAAACTTTTCCACTTCTCCGCATTGATAACCCCTAATTCCTTTGTTGAATGTTTTATTATGAATATCAAGAGGAGTCATCTGCATCAATATTTCCCCCTAGTGTGATTTTGATCGGAAAATCACGATTTGCCAAGCTGTTCGGTCCTTGCGGGTCGGTGTACACTTTACAAGTTTTATCCGCCCCTGCCCCCGGCAAGAGATCATTTCGTCAGGTTGAACCTCTGTATCCACTCTGCTCACCACTAGGCCATCGCTTCTCAGCTTACCTTGGACAATCCAGCCCTGTGCGACTGACCGTGATACCCCAAAGGCCTTGGCAACCACCGCATCTATGCGTGAAGAATTAACAGTGATTCGGTGTTCCTCACCTGTATCAGCGCACACCTCCGGTTTGCCCTCATAGAGTGAAACTTGGATTTTCTCTCGCCCCGCCTGGCTCCAATGATCTAATAAAAACGGGGCAATTTCTGTTGTAGTGGCAATATATTGGCCCTTTTGCCCGGCTTGAATATCTCCCAGAACTTCTCGCCTAAAGCCCAGTCCCATAAGAGATCCCAAGATCTGGCGATGTTCAAGTTGAAGACGCGGGTTCGTTGGACGCACCCAAAGTAACGAGATATTTGCATCTGCCGAATGCAGGGTTTCACCCGAGGGTCCGATAATTAGTCGAACACGTTCTGCCCCTTGGAAACCTCCCTCCGCTCTAAGCGCTAGGTGTTCCTTAGTCAAAATGTCTTCAGCCCACTTCCGCATAGCAAAACTTAAAAATGTCGTGACTTGAGTAGAATCCTTATATAGTACTGCATCCACTAAGTCTAAAATATGAGCAGCTTCCAACCGCGCTTCTTTTTCACTCCAAAATCCCAAGCAACTTCGCTCTGTCGAATAGTTCATTCTAAAAAGTAATAAAGGGTCGTACGATGAAGGCTTGGATAAGATTCAGAACAATGATGGCCAGGAGTGGGGAAAAATCGATGGCACTTGCATTACCGCCAAGTTGAAAACGTTGAAAGGGCTTAATGAGCGGATCTGTCAGATCATTGAGAATCATACTAAACTTATTAGACTTAATTTGCGTAAACCAAGTAAGAATCGAACGAATCACAATGGCAAAAATAAGAATTGTAATTACTTTATCAGTAACTTGAGCAATCAACGAAATCAACTTAGAATCCCCCCTATTTTTTCCAGAATAATCCCTTATCTTTGAGCTCGTCACGCATTTCTCCAGAAATATCAACGTTCGTGGGCACAAACAAGAAGATTCCATTCCCCACTTTTTGCATGTTGCCATTTAACGCATAAGTTGTCCCACTAATAAAATCGACAATCCGTTTGGCTAACATTTTTTCAGTGTTTTCTAAATTCACAATCACTGGCCGTCGAGCCTTCAGCTGATCAGCAATGTTTTGGGCTTCTTCAAAGGAACTCGGTTCCATCACAACCACACGCATTTGCTTTTGGGAATGAATGCTAACAACCTGAGCGTTTTTACGGCCCGAACGCACCTCTTCTTGTGAGCTTTTTTCTCTTTCGTTTTCTTCCATGATATCTTCATCAGGTTCGTCATCTGAAAATCCCATAATCCCGATTACTTTGTCAATTAATTTTGCCATTTTTTTATCTCCTCACTATCAAGTTTATCACAACTAAAACTTCCGCCTAACTTCCGGTCTCTGATCTCTGCCTATCCACGTTTTCCGAAGATCTTACGCCCTACACGGACCAGCGTTGCCCCTTCTTCAATTGCCATTTCGAAATCTCCACTCATTCCCATCGAAAGCTCACGCAAATTAACTCCTGATGATTTTCTCGATTGCAGAGTATCCCGGAGTACCCTTAGCTGACGAAAAAATCCTTTTGTTTCCGCTGCACTGGCCTCTAAAGCCCCGATGGTCATTAATCCTTGAACTCGGACATGGGGATAATCCCCAATAGAATCTAAGAAATCAGGGACTTCCTCTGGCATAAGTCCTGCTTTCGCTGGATCTCTAGCAATATTGACTTGAACGAGTGTTGTCCAAATTATACCACATCGTTCCCCTTGTGCGTTAAGTATCTTTAATAACGAATACCGGTCAAGTGAATGAATCATCGCAAGGGATTGATTTAAGTATTTCACTTTGTTGGTTTGGAGACTTCCCACTAGATGCCATTCGCAATCGTGCTTAAGAGAAGAAGCCTTCTCCAACCATTCTTGAACACGATTTTCTGCAAATCTACGTTGTCCTACACGATAAGCCTCCTCCAACGCTGAAACTGGCTGGGTCTTAGACACGGCCAATAATCGGACGGTTCTCGGGTCCCGATTACTTCGGTCTACAGCTTGTACTATCCGTTGACGAATCTCAACTAAGCTTTGCTCAATACCCGAATTTGTCAACATCAGACTATCTCCTTCGCAATAAATTCTACGTCCTTTCGTCGTTTCCTGCTTATGACGATTCAAACCTAACTATTTTTTACCTCGGCAACTAACCCTTCCAGTCCGTTTCGGGGCGTTATCACAATGGGGATACCACTCGCCAAATTTTCAATACATGCATAACTGTCATCTTGGTCAAGAACTTTAACCTTCTTAAAGTGCACAACCCCCTCATCCCAAAGAAAGATTCCAAGTTCCTCTCCCTGCCTCCATAGCGCACATTGGGGAACGAGAACACCACTAGTAGACGATTGATATTTCCAGGTCACCTCTTGATGTTTTTTGGTCGCTGATCCATCGATAAAATTAGGGAACACAACGACAACTCCCGTAGGTCTCTCTGATTTGAGCAAAATTTTAGCCTGAACTGTTTGTTCTCCTACTGTTAAACGCATCATCTTTCCCACGGTAAGCCCCTCAATACTTGTCAGTTCAAGAAAAGCCTGAGTGGGAATAAGATTATTCACCATTTTACCCACAAATTCCCCCGCTTCAACAGTATCTCCTGGAATTTTAGTGCTCGCTTTCTGGGCTAATAACTTATCCAGATCCATTGTAATCAGGTTTTGGGCAGTTAGGATAGTTTCTAAGCCATCGGTTTGGTGAAAAAACAACCCTCCAATCGTTGCCTGAATTGTTTGGTTCTGAGCACTTTTACCATTAGTTCCAGGGGTGGCTCCTTCAGGTTGAAGGGTTGCCACACCATCTCCGCGCCTAAAGCGCTGTCCATCTTTCCCTATAAAATGAACCCTACCAGAGATAGGCGAAGATATTGGTAGTTCCTGATTCACAAACGTTGCGGCGATCTTACGTTCGTGAGTAATGGTGCCGGTTTGGGCAACCGCAAATTTAATAGTCCCAGACGAAAAATCAGGCCGATAGAACCACAAGCTTACTCCAACTAAGGCAATGAATAAAACACCCCAAAACCAATAATTTTTTTTTCTTCTTTTCCCCGCCATGGCACCCTCCAGCTCGTGGTTCGTGGTTCGTGGTTCGTGGTTCGTTGTTCGTTGTTCGTTGCTCCCACGAAAATCCAACTACTCTTTAGCTATTGGCAAAAGACACGTAAAGACAGTCCCCACCCCTTGCTGAGACTTTACGCTGATTCTACCACCCACGCCCTCCAACATGTGTTTTACAATACTTAGCCCTAAACCAGTTCCCCCTTGTTCTCTCGAACGTGCTTTATCTACTCGATAGAAACGCTCGAAAATGCGTGGCAACATCGCCTCTGGAATACCACACCCCGTATCCCCAAATTCCAGGCGAATGTGTTCCTGTTCTACATGGGCATGCAGCCAAACACGTCCTTCTGTTGTATATTTGACGGCATTTTCTAACAGGTTCAGGAGAAGTTGACTCAGTAGATTTGCCCCTATTAACAGGAGTGGTGTATCTTCCAGGATATTTACTTCTACAATAATTCCTTTCGCCTGAGCAAAACTCAGAATTACAGGTTTAATTGTTTCATAGGCCTCTCGAACATCACTCACTTTGTCTGAACTTATGGCGAGGCGATTATCTCGTCCTTCAAAATGAGCCAAAGTAAGCAGGTCTTCAATTAATCGCTGTAAGCGCAACGTTTCAGCTTGAATAATCTTCAGAAATCGATCCCGCAAGGAAGCGTCTTCAGCAGCTCCATCCAGTAGTGTTTCCACAAATCCTTTTATGGAAGTCAGAGGAGTTCTTAACTCATGAGAAACATTGGCGACAAATTCTGTCCGCATTTGTTCAAGGCGCCGAAGCTCAGTAACATCATGAATTACTATGACAGCGCCTCTAATTTGTCCCTGCCCACTTAAAATTGGGTTGATCTGACTTTGAACCGTCCTTTGGGCAATATGTGCTTCCCGCATGGCTGAGAGTTGTTGTCCTGAAAGCACCTTGCGCATTAAATGCTCCAATTCCGAATCACAAGTCAGTTCCAACAGATAGTTCAATTCTCTACTCGTTCCTTCTCGTTCAAAAATTCTCTCGGCCGCGGCATTCACCAAAACAACACGTCCCAGGTGATCCACTGCCACTACGCCTTCTTGCATTCCGGCCAAAATAGTCTCCATCTTGTATGCTTCCTGTGTTCCATTTTGAACGATCATTTCTACGTGGCGGGAAAGGCTATTCAGTTCTGTTGTAAATTGCCCAAGTTCGTCGGTCGAATCTGATAAATGAATATGCTCAAAATCTCCCCTAGCAATCCTTTGAGTTGCAAGGTGAAGTTTCTCCATCCGTCGTGATAATTGGTTGGTGTAGAAATAAACAATTCCTCCAGGGAGAGACAGTGCTAAAAATATGACTCCAATATTAATTCGTTGCATGTCCGAGGCGATTCTCACGCTCTCTCCTACCCAAAACAAAAGAAGAGAAAGCCCCGTCATCACAATAAATAGTCCTGTTAATTGCCATTTAATACTCATCGTCATCCTATCCTTTGAAGCGGTAGCCAATCCCGCGAAGTGTCTCAATATATTGGGGATTGGAAGGATCTCTTTCCACCTTTAAACGCAGATGGCGTACATGAACATCAACCGTTCGAGTATCCCCATCATATTCATACCCCCAAATTCGTTCCAACAACTCTTCCCGAGAATATACCCGTCCAGGATGAGCAACCAAAACGCGTAGAAGTTCAAATTCTTTGGGGGTTAACTCAGTTTCCTCTCCACGCACGTGAACACGAAACCCCTTTACGTCAACCTGCAACTCCCCACGAGTAATTAGCTGTGTATCCACTTCCACTTGCGAATTTGGCCGACGCAAACGAGCTTTAATTCGAGCTAACAATTCACGTGGACTGAACGGCTTGGTCATATAATCGTCTGCCCCGAGCTCTAGTCCTAAAACCTTGTCAATTTCCTCACCCTTAGCCGTTAACATAATGATGGGGATTTGTTGGAATTTCGGATTAGATCGAAGTTTCCTGCAAACCTCTAAACCATCCATCCCCGGCAGCATCAAGTCAAGTACAAGGAGATCGGGTTGATTAGTTTCCACTTGTTTCAAGGCTTCCTGACCATCCTTCGCTACGGAAACAAGGTACCCTTCCTTTTCCAAATTGAATCTTAGCAATTCCTGAATCGGTTCCTCGTCATCGACTACTAATATTGTTGTCATCTTATCTCCCCTTTATCATGGAGACGAATCCACCCTGCCATTCTTCCCGTAAGAGGTCCATCCCGCCGATGAGAAAAGAACCATTCAGGATTATCCGCCGTACAGGTCGCTACCACGTCAATATTTTCGGGTCGAACGCCTTTTTCCAAAAGTGCTGTCCTGTTAGCCGCCCATAAATCCAGAAGATAATGCCCATCCTCTTGGCTAGACAAAAACGGGGTCTCGGCTAAATTCTCACGAAACTGAACTGCTACCCTTTCATCCACGATGTAACAACACGGGCCAATGCTTGGTCCTATCGCTACCCAGGCATTTTCAGGTCGCCCTCCAACTTCTTCTAAACACTCCAGGACTTTTTGTCCCATCTTCTGGGCAGTTCCTTTCCAACCAGCGTGGGCAATACCAACAGCCTGAATATCTGGGAAATAGAAGAAAAGAGGAACACAATCCGCAAAAAAGCTCATTAACCCAACAGCACTCTGAGTGACTAATCCGTCAACAGCTGGAATTGCAGTCTCTAGTTCACGAATCCCACGGCCTCCATCTTCCTGATCCACCCATAAGACATTAGTACCATGAACCTGTTCCCCCACTACCACCCTCGACCAGGGAACCTCCCATTGCTCTAACCAACGTCTTCTGTTTTCCAAAACTACACTGGGGTTATCACCCACATGAAGACCTAAATTAAACGTGTCATAGGGAGTCTGGCCTACACCCCCAACTCGGGTTGAGAATCCCAAGTCGATCCCTTCAGCTTGCCATTTTGGAAGGGTTAGGACGTTTAAGCTCCCCTTTTTTTGCCATTTCCAGCTCATCCCTCTGACTCCTTTGATTTCTTATAAATATACCATTTAATACCCCGGAGGACAAACCTATCATTAGTCTTAGTTTATGTATAAACAGCAAGAATAAGCCCATGTTTTACATAAACAGTGGGCTTATTCCCTTTTAATCCCTAGTATTCATTATTAGCGACGATCATCTTGGTCTGTGTTAAATTCCGGTAGATCATTGGCATCAACTAAAATCACGTCAACCCCAATTTTCTTGACGCGATCCCAAGGGACAACAAAATCATCCGACTTACCGTTACCGAAAAGCCCCCGGCTTCGCGAGGGACCCGGCACGATAATCCCTTTGACGACGCCTCGTTCGAGATCTAAATCGAGGTCTTTAATGGGTCCTAACCTTCGTCCATCTTTAACATTAACAACATCCAATAATCGCAAATCCGAGATCCTCATTGATAGACCCCCCTAGTCGATGTTCGAGGTTCGTGGTTCGTAGTCCGAATCCGAGCATCGTTCCTTATAAATCATCTTATGAGGGAAAGTCCGAAAATAGCCTTTACTGGCACATATTTACGAGATACGAAGCAATGCTTCGTATCTCGTGTTCGTGCCTCGTAGTTACACGTACTTGCGCATATGTTGCATGGCTGCTTTCTCAAGGCGGGATACCTGCGCTTGGGAAATCCCGATCTCCTCTGCCACTTCCATCTGAGTCTTGCCATTAAAGAACCGCAAAGACAAAATGAGCTTTTCCCGTTCACTAAGGCGTCTTAATGCTTCCCGCACGGCAAGTCCTTCAACCCAGCCCGTGTCAGATTGCTTGTCGTCCCCTATTTGATCCATAACAAAGATAGGATCTCCACCGTCATGATAGATTGGTTCAAACAAAGAAATGGGCTCTTGAATTGCATCTAAAGCGAAAACTACGTCCTCTCGCGGTAAACAAAGTTTATTAGCTATCTCCGTTACAGAGGGTTCTCGTGAGTGCTCACAGACCAACTGATCTCTGACTTGGAGCGCCTTGTAGGCTATATCCCGTAGTGATCTGCTCACCCGTATTGGATTGTTATCTCGCAAATAACGGCGAATCTCCCCAATGATCATGGGGACAGCATAAGTAGAAAACTTAACATTTTGTCCAAGATCAAAATTGTCGATAGCTTTCATCAGACCAATACAACCGACCTGAAAAAGGTCATCTACGTACTCTCCCCGATTTGTAAATCTTTGAATCACACTCAGAACAAGCCGGAGATTTCCCTGAATAAGTTTTTCTCGAGCGCTGCGATCTCCCGCTTGGTAAATCACAAATAACTCTTTCATTTTAACGCTTGTTAAAACAGGCAACTTTGAGGTGTTCACTCCACAAATTTCAACTTTGTTTAACGCCATATTACGACACCTCCCCAGCCAACAATTCTGTTGGGAAGTATGCCCGAACACAGTTTAGGTTATTCCAATCGACAAAATTCTTTCCGCAATCTGCGGATAATCCTTTTCTCGAGTCGTGAAATATAGGACTGCGAGATCCCCAAACGATCAGCTACTTCTTTTTGTGTTTTCTCAACACCATTATCCAGCCCAAATCTTAGTTCCACAATTACCTTTTCCCTATTCGCTAGCCGGCCCATCGCTAGATGCAACAGCTGCCGGTCTACCTGTTCTTCAATGGGCTTCGAGATAATGTCATTTTCTGTACCTAAAACATCTGACAAGTGTAATTCGTTACCATCCAAGTCAATATTTAAGGGTTCATCGAACGATACTTCTGAGCGGGTCTTATTGTTTCGTCTTAGGTACATCAAAATTTCATTTTCAATACAGCGCGAAGCGTAGGTTGCCAGTTTTATTTTCTTCGAAGGATCAAATGTATTGACAGCTTTGATCAACCCAATTGTTCCTATGGAAACAAGGTCTTCAATCCCTATCCCAGTGTTTTCAAATTTCCGGGCAATATACACCACTAGTCGTAAGTTACGTTCAATTAAGATATCACGTATAGAAGGGTCTCCTAATTCCAACCGCTCCAGGAGGACCCCTTCTTCCTCAGAGTTGAGTGGTGGTGGAAGGGCTTCACTGCTTCCAACATAATAAATCCCACTTACGCCACAAGTTTTCTGAAGAAGCATGAACCAAACGTGCCTGACCCTAGCATGAAATTTCCTCCACCACATCATTTATCCATTTCCACCTTTCTGCACATGTTCGGGGTGTATAAGAGCTTGATATTCACCCTCTGAACTTAACACCTGCTTGACGAGCGCTACCGTTGCCTTAATCTGCCGAGATCCCTTTTTATCAAAACATGTCACGCGCTCAGGTCTTACCCCCAGCAGCCAGCTCTGACGGTCAATGGCTTGAAAAGGGATGAAGACAAGGTGTTTCACCAAACTAGGATTGGCCTCCCATAATAAGGGCCATGGGTCTGCGTAGTCTTTCCAAGGGATATTGAGAAAGGATCGCATATCATCAGGCATAAATGCGGCGGCAACCTCCTCTTCCAGAAGAATAACAGGGTACCCCGTCATGGGATCTCGCAAATGGTTTCCAGTGTCCAGCAACGCTTTAATGCTAACAATTCCTCGTTCTTTACCGCCAAAGTCAATCTCCAAATCATAAATTAATTGCTCCATTACTGAACTTCTTTCCTGCCAACGCTGCCAAAGACGCTGTAAAAACCACCACATTAAGGCGGCCAACGGGAGTATCCAAAGATTTTTTAGGGCCAGTGAAAATAATCCGCCGCCTAAACCGTTATCAAATTGCATCCAACCCCAGGCGGCATACACGAATCCACCGAGACCTGCTGAAAGAAGCCAGAAGCCCACCATAGCCTTGATATAAGTGTGAAGTCTGCGTACTGGGAAAGCGGCTCCAACCATTAGGAATGGAATGAACCATTTGATTAGTGTAGTCCACGAAGGACCGGAATAGCACGCTAAGACCACTGGAATCTCCCCCAAAAAGACTGCGGCCATGATTCTCCTGGGCAGGACAGGAAGGTGAATGAGTCGGCTGGTAAGAGTGAGAATAAGAGCGTCCATCCCTCCATTAATGAGAATATCCAGATCTAGATATGTCTCTGTTATGCCCATCAGGTGCATCCTTTCCATACGCTTCTCACAAAATTATACCTAAAAACATCAGTAAAACCTGTCGCTTTCAGTGGGCTATAATGGGATTTTTTAGGAGAACTAATGCAGAGGGCACACAAATTCATCAACGTGTTCTATAAATCGACAGGATGTCTCGTTTTTGGGCAAGATAGCTTAGCAGTGTGTATAAATGGGCAAATAAAAGAAGCCATCCGTTAGGGAAGGCTTCTTTTATCAAATTCCATAAATTACTAAATCATTAGCGACGACGCCTTAAAAATTCTGGAATATCTACGTCTCCTTCTTTCGAGATCGGTTTGATAATATTATCCTGGACTTTTCCAGGCTCTGCTCCAAATCCAGCCCAATGCTGATCAAATCCAGTGGCGATCACGGTAACCCTTATTTCTTCTTTAAGTGTTTCATCAATGACTGCGCCAAAAATTATATTAGCGTCGGGGTCTGCAGCCTCTGCAATAATGCCCGCGGCTTCGTTCACTTCAAAGAGGGTTAAATTAGTACCCCCGGTAATATTAAGAAGCACTCCTTTGGCGCCTTCAATCGAAGTTTCCAGCAATGGGCTAGAAATCGCTTTACGAGCTGCATCAGCTGCTCGGTTTTCTCCAGTTGCCTGACCAATACCCATCAGCGCAGAACCCGTATTGGACATTATAGTCTTAACATCCGCAAAATCCAGGTTTATTAGACCAGGAACGGCAATTAAATCAGAAATGCCTTGCACCCCTTGGCGCAGAACATCATCTGCGATGCGAAAGGCTTCATGAATCGTAGTATGCTTGTCCACTACTTGGAGCAAGCGATCATTGGGAATAGTAATGAGCGTATCCACTTTGCTCTTAAGCTCTGCAATTCCCTTTTCTGCCTGCATAGCCCGTTTACGGCCTTCAAAGGTGAACGGACGTGTAACAACTCCTACCGTTAGTGCTCCCATTTCCTTTGCCACTTCGGCGACAATGGGAGCTCCTCCAGTACCGGTTCCACCGCCCATACCTGCAGTGACAAAAACCATATCCGCGCCCTTTAACACTAAAGCAAGTTCGTCACGGCTCTCTTCCGCCGCTTTAGCTCCTATTTCCGGATTCGCTCCTGCTCCAAGACCTTTTGTTAACTTCGTACCTATTTGCACTTTTTGGCCTGCACGGGAGAGCTGTAAAGCTTGCGAGTCAGTATTGACTGTAACGAAATCTACCCCTTGTAAGCCAGCGGTAATCATACGATTAACCGCATTGTTTCCACCACCACCGACACCAATGACTTTAATCTCCGCAAATTGGTTTAATTCCGTATCAAATTCTAGCATCTAGCCGTTAACCCCCTCGCTTCATTCTTGTTTCTATGCTTTGGAAAAGTACAGTTATAACACCTATTCAATTCAACTGCCTGTCCAAATACTCGTTTGTATTTCTAAAATTGAGTTGAAACATGCCCACTAACGTAAAGAAGTTATCCTTTAAGTACTTTAATGCATACAACGTTATTAAATTCGATATGATGATGCTTTAAACCTTCTTTTCATAATGAAAACTTTTTCCTATTTTTTGATTAGATGACGACGAATATTTCCCAGGTTTTGAAATAACCGCACTCCAAATGCTACGATTGCTGCCAGATATAGGTCTACTCCAATACGATCGCCCACATACGCCAAGAAGGCAGCAAGGAGCATGTTACTAAAGAAGCCAGTCAAAAACACAGTGCTGTCAAAATGATCCTCCTGCGCAGAGCGTATCCCACCCAATACGGAGTCGAGTGCTGCCAATATTCCGACGGATAAGTATTTAGCATATTCGATCGGAACTGAAAACGGGCTGATATATCCAATAGCTAATCCCAAAACTAACCCTAATAGCGGTAACCACATTTCCTTACTTCCTTCCTACCCTAGCGGCCAATTACTGGTTTGGCTGCCGTGAAATCAATATATCTTACCCCTTGCTGAAATGACTTATACTCATTAGTGCTAATAAGTTGAGAAAGCGAATTCAGTTTAGGCTTCCAGTCGTTAGCTTGTCCAAGTCGGACTTCAACGCCACTTCTTAAGTACATCGTCATTTGTTGGAGCGTATCTACATGTAGTTCCCCTATCTGAGAAAGTAAGCTTGGTGGGGCTTGTCCCACCAAATTCAAGGCCGCAGTAAGCAAGGGGTTTGCCAAGTTTTGTCCTGGTCCTACTGTATCCTTAATCTTAATCCCAGTAATTACTGGGTGATCAATTTTCGGCCAGCTTTCTAAACGCCGTAAAAAATTTCCCTGCGCATCCACCTCCAAGACCCCTTTTGGTACAACGACCATGGCCACAGGAATCCGTTCAGTAACTATAATTACAAGCGTATGAGGAAGCTTCCGCTGAAACTGAACGTTTTGAACGAGGGGATGTAAGGTGATTTTATGTTTGAGAACCTCTTGATCAAATAAAAATAGGTTCTGCCCCTCGATCCCGTTGGCTAATTTCAAAATCTCGCTTTCCGGACTCAATTTAAGTCCCTGTACCATTACATGTTGCACTGTAAAGGCACTGGACCGCAAGAAGAGAGCCAAACCCAAGGA
>DASRMA010000153.1:0-41904 GCA_035648155.1 Desulfosporosinus sp.
TAAAGCTGGAGAACGGTTTGAGGGAATTGTACTGGTCAATGAATGGAAAGAGGTTTCTTTTCGCCAAAAGCCTGGAGCTTATCTTTCTTTGATGTGTCAAGACAGCTCGGGAATGATCCAAGGGAAAATGTGGAACTATGATCCAAAAGTTCTTGGATGGCTCAATGATCAGGATGTTTTTCGCGTTAAAGGGGTTGTTTCTGAATATCGTGGCGCACTTGATCTTACAATCGAAACAATCCGGATGATCCCCCAAGATGAGGTCGATTTATCCGACCTTTTGCCCTGCTCTCCGGTGACCTCCAAGGAATTGGAAAATCGCTTAAAGTCAATTTTAGATAAGGTGACACAGCCTGAACTTAAAGCTCTACTAGATCAATTTTTTAGTCACCCAGTATGGGGACCCGCCTATCGGCAAGCCCCTGCTGCCATGAAAATTCATCAAGCCTATCTGCGCGGACTTTGGGAGCACAGCGTTAGGGTGGCGGAGATTGCTGAGGGGATTGCAAGTCATTACCCCAACATGGACCGTGATTTAGTGATAACGGGTGCACTTTTGCATGATGTTGGTAAGATTGGGGAGTATTCTTATACTAGAGGGATTAAATTTACAACTGAAGGGCGGCTCCTAGGACACATTATCTTGGGGATCGAGCTCTTAACCGATGAGATCGCGAAAATCCCGGATTTCTCGCGTGAGTTACGATCCAAGTTACTGCATATCATTACAAGTCACCATGGGAAATATGAATGGCAATCTCCCAAAAGGCCCAAGTTAATGGAAGCCTTGGCAATCCACTATGCAGATGCTATGGATGCCGAACTCTTCCATTTTGACCAAGCAAAAGAGAACCATCCAGATGATGAATGGTCCCCGTATATCCCCATTATGGAACGTTGTCTTTATTTGAAATAGTCTTAGCTAAACTCTATAAAATGGAAACGATAGAAAAGAGGTAGAATTATGCGTAGAAACGATAAGGAAATCACAGAACAGAAAGCGTTAGATGAGATCATGAAGAAGGCTCAGGTATGCCGATTAGGGGTATCCTACGAAGGTATGGCCTATATTATACCGATGAGTTTCGGCTACGAGGATCGAGAATTATATTTCCATTCTGGTCTAGAAGGTCTAAAGTTAATGATTCTTAAGGAAAATCCTAAGGCCTGCTTTGAAGTTGAAATTGATACGCAGGTTATTCCAAGTGAGCACGGATGCAACTGGACCATGCGTTATCAGAGTATTATAGGGTTCGGCGAAGTCGAATTCATCGAGGATCTCGGTGGGAAACGAAAAGCATTACAAATCATCATGCAGCAGTATGGGGATGGATTAAAGATGGTTGAAGATGCCCAATTGTCGGGGATCACTATTTTCAAGTTAGTAGTTAGTACAATGACAGGTAAAAAATCCGGTTATTAAACTAATGAAGCTAGATAACATCTGAATAACCTTTAGTTATTAAGAAATATCATGGCATTATCCCAAAGTAACATCGTTTTAATCTCCTCTGTAAGAGGGAGCTGCTTTAGGGCTTGGAGGGCATTACAGGGGGAGTAATCCATGATGGGAAAATCTGTCCCGAACATAAATTTTGTAGGGTTTGCTTCAATTGCCTTAAGCCACTTATCCTGCACTGGAAAGCGTGGATTACCAAAGATGAAGGCTGTGTCGAGGTAGACGTTGGAATAGTTAGCAGCAAATTCTACAGCGAGGGAGAAGTCATTCGGAAGTCCCATGTGAGCAATGGTGACTTTAAGATTGGGGAAGGATCTGAGCACTTCCCCAAGGGGCTCTACTCGTGTATAAGGGCTTTCTATCGGCATACCGCTTAAATGTAGAATTAGACCTTTTCGCCTATCACTGAGCATTCGATACATAGGCCACAGACGCCCGTCGTTAACAGCAATCTCTTGAACGAAAGTGTGGATTTTGACACCTGGAAAATCCCATTCATCAAGGGCTTGGCTTAAGATACTTTCAAGCTCATAGTCTTCCTGATGTAGGGCAGCAAAAGGGTGTAACCAGGGGTGATTATGACATAGGTCTTTCAGCCATAAGTTAATTCCTGCTGACATATCTTTTTTATGCACATACCCTAAAACAAAAGCCGACGTTACCCCGATGTTTTCTAAATAGTTTAATAGTTCTTCAACGGGTTGGCGATAGGGCATAGTCCACCCTTGTTGCACAAACCAGTTTAAAATTGCCTCCATTAAACGATCTGGGAAAAGATGAATGTGGGCATCACAAATTTTCTCGCTTAGAGCAAATCTTTCGCGCTGATCGATAAGACTACTGGCATTGTTCGAAGGACTCATTCACTATCTCCCTTCTTGCTTAAAATATAGTTCGATATTTAAAAGTTAAACTCCTCCCGGGCTTGGAAGCAGTAGAAGGTCAAAGAATGCTTATCTATAAAGAACGATAGAACCGCGTTATATGCGCGTGCTATCGTTCTTTATATGAGAGTTCTATAGATAGTTACTATTCAATGTTCAGCTTAAGCTGAACGAGTGCATTAACCAAACAGCAGTTTGTAAGAGCCACGTTACTCATCGCTCATGGTAAACTTCCATCCACAATAGAATTCTTCTGGATGGGGGTCTGGTGGGCAAGCAATGCAACTCGTTTTAATGCGAGGATCAATCGTAGACGCGAATAAAGAGTATTCAACTTCTCCAACTGGCTTACACGGATGGTCAGGAAGACCTTTTCGCTTTCGGGCAGACTGTACTCGACAATCGACCATTTTAAAAATTAAAGTGCTATCGTCAGTTCTAGAGAACTCTTGAACATTTAGAAAAGCATAAATTCGAAACTTTAAGGCTCTTTCTAAGGCGTCTAACCCACCATCTTTAGGTAAGTCTAGGAAAGACATGATGCGTTTAGCCTCAATGACCGTAAATTTGCGCCACGCCTCGATATCACGCTCCACCGCTTCGTCAAGTCCACGTACTTGCTCAATGGCTTGGAACCATAGCCCATCGTGAGCTAACCACCGTTTAGCAAAGTCGTCAAGTAGAGCAAGTGCTTGTTCTCGTGTTAAATCTTCTTTAGAGTTTAACATCATCAATACCTCATCTTCTGTTTATTCTCCTCTAAGGTCGTTCAGATAACATCTTCTTTACTAGCCGATAATTTTCCTTCGATCCAACTCACGATCTCTGTAGTAGTTGCTCCCGGCGTAAACAACGCTTCAGCATATCCATCCTTCAAGAGTGAGACAATATCTTCATCTGGGATTGTCCCTCCGCCCATGAGTAAAATATCCTCAGCATTCTGCTCTTTCAGAAGTTCTTTAATTTTCGGGAAGATCGTCATATGTGCCCCCGACAGAACACTGATCCCAATTAAATCGACATCTTCTTGGATCGCAGCTTCCACAAGTTGTTCCGGGGTTTGATGCAATCCAGAGTAAATCACTTCCATCCCCGCATCACGCAGAGCTCGAGCGATGACCTTAGCACCCCGGTCATGTCCGTCCAATCCAGGCTTACCTACCAAGACGCGAATTCGAGTCTTCTTCATAATGTTTCCTCCCACACTGTTACTTAAAATACGGCTTGTTCACGATACTCTCCGAAAACTTCCTTGAGGACCGCAATCATTTCGCCCTCAGTGGCATAAGCCCGTACGGCGTCCATGATCTTGGGAATCATATTATCGGAACCCTGAGCAGCTGCCTTCAAATCCGCCAAGGTAGTCTGAACGCGGATGTTATCCCTGCTCTGTTTTAACGCAGTAAGCTTGCTTACTTGAGAACGCTCAACCTCAGGGTCTATTTTCAATAAATCCATCTTGTCGTCTTTCTTCTCATTAACAAATCCATTAATGCCTACAATAATCCGATCTTTGCTTTCGATCTCTTTTTGATAACGATAAGCCGCATCGGCAATTTCCTGCTGGAAGAAATTCTCTCGAATTGCGCCCAGGACCCCCCCGAATTCATCAATCTTGCGGAAGTATTCTTCAGCACCTTCTTCCATCTGATTGGTCAAGGTCTCCACAAAATAAGAACCAGCTAACGGATCAATGGTATTCGTAACCCCCGTTTCATAAGCGAGAACTTGCTGGGTTCTTAGAGCAATTTGAACGGATTTTTCCGAAGGCAATGCCAAGACCTCATCCATGGAATTGGTGTGTAACGACTGAGTTCCTCCTAGAACAGCAGCCATCGCCTGATAGGCTGTTCTCACAATATTGTTTTCCATTTGTGGACCCGTTAAGGAACAGCCCGCAGTTTGAGTATGGAAACGCAGCAGTAGACTTTTTTCATTTTTGGCCCCGTATTTTTCCTTCATGTGGCGCGCCCAGATCCGACGAGCTGCGCGTAATTTAGCGATCTCTTCAAAGAAATCGGTATGGGAATTAAAGAAGAACGACAAACGAGGTGCAAAGTCATCCACATCAAGACCGGCTTTAATACCTGCCTCGACATACGCAAAGCCATCAACGAGCGTAAACGCTAATTCTTGTAAGGCTGTTGATCCGGCCTCGCGAATGTGATAACCGCTGATACTAATGCTATTCCACTTCGGCACATTATCTTTGGCGAACTTGAAAATATCCGTTATGAGACGCATGGAAGGATCCGGAGGAAAAATCCAAGACTTTTGAGCAATGTATTCCTTTAAAATGTCGTTTTGAATTGTTCCTGTTAATTTATTAGCCGGGACACCCTGCTTTTCAGCAGCCACTATATACATGGCCCAAAGGATGGATGCGGGCGCATTGATGGTCATAGAAGTACTAACTTTGTCTAACGGTATATCCTGGAACAAGGTTTCCATATCTTGCAGCGAATCGATGGCCACGCCGACCCGACCAACCTCTCCGTAGGCACGTGGGTGATCTGAATCATAACCCATGATGGTGGGCATATCAAAAGCCACACTCAAACCTGTTTGCCCTTGATTGAGTAAATACTTATACCGTTCATTAGTTTCTGTGGCGGTGGCAAACCCCGCAAACATCCGCATGGTCCAGAGTCGTCCACGGTACATATTAGGTTGGACTCCACGAGTATAGGGATACTCACCTGGATTTCCCAAATCTCGTTCATAGTCAATATCGGCAGTATGCCCCGGTGCATAAAGCGGGTCTATTGGTACACTAGACACGGTAAAGAAAGGGCCCTTTCGCTCTTTTTGAGCGTCATATTTTGCTTTCCAGCTCAAGAAGTTATTACTCATCTCATTTAGCCTCCTTAAAACGTTCTTGCCATAGCATCTGTGCTACCTCGTAAGGATCTTCATGATCATTATTTCCCAATGTTCCACTAGCTGCTTCCCACATGATTTCAAAAGCGTCAAGGGCTTTATCTTCCCAGAGACGACAGACTTCCTGGCGAAGACGTTCTCTACGGCGCTCATCCCTTTGACCTGATTCCAACAAATATGCCTGATGAAGCTCAATTTTATCGAATAAAACATCCAACCCTTTATTTTCTATAACACTAGTTAGGAGGACTGGTGGACGCCAAGTCTTGCCACAACTCAGGTTTAACATCATCTCGATGTCACCTTTCATGCGATCAGCGCCTGGCAAATCTGATTTATTGATAACGAAGATATCTGCAATTTCCATAATTCCTGCTTTGATGGCCTGAATTCCATCCCCTGTCCCTGGGTTAAGCACAACGACTACGGTATCTGCCATTTGCATAATCTCAAGTTCAGACTGTCCGACTCCCACCGTTTCCAACAGAAGTCGTCCATATCCTGCACCCTCCAAAATGCGTAGGATGTCGGCGGTTGATCGTGTTACACCCCCCAAATGTCCTCGAGTCCCCATGCTTCGGATAAATACGTTCCGGTCTGTACCATGAGCCTGCATACGAATACGATCACCTAAAATAGCTCCTCCAGAATAAGGACTACTAGGATCTACCGCAACAATCCCTACTCTTTCATCGTTATCACGGTAGAGTTTTGTTAAAGCCTCAACTAGTGAACTTTTCCCTGATCCCGGTGGCCCCGTAACTCCAACAACCATCTGATGCCCGGTTTGTTTTATCACAGAACGCATAATATGCGCCCGCTCTACGTCGTCTTCAACGCAAGAAATGAGTTTGGCGGTTGCCCTTCGATCTCTATCAAAAAGACGCACTATCCATTGGTCCAGTATTTCTTGGTTCAAAATTCCATCCCTGCCTTTGCCTCAACCCCTCGTTGGTAAGCATGCCGTTCCTCTTTCATTTCAGTCACAGTATCGGCAATTGCCAAGATCTCAGGAGATGCATAACGTCCCGTCAAAACTAAATTAAGATGGGCAGGCCTCTTTTGGATTAAGGCTAAGACCAGTGGAACCGATATTAATTTGAAGGCAACCGCGACAAGGATTTCATCAAGAACAATTAGGTCAAATTTATCCTCTTCAAACCAGTGAGTGGCAAGTTCAAGCCCATCTTGAGCCATCTGAATATCAATAGGATCTGGATTTTCGTACGAGACAAAGGATTCCTGGCCCGATTGTACAAAGGTGAAGTTTTCTAACAAAGCGGCAATTTTTACTTCCCCGTAATTTTTACTACCCTTCATGAATTGAAGAAATCCGACGATTTGGTTATGCCCAAGTGCTCTCATGCTCAACCCCAAAGCCGCAGTGGTCTTGCCCTTGCCATTCCCGGTATGGACCAATATAAGGCCTGACATACCTTTTCATCTCCTTTCTTTTTTATAATCATAATTTCTAGAAAATTTAAGGATGATAATGATGGCCGAAAAAGGTCTTACATGCTCGCAGGGGAGGAATAGTAGATCCTGTACCTGGAAAAGGCTCTTTTTTGGGATCAGGATTGGTAAATGCCTTGGTATTCTATATATTCATTATATTTTGAATATATAGAATATACTATAACACCAATATATAGTTGTCAATTATAAATATAAGCTGAAAAATTAACCTTATAAAAAAGTATGTAAATTTAAACTATTTAGAATATTGCAGGGAAACAAGCTTTTTAAGAGAATACTATAAGAGAATACTATAAATTAAAGTATGAATATATCGTTGATATGAAAAGAGATTGATTGGAGGACTTGAAGATGAATTTTTTAGAAGTGGTTCAGGCTCGCCGAAGTTTACGTAGTTATTTAGATAAGCCGGTGGAGCGAGAAAAATTGGAGTATATCTTAGAATCAGCCCGACTGGCACCGTCTTGGAAAAACATGCAATGCTGGCGTTTTATTGTGGTAGAAGATGCAACTGCTCGGAAGGGCTTAGCGGAGAGCATGGGGGAGTCCAATCCTGGGCGGAAGGCTTTGATGGGAGCACCCATTGTCATTGTGCTCTGCGCTGTGCCAGCTGAATCGGAAGTTTGGGAAGGCAAAGACTTTATGATGCTAGACGCAGGACTAGCTATGGAACATTTACTATTGGCGGCGACCGATCAAGGCTTGGGGACGTGTTGGCAGGGCTTATTCAGTGAAGAGAAAGTTCGGGAATCTTTAGACGTTCCCGACAATGTGCGAGTAGTAGCTATGACACCTTTGGGCTATGCAGCCGAGGAACGGCGGCCACGTCCACGGAAACTTATGGCGGAGATTGTGTTTTATGAAAAGTACGGAACATCGCTTACCTCATGATGCCTTGGACCAAACAAGGGATCTTGGGGGTGGTCGAATATGTCTACTTATGATGCTCGCCCAAAAATAGTTCAAAGAATTATTTCCCTGGTTCCCTCGGCTACTGAAATGTTATACTTCTTAGGGTTAGAAGCACGTGTAATTGGGGTGACGGAACACTGCGATTATCCAGAGAAAGCTCAATCTAAGTACAAAGTTGGTACCTTTGGATATCCTCAACTATCCAAAATTATTTATCTCCAACCTGACATTGTTCTAGTTGATGATGCCTTGCACAGAAAACTCATAGAGGAGTTGAAAAATAATAAAATCGAAGTTCTTGCTGCGACTCCCATAAATGTAGACGACCTTTTTATTCTTATGAGTAAATTGGGTAATATGAGTAAAACTGAAGCTACAGTACAACCCCTTATTAGAACATTGAAGGAGAGAATAGCTAACCTTAGGCATAAATCTATCCTTAGAAAACCGAGGGTCTTTCGCTTAATGAGTATAGATCCTTTGGTTACGCCTGGACCGAAATCGTTTCAATATGATGCTTTGAGACTAGCTGGGGCTCAGTTGATGGATCTTCAGTCAAATGATCCCTACGTCAAGGTGAGTTGGGATCAGATTAAAGAGTTTGACCCAGAGGTGATACTGTTTTGCGGCGTTGACAAGAGTCAACCACTACCTTCGAAATGTAAAGGATGCATTGCGCAGAACCCCATTTGCCATAGAACTGTCGATGACATTTTTACTGGGGAATGGGAACATATCACAGCGGTTCGAGAGAACAAAATGCAGCCTATCTCTTGCGATACTATTTGCAGACCAGGACCTAGGCTAATTGATGGGATAGAGAAGTTGTATAGACTATTTCAAACTATAATTTAAAGGGACGGGCTAGTTTTAGTCGACACCGAATGATTAAATCCCAACACGTATCAACTGAAAAATAGTTCGTGGTAGAAACTTTCCTGGCAATTTATAAGTGCCAGGAAAGTTTTTTGTGGTTGTGGGTAGGGAAGCTTAGCGAGAGGTAAACTATAAACCTCTTGACAGGAGAACAATGCTTTAATATATTAAAGGGAGAAAGTAACTGTTTTCAAGGAGGAGAGCCATGTCTAGCGATGAGCGTTTACAGAATCCGTTGACGGATGCCTTATTTGAAGCTGTTTTATTGTTAAAAGATAAAGAAGAGTGTTATCGGTTTTTTGAGGATATAGCAACAATCGCAGAACTGAAAGCATTTGCTCAGCGTCTGGAGGTTGCCAAGATGCTCCAGCGGCATGATACCTACACCGCTATTGGGGAGGTTACTGGAGTGAGTACCGCGACGATCAGCCGAGTTAAGCGTTGTTTAAATTTTGGGGCGGATGGATATCAACTGATATTGAAACGTTTGCAAGAACAAATAGACTAAGAGACCTTGAATATGTCAGGATTGAAGGAGAATTATAATGCTAAGAACGAATCTAGGACAACGTATACCTGAGGGCATGCGTGATTTACTACCAGAGGAAGTCGCAGTGCAGGAACGCTTAGAAAATGATATTCTTGCACTTTTTCGTCAGTGGTCTTATCAGAAAGTGTTGACTCCAACTCTTGAATTTTGCGCATGTGTTCAGCCGGACATCGAGCAAGACAACGTATTGTACAAATTTTTTGATCGTGAAGGACGTATTTTAGCTTTGCGGCCAGAACTGACGATGCCTATAGCACGCCTAGTCAGTACACGCATGCGCGCCGCAGATTTACCACTACGTCTGTGTTATAGTGCTGACGTCTATCGAAATACCACAGTTAGGCATAGAGAGTTTCGTCAGGTCGGCGTAGAACTTGTGGGTTCTGACCAAGAACTGGCTGATGCAGAGGTGATCGCTCTCGCGGTGGAAGCCATTGCGGCTTTGGGCTTGGAAAACTATCAGTTTAATTTAGGTCATATGGGAATCTTTTCAGGACTCATGCTGGAAGCGGGGGTTGATGAGGGGATGCAAGCCAAGTTGGAAGAAGCGCTAGCGCGCAAGGATATGGTTGGCGTGGAAAACTGGGTCAGGCAAAGCGGGTTACCGGATCGCGTTCAGGAACTGTTACTGAGGTTACCTCATTTTCACGGGGGAGAGGAAATTCTGGATGAAGTACTTCAATGGAGCGGGAGGCCGGCAATTAGGGAAGCGGTAGAGAGTTTGAGACGAATTTATCGATATTTGAACGATTTTGGAGTTCAAGCAAATGTCTCGCTAGATTTAGGTATTCTACGCGGCTTCTCCTACTATACGGGGGCAGTTTTTGAAGGGTATGTTCCAGGAATGGGTTTTCCCGTCGTTGAAGGAGGACGTTATGATACGTTGTACGCCGACTTTGGTGTTCCACGTCCGGCAACTGGGTTCGCCATTCACCTAGGAAACTTGTTAGAACAATTCCCATTGCCCGCTGTGGAAGGAGCCGAAATTCTAGTTTATGGCTCATATGACAAGCAGATCATTCACCAGTGCCAGGCGTTAAGGGCTCAGGGGAAACGAGTGGAGATGGCACTTGGAACGATCGATAAAGAAGACGCTCAGAAAATGGCATTGCTTAAGAATATCCCGGAGGTTTTGTGCGTCGACTGAGAGGAAGTGTCGTAGTTCAATCAGGAGTCAGTTTCTTATCGCATTCGCAGCATCCTACGGAACAGTGTGACGAGAATGAAAGCTTTGGTGACCGTGTAATATCATTTGTATTCATCTATAGAGTAGTAAATATGAATAAGGGGTGTCATAAATGCGTAAAATTGCAGTACTGACTGGTGGGGGGGATTGCCCGGGGCTTAATGCGGTGATTCGGGCAGTCGCTAAAAGCGCGCACCAATATGGACTAGAAGTACTCGGAATTAGAGACGGTTTTCGTGGAGCTGTAGAGGGGGATTTTGTGCCCCTGACTTTAAAGGATGTTTCGGGTATTTTACCGCGTGGCGGTACGATTCTGGGAACAACAAATCGGGACAATCCCTTCGAGTACGAAACCAACGGAAATGGGGTAACTCAAAGACTAGACCGTTCAGGCGATGTAATACGAAATTTAAAAGAACGCGGTGTGGACGCCTTACTAGCCATCGGTGGCGACGGCAGTTTAAATATCGCTCTTAAATTTGCGAATCTAGGACTCAATGTCATTGGAATTCCCAAAACGATTGACAATGATCTGATGGCCACTGATCAAACCTTTGGCTTTCAGACAGCGGTGGACACAGCTACAGAGGCGCTTGACCGTCTACACACCACGGCAGAATCTCATCACCGGGTCATGGTGCTGGAAGTAATGGGACGCTACGCAGGATGGATTGCCTTGTATGCGGGTGTCGCCGGAGGAGCAGATGTAATCTTAATTCCAGAAATCCCGTATAACCTTAATCGGGTGGCGCAAGCCATTGAAAAACGAGCGAAACAAGGGAAGAAATTTAGTATCATTGTTGTGGCAGAAGGATCTAAGCCTCGTGGTGGGGAAATTGTGGTCGAAAGACTGGTCCAGGGACGCTTCGACCCAATTAAGTTGGGAGGTATTGGTAACAAGATAGGCAATGACCTCGAAGAACAATATAGGATGGAAACACGAGTGACGGTGCTCGGACATCTCCAGCGTGGAGGGTCCCCCAATTCGTATGATCGAGTACTTTCTTCTCGTTATGGTGTTGCCGCGGTTGATGCAGCGCTCGAAGAGGAATTTGGGACCATGGTCGCCCTTCGGGGTAGGGATATTGTGCGAGTTCCTCTTCGTGAAGCCGTCGACCAGCTTAAACAAGTGCCCTTAACCGATCCGTTGCTGATCGCGGCACGTAATCTGGGGCTAGAAATGGGAGACTAGTGAAAAGGAGCAGAATGAATGAGTGAGAAATTAACACTAGCTGGGCTGGAGAGCTTCCTTGATGATACCTGTGATTCTTTACGTAAGGATAGGGACGCTGCAGAATTAAAGGAATATGTTATTGCTATCCTTTTCTTAAAACGGTTAAATGATCGGTTCAGCTTAGAACGTGAGGTTAGGCGTAGTAAGCTTAAGGCGAAGGGCTTATCTGATATTCAAATTGAAGAGGACCTGGAAAGAAGAGAAGTTTATCGCTTTTTTGTACCTAAGATTGCTCGTTGGGAGAACGTAAAACACCAAACAGACGAGTTGGCATCCTATTTAAACAAGGCTTTTGCTGAGATTGCTGTGATGAATCGGGGTTGCCTTGGTCCGTTAAGTACAGTGGACTTTAATAAGACAGCGAAAAATGGCAATAAATATATTACGAGTGCTGATTTGGTTACGTTAATTAAAGAGTTTGACGATCTACAGTTGACGGATGATCACTTAGATTTCTAATATGCTGGGGTTCACTATAACCTTGCGTTCAAGAGACAAGCCGATTTTAAAGGGCCTGTCTCTTATTTTTTATTTGCATTAAGGGGTTGCCAGAATAAAAGGACGTTGCTATAATACTAATATGGTAATGCTTTAACTAACTAAAGTATAGAATTGGTTGAGACAAAGCATTCATTAAAGCTTTAGTCTTAATGCGATATAGGAGGGGGATTTCTAAATGGAACGAGATTTTTTGACGATTGCGTTACCGAAAGGGAAGTTGCTGATTGACTCCATCAAATTATTAAGTCGAGTCGGAATAGAATGCAGTCATGTCAACGAGGAATCCAGAAAGCTCTTCTACGATCTTCCGGACAGTAAGGCCAAGATTATTATTTGTCGCGCCACTGATATCCCAACGTTTGTTGAATATGGGGCCGCAGACCTTGGCTTTGTCGGAAAAGACACATTGCTGGAAGATAATAAAGATGTCGCTGAATTACTGGACCTTAAATTTGGCTATTGTCGTTTTGTGGTTGCTATGCCGGAGGCTAGTGTTCCCCCCAAATTGCCGAACGGGAACTATGATTTAAGTGGGCTGAACCATCAACGAGTGGCCACGAAATTTACTAGGGTAACAGAGAATTTTTTTAGCGAGCTGGGGATGCAGGTTAGTCCCATAAAGCTTCATGGCAATATTGAGCTTGCTCCGTGCGTGGGTCTGGCAGAAATGATTGTGGATATTGTTTCCACCGGAAAAACCCTCCGGGAAAATCACTTGGTCGAAGTCGCACCTATACTAGAAGCGACATCTCGTTTAATCGCTAACCGTGTATCCTATCGCCTGAAATATGAGCGGATTCGGGATTTAGTAGAAAAATTGCGCGTGGGAGTGCAAGCCGAGTTGCCGGCTGAGGGGGGAAACGCATGAGAATTGAAAATCTAAGCGACATCGATTTAAATCGTCTCACTCGCAAGTCGTATGGAGATGACGCAACCCTTGAGAAGCGTGTAGCAGACATACTCAAGCGTGTCCGTGAGGATGGAGAAGAAGCAGTCTATCAATTAACCGAGGAATTTGATCATATTAATCTGCGACTAAGTGGGTTGAGGGTATCAAACGAAGAAATTCAAGCAGCCTATAAGGACGTGGGTGAAGATTATTTAGAAGCAATGAGAACCGCAAAGAATAATATCTTGCGATATCATAAGAAGCAGAAACGTACCTCTTGGATGGAACCAGACCAAGACGGAAGTATTCTAGGTCAACTTATCCTTCCCCTCAAACGCGTAGGTATTTACGTACCTGGGGGCACAGCTTCCTATCCATCGTCGGTCTTAATGAACGCCTTGCCCGCAGTGGTAGCTGGAGTTAAAGAGATCGTGATGGTCAGTCCCCCAAGAGCGGACGGAACTCTACTGCCTGAGGTTTTGGTGGCGGCAGCTGAAGCCGGAGTAACGGAAATTTACAAAATAGGCGGGGCTCAAGGGATTGGGGTGTTAGCGTACGGGACGGAGACAATTTCTCCTGTGGATAAGATCACTGGACCTGGAAATATCTACGTAACCTTAGCCAAGAAGCAAGTTTTTGGAACAGTGGATATAGATATGCTGGCAGGACCAAGTGAGATTCTTATTTTAGTAGACGAGAGCGGACGCCCGGAAGAACTAGCCGCCGACTTGCTTTCGCAGGCCGAACATGATCGCTTAGCTTCTGCAATATTAGTCTCACCTTCCCGTCAACTCCTCGAACGAACCCTATTAGAGGTGGAGCGGCAGCTTGAAGACTTGCCTCGTGCCGAAATTGCCCGGGCATCTTGGGAAGCTTATGGAGCTGCAATTCTCGTGTCTGATCTCCAAGAAGGCATGGACTTGGCCAACAAAATTGCCCCAGAACATTTTGAAATGGTCGTTGAGGATCCATATTCCTGGTTAGGGCAAGTCCGAAATGTCGGCGCTGTCTTCCTAGGAAGGTATTCCCCAGAACCAGTCGGAGATTATTTTGCGGGACCGAATCACGTTTTACCGACCGGAGGGACAGCTCGGTTTTACTCTCCACTTAATGTCGATACGTTCATGAAGAAGGTCAGTGTGATTAGCTATTCAGAAAAAGCCTTGAAGAGAGACGCCAAGCAGATCGCCATACTCGCTCGTAGTGAAGGATTAGAAGCCCATGCACGAGCTGTTGAAGTGCGATTTAAGTAAGTTATAGGGGAAGGAGAGCTTGAGATGAAGTCCGTACTAATTAACCTAGAGAACTTAGTTCGACGGGAAGTCCGTCAGCTCGTTCCTTATGAAACTAAACATATGCCACAATGCATTAAACTGGATGCTAATGAAAATCCCTTTCCCTGGCCTGTGGGAATGCGAGAGTTATTGAACACTGAGAACGTAGCGTTTAACCGCTATCCTGACGGAATGGGTGGAGACCTTAAAAGCGCCATTGGGACGTATACGAAAACCTCCCCGGAAGGAATACTTATAGGAAACGGATCTGATGAACTGATCCAACTTATCTTACTTACCTTTGGTGGCTTGGGAAAATCAGTTATTATTCACCCGCCGACCTTTGGTATGTATCAGATTTACGCTCGATTGGCCGACACCGCAGTTGTGTCAGTTCCCTTGATAAACGGCCTAGCTCTGGACACAGAGAAGATGTTAGAGGCAGCAAAGTCCCCGGAGGCCCATGTAGTGTTCATATGTAATCCTAATAACCCGACCGGTTCTCTATTTCCTCGTGAAGAGATTCTCCGACTGGTACGGGAAAGCGGCAAACTCGTGGTAGTTGACGAGGCCTATGCAGAGTTTTCAGAGGAAACTCTCATACCCGAGATTGAAAATTACCCCAATTTAGTGATCCTACGGACGTTCTCTAAATCCTTTGGAATGGCAGGCCTTCGTTTGGGCTATTTGCTGGGACAACCGGAGACGATTGCCCTCATCAACAGAGTGAGGCCGCCCTTCAATGTTAATTCGTTCAGTCAAAAGGCGGGAATCCTTGCCTTAGGTTACGTAGAAGAGTATCAAACGCAGATTCAGACGATCAAGGAAGAAACACGACAATTGCAGGAGGGACTAAGACAACTTCCCGACGTCGTGGTCTATCCGACGAAGGCGAATTTTATCCTCTTCAAGCCTACTGATCCTGACGGCTGGGCGGAGAAGTTATTGAAGAGGGGATACCTAATCCGCAACATGGGCGTGCTCCCCGTTCTCGGGAAATGTCTACGCATGAGTGCAGGGTTACCCGAAGAAAATAAGGGGTTCTTACGAGCGATTCAAGAGATCAGCGAGGGTTCCAGGCACACTTAAACTAGTGATGTTATCGAGAGGAGATCGTAGAATGCGAGAAGCATATCTTGAACGAAAAACAAAGGAAACAGAGATCCGAGTTCGTGTGAATCTTGACGGAACGGGAGAGGCACAAGTCGAGACCCGCATTGGTTTCTTTAATCATATGTTGACAGCCTTTGCGCGCTTTGCATATATCGATCTGATCCTGCAAGCTAGCGGGGATTTAGAGGTGGATGCTCACCACACTATAGAAGACTGTGGTATTGTGTTGGGACTAGCTTTGCGGGATGCTTGCGGCGATAAAGTGGGGATAGAGAGGATCGGGGAAGCACTTCTGCCCATGGATGAAGCCCTCGTTCAGGTAGCGGTGGATTTCTCTAACCGTGCCTACCTAGTATGGGCAGTAGATTGCCCAGACGGTAGGGTAGGTGAGTTTCCAATTGAGATGGCGGAAGAATTTTTTAGAGCCTTAGCGGTTCAGAGCGGACTTACTCTGCATGTTCGGCAATTGTCTGGGAAGAATCGTCATCATATTATGGAAGCTGTTTTCAAAGGGGTGGGAAGAGCACTAGGACTTGCCCTGCGCCAGAATACTAGGTATAGCGGTGTACTTTCAACCAAAGGAGTTTTATAAAGTGATAGGGATTGTAGATTATGGACGGGGTAACTTAAGAAGCGTGGAAAAAGCTTTGGAAAAGGTCGGTTTTGAGGCAACTATTCTGATCTCTCCAGAGGAGTTAAACGGAGTGGATGGGCTCATACTTCCAGGAGTTGGGGCATTTGCAGATGCGATGGAAGCTTTGAAGCACGGGGGCTGGACTTTGCCTATCACTCAGTTTGCGCGCTCTGGTCGCCCTTTCTTGGGGATCTGCCTAGGGATGCAGGTGCTCTTTGAGGTGGGAGAAGAACATGGCGAGCACACCGGCTTAGGACTCCTGGAAGGTCGAGTTGTCAAATTCCCGCCTGGCGGTAAGATCCCGCATATGGGTTGGAACAGCTTAAGCCTCGAACAACCATCTCGGCTATTAGAAGGGATTCCCAACGAATCCTATTTCTATTTTGTGCATTCGTATTATGCGCTACCCACCGAGAAGCGTGATATTATAGCGAGTAGTGATTATGGCGTTGTCTTTCCTGCGGTGGTAGGCAAAGATAATATATGGGGGACACAGTTTCATCCAGAAAAATCCAGTCCCTGGGGGCTTCAATTACTGACAAATTTTGGAAAGTTGGTGGATGACTATGCTGCTCTTTCCGGCCATTGACCTAAAAGAGGGGAAAGCGGTGCGCCTATTACAAGGGCGGATGGAGGATTCCACGGTTTACTCCGATGACCCTGTTAACTTGGCTAAAGGGTTCGAGAGTCAAGGTGCCGAGTATTTACATATTGTTGATCTCAACGGGGCCTTTACCGGTAAACCTATCAATGATGAGATAATCCGACGAATTGTCGGAAGTGTTTCGATGAAAATCCAAGTAGGGGGCGGAATCCGTACGATGGAACGGATCACCGAACTTATAGAGTTAGGGGTCGAACGGGTTATTCTAGGGACAATCGCTGTAAAAAACCCGGAGTTGGTTGCTGAAGCAGCGCGGCGTTATGGAAAACAAGTTATTGTGGGCATTGATGCTAAAGATGGTTTGGTCGCCGTGCAAGGCTGGGCAGAAACGACAGAGATGAAGGCTATAGACTTAGGAATTGCCATGAAAGTTATGGGAGTTCAGAGTGTGGTTTTTACGGATATTGCCCGGGATGGAATGCTGCAAGGACCCAATATTGAAAGTACCGTACAGATGGCCCAGAAAACTGGCCTATCAGTGATTGCCTCTGGCGGGATTACAACCTTGGCAGACCTGAGAGACTTGCAAGCTGAGGCACTTAAGGGAGTCTCCATCGAAGGAGCCATTACGGGAAAAGCACTCTATACCAGGGCCTTTACCCTGAGGGAAGCGTTGGAGGCATGTCATGCTAAGTAAGCGGATCATTCCCTGTTTAGACGTCCATAACGGGCGAGTCGTCAAAGGTACCAATTTTGTACAGCTACGTGATGCGGGCGATCCGGTGGAATTAGCGGCCCTCTATGACCGAGAAGGTGCCGATGAACTGATTTTCCTAGATATTACCGCTTCATCGGATAACCGCGAGACGATGGTTGATGTGGTACGACGAACGGCTGAACAAGTCTTTATTCCCTTCACGATCGGAGGCGGATTGCGGACCATCGAGGATATACGTCGAATGCTGCGGGCTGGGGCGGACAAAATAGCTCTTAATACATCCGCGGTCCAGACACCGCGGCTTATTCAAGAAGGTGCCTTTGCCTTCGGCAGCCAGTGTATTGTAGTCGCCATCGATGCACGTAGGAGTGCACCTGGTGAGTGGGAAGTGTATATTCACGGAGGAAGAACCGCGACGGGTAAGGGTGTCTTGGAGTGGGCCGCGGAAGCAGAAGCACTTGGAGCAGGAGAGATCCTCTTAACCTCCATGGACCGCGATGGAACTAAGGCTGGTTATGAGTTAGAATTGACCAGAACCGTGAGTAGAGCTGTGTCTCTGCCCGTCATTGCCAGTGGTGGGGTAGGAACGTTAGAGCATCTAGCAGAAGGGCTAACCCTTGGGGAAGCGGACGCTGTCTTAGCCGCCTCGATCTTTCACTACAAGGAGTTCAGCATAGAGGAAGCCAAACGCTACTTGGCACAACGGGGGATTCTAGTACGGACCCGAAGTGAATAGAAAGGGTGAGATAGAATGGATGCAAATGAAATAGCAGCTTTAGATTTATCAGGGATCCGCTGGGATTCTCATGGGCTTGTTCCCGCCATTGTCCAGGATGTGGAGACTAAAGACGTTCTGATGCTCGCTTATATGAACGAAGAGTCTTTACGCCGGACCTTACTGGAACGCAAGGCCTGTTATTTTAGCCGAAGTCGGCAGTCTTTGTGGCTGAAAGGGGAAACCTCTGGACATTTCCAGGAAATAATTTACATTAAATATGACTGTGATCAGGATGCGCTTCTCCTGACTGTTAAACAAACTGGGATGGCTTGCCATGAAAACCATTTCTCGTGTTTTCATTATGATTTGACGAGCAAAGGGTTTAAGGTCACCGGAGAACCGGAGATAAGGTCGGAACCTTCATTAGGGAGAACCATAGAGTTGTTGACTGATGTGATTCATTCTCGAAACCTTGAACGGCCAGAAGGGGCATATACGACCTATTTGTTCGAAAAGGGGATTGATAAGATCCTTAAAAAGGTGGGAGAGGAAAGCGCTGAGGTTATTATTGCTGCTAAGAATTCCGATCCCGAAGAGCTCAAATGTGAAGTATCCGATTTGTTCTATCATGTTTTGGTGATGTTAGAAGAGCGCGGGGTTAAGATTGGTGAAGTAGCTGGGGAGCTAATTAAGAGGCGGAAATAGGCCTTGGTTTGGTTAGGAGATAGAATATTTATGCGAAATCAAATTGATACTAATTTATATGATTTCAAATTAAGATTTGCACAATCAGAGGACGTTCCCTTAATATTGGGATTTATAAAAGAATTGGCCGAGTATGAAAACATGTCGCAGGACGTTGTGGCAACAGAAGAATTACTAAGAGAGTCGCTATTTGAAAGAAAAATAGCTGAGGTCATTATCGGTGAATATGAAAATAAACCTGTAGGGTTTGCCTTGTTTTTTTACAACTTCTCTACATTTTTAGGGAGACCAGGTATTTACTTGGAGGATTTATATGTCAAACCTGAAGTGAGAGGAAAAGGGATTGGCAAAACTGTGCTTTCATTCCTAGCGAAATTAGCGATTGAAAGGAAGTGCGGTCGATTAGAATGGGCGTGTTTAGACTGGAATGAACCATCAATTAAGTTTTATAAATTGATGGGAGCGGTCCCACTGGATGATTGGACAGTATATAGAGTGAATGATCAGGCCTTAGGTAAATTGGCGGAGAGATTTGAGGAGTAAGACCGGCATGTTCTGAGAGCTTCCCCACTCGGTAAAATAATATAATACCTTGTATACTTATGATTCCACGGACTATGATCCTCAAGGAGGCTGAGCCGATGGACAAGCACGAAAGTCTTAACACCTTCATTATGAGGGTGTTAATTGGGAGCCTTCAGCAGGCTAATTATCCAAACCGAAATAAGTCACAGCATCGGAAAGGGATCAGAATTACAATTACAATTTTAAGCATTTTATATAGTGAACTCGTTCAACTAAAGTTGAACGCAAAACCCACCACCCAGTACGAAATGTGTGACTAAATTCCTAAGTCAACGCTATCCTTCCTTCCTTCCTTCCTTCCTTCCTTCCTTAATTCATCCATCCATCCATCTTCCTCACCCTTTCATCGTTAACTAAATATTAAGGCACATTCAAAAAAATAACCAGTTAACCGTCGCCCTTTATCCTGAGTTTGGGATAAGGGCGATTTGTTCTTTGTGATTCCATTCTTCTTCTAGTCTCTTTTACCTACATAATGACAGAGTTTATTAGAGTATCATATTTTCAACTACTTCATCTACTTCATCTATTTGATAACTGCAAGTTGTAACATTTCTAACTCATGTAAAAGCTCTCCCAAAGTAGAATATCATCTACTTGGGAAAACTTTTATCACTTGAATCAGGTTTGTTCTTTTTGCTCATTAACAACAAGCAAGCTAGTTCACTGGGTAAGGATTGTACTGAAACTGCCGGAATTTGTAAACAAGTTCACAGCGTTCATAATGTGGGTTCTATCTTTCGGACATGAAAATTAAGGTCCTTCCCTTGTAGAATAATCTACGGAGCTTGGGGCAAAAATCTGTTGGAGGATTGACTGTTAACTACTTAGTTCTTAAAAAAGACGAGTTATAATAAGGTAATTTTGTATTAAGTTTCTGTTAAATTAAATTTAGTTTTATTAACACAAATAAAATAATATAATTTCATTCATAATAATCAATTAATAGAAAGTATTTTTTTATGTAAATTTATTTAAGTTTAATTCATGTAAATTTATCCTAATTTCCATTATAATGCTTCAAATATTTACCTTAAAATGTACACAAAATGGTCACATATTTATATTAATATAAAATAAATTGTTCCTGTCAAGTGAGTTGGCAGGTAAAAGTTATAGAAACATTAAAGGTGGTGCTGCGTATGCTTGTAACTAATATTAAACTTGAATTTCAAGTTTAATATTAGTATAAAAAAATATAAATTGAAAGAGGTTTAATTAAATTGAAGAATAATACAAAAAGAAACGCAATCGCGATAGCGACTGCTCTTACAACACTTATATCGGCATCTGCTGTTCTTGCAGACACGCCAAGTAATAATACAGTACAAGCTCCACAGTCTCAATCACAATGTGCTGACGGCTCGTTCAAAAGCCATTTAGATAGTCTTGTAGCTTCAGGCACTCTTAACCAGACTCAAGAAAATGCTCTCAAAGGTACGAATCCAAAGGGTCAAATGGGCGACTCGACTAAAGGTGAATTTAATAAAGGACATCATTACGGTGAATTCAACAGAGGATATCATAAAGGTGACGTTAAATCCATATTAGATGGTCTTGTAAAAGACGGTACCATTACACAGGCTCAAGAAGACGCTATTCAAAGTGCGATGGCAACAGGTAAAGAAGCGACACCAGTAAAAGTCGATGTTAAAACTGTTCTATCAGGTCTAGTCAAAGCCGGTACCATTACGCAAGTACAATCAGATGCTATCCAAAGCGCTATTAAACCAGCTGTAGACGCTAAAGCAGCAGTAGCGGCTATTCCAGCGGTTGAAGCCAAAGCAGAAGTAGCAGCTATTCCAGCGGTAGAAGCTAAGCCTGCAGTAACGGCTGTTCCTGCGGTTGAAGCTAAGCCCGCTGTGGAGGCTAAAGCAGCAGCAGCGGCTATTCCAGCGGTTGAAGCCAAAGTAGCAGTAGCAGCTATTCCAGCGGTTGAAGCTAAACCAGCTGTCGCAGCTATTCCAGCGATGGACGGTAAAGCAGCAGTAGCAGCTATTCCAGCGGTAGAAGCTAAACCTGCAGTAGCGGCTGTTCCTGCGGTAGAAGCTAAACCTGCAGTAGTTGCTGTTCCAGCTATTGAAGCTAAACCCGCTGTAGAAGCTAAAGCAGCAGTCGTGGCTATTCCAGCTGTAGAAGCCAAAGCAGCTGTAGCGGCTATTCCAGCTGTAGAAGCTAAACCAGCTATCGATCTTAAAACTGCTCTGGATGGTCTAGTAAAAGCCGGTGCAGTTACAATTACTCAGGCTCAATCAGATGCCATTCAAAGTGCTATAAAAGCAGCTACTCCAGTAGTGACACCAGCTAAGGATGCTACTCCAGTAGTGACACCAGCTAAGGATGCTACTCCAATTGTTACACCTGTTAAAGACGCCGGCAAAGCAAAAGGCGTGATTAAGACCGTTCTAGACAGTCTTGTGAAAACCGGTATAATTACCTAGGCTCAAGAAGACTCCATTCAAAGTGCGCTTGCAAAGGCACCAAAGGCACCAAAGGACACAAAGGACACAAAGGACACAAAAGACACAAATAAAGACCAAGTTAAAACCGATCGGAACGGTCAAGACAAAAGTACAAGTAACCAACATAAAGAAAACGCTATTCAAGACTAAGAAAAATTCATTGAGACTATCCGAGTAACGATATTAGGAAAAACGATTCAGATGGTTGGTAAGATTCCGACCATCTGATCCCTAGAAATCAAAGATCTCGCAAGTGATTGCGGGGTCTTTGATTTTTGACTCAAAAGTGCTATGTTTTGCTTGCGAAGACAGGTTATTAGGCTAGTCAAGTAGTTATTAAACAAGTCATTTAGTCTATCCAATAGCGAGCGATCATAATTCAATTGAATCCACTCCCAATATATGGTAAAATATACCATAAGAGAAGGAGGGAGAACGACTATGAAGAAAGCTAGGTATAGATCCGGTGATACTCAAGGGTCGAGCGCAACTAATGGGAAGATAGCTACTAACATTTCCGTTGACACTCAAAAAGGGCCGGGTGCCGCTAATGAGAAAGAAGCTAGGAATATACCCGTTGCTATTCAAAAGGGGTTAGACTTCACAAATAAAAAGATAACTAGAAATACATCTGTTTTTGGGCAAGGCTTGAGCGAAACTAATGAGAAGATAACCAGGGATATAGCTGTTACTCAAAAAGGCGGCGAGCCACTCTTGAAGAAAGCTAGAGATATAGCTTTTAATACTCAAAAATGGGAAGCCACTAACGAGAAGAGAGCTAGGGATATATCCGTTGACACTCAAAAGTGGGGAGCGACTAACGAGAAGAGAGCTCAGGATATTGCTGTTGATACTCAAAAAGAGTCTGCCCCCACTAACAAGAAGATACCTACGAACATTTCCGCTGATACTCAAAAGGGGTCGGTTGCCTCTTACCTGAAAAAACCTAGGAATATATCCGTTTTTACTGCAAGCTGGGGAGACACTGGCGAGAAAAAACTCAGGGATATAGCTATTGATACTCAAAAGGACGGGGACCCACTAATGAAGAAAGCTAGGGATATAGCTTTTAATACTCAAAAGTGGGGCGCAACTGATGACAAGAAAGCTAAGGATATAGCTGTTGATACTCAAAAGTGGAAAGCCACTAATGACAAGAGAGCTAACGATATATCCAGTGCCCAAAAGGTTGTGGAGCCCATGATGAATAAAGCTAGGGATATATCGGTTAACACCCAAAAGGCTGCGGTGTCACTCCTGAAGAAAGTTAAGGATATATCCCTCAACACTCTTATTGAGCCAATAGTGAAGAAAGCTAGGGTTATATCCGTCGTCACTCAAAAGGGTGGGGTTGGTAAGACAGCGACCGCTATAAATATGAGTGTAGGGTTACATAATTTGGGATATAAAGTAGCAGCCATTGACCTTGATCCTCAAGGGCAGTTGGCCGAGGGTTTTGGAATTGATAGAAAATCGTTAAAGAAAACTATGTTTGATGTGTTACTAGGGAAGGCACATATGAAAAGTATTAAGCAAAGTGCATATGGGGTAGACCTCTACCTATCAAACCGTTCCCTTGCCGATCTTGTGGTGACCGTACAGACTCCGCCTAATCTGGAGCGATACCCTAACCCGAATATTCTTTTAAAACAAGCACTTGCTGAAATTGAAACAAAGTATGATTTCATTATTATTGACACCCCACCGACTGTGAGTATCTTCAATAAAAATGCCTTAAATGCCTCAACGGATGCCGTGATCCCAATGCAACCAGAAGGAATGGCTGTCAAGGGTGCAGAGGATATGCTTGAGTTCATAAGAGAAGTTCAGAAAAGCTCCAATAAAAAATTAAATATTTTAGGCATACTGGCAACGATGGTCCAGAATACTAACCTTCACAACACGGTGATGCAGGCCATTAGAAAATCCTTTATTAAAACGGATGTTACTGTTTTTGATACTGTTATAAAGAGAACTATTAGGTATGGATCAGCTCAGACGGATGGTGTTCCGGATACAAAAAGCTTCCCAGAATACACTGATTTTTTAAAGGAGGCATTATTCAGTGAGACGGCCTGATGTTAAGGCGGATGCCCCTGGAGACGATCTTAAAGAATACTTTGTAGAGAGAATTCCTCCTCTGAGGAGAGCGTTGGGAGTTCAGATCGATGCCACTGTTTGGCAATGGCTTGACAACACTTACCGTGGACTAAATATTTCTAAAGTGGAGTTGATAGAGAAAGCTTTAACCCAAGTACTCCCAGAGAAATTTATGCCTTAGTGAATAAGACTCCAACCATGACCTTTTAATCTAGAAGCAAGTAAAATGTCCAAGATAGTTTTTCTATCTTGGACATTTTTATAGTCTCACTAGTTCTTTAAAGTTGAACATGTTCTGTCTATTTCAAAGAATGTCTTAGATAATTCTCCTAAATTCTTTGTTTTTCACTTTAAATTTACAAATACAAAATATATAATTTCTTGAATAATATGCTTAAACCCTTTGAGGACAGGCTTCCACATAAACATTCATCAATTTTCGAAGTAACCATATTTATTTAAGATTTCGACAGGGCCTTTAACGTATAATTACGCTATCGTCAGTAATCAATTTGAAAAGAGAAACTGTGAGCAGGAATATACTGTTAAGGTAGGGAGTGTTCTAGTTATGTCAAATATGTTAAATACAGCGCTTAATTTAATGGGTTTTCTAACGGAGGACGAGGACGAGGAGGAAGAGGAAGAGAATGGTTCTGAAATACAAACTACGCCAATGAAAGAACCACCATAAAATTCTTTCATTGGTACCTAAAGCTTCACAGCCAACCATAGTACATATGAATCCCGAGGCATTTGATGAGGTAGTGGAAATCACTAAAAGTCTCAAGAATAAGAAAATTGTAACGATTAACCTTGCATTGGTGGATGTAGCACTTAGAAATCGGATCTTTGATTTTGCCTGCGGGTCAGTTTATGCATTAGAAGGAGAATTTATGAAATTGGCAGATAACGTTTATTTGCTTGCTGGCCAAGGAGTCACGTTGCATGAGAGACAGAGAGATTCTTCGAAGTATCTGTGGCAAAGAACTTAAGTGAACTCGTTCAGCTAAAGCTGAACATCGAAACTTCAGAAGGGGATTCTAGCCCCACTGAAGCGACGTAGAACGCTCCCACTTATAGAAGTGGGAGTCTTACGAATAGATAAACTTACAAGAGCAATCATGAATGACAATTTGAAGGCGGGATGTTGGAATGAGACAGGTAACAAAAATTATTGTTGTGGATGATAACCGGAATTTATGCAATCTACTAAAGACCTATATTGAAGACCAAGAAGATCTAAGCATAGTTGGTGTGGCTCATAACGGTTTAGAAGCCATGGAGGTTGTTCAAAGTCAGGAACCAGATTTGATTATTCTTGACTTAGTGATGCCAAGTTTGGATGGATTAGGCGTATTGGAACGAATTAATGCTCGAACTACGATGAAGCGACCCAAAGTTATCATGCTAACGGCTTTTGGCCAGGAGTCTCTCACGCATCAAGCGATGACGCTCGGTGTGGATTATTTTATCTTAAAACCCTTTGATTTAGATATTCTAGGAAAACGTATTCGCTCTTTAACACAGAATCTGCAGAGTGCTGCACCCGCAACTCAGTATTCTTCTGCAGCTTCTCCAGTCGTGACAACGGTAAGAAGCGACCGCAATCTATACTCCGAAGTGACCGATGTGATGCACCAAATTGGGATTCCTGCCCATGTTAAAGGATACCAATATATTAGGGAAGCTATTTTAATGGTGGTGGCGGATGTTTCATTGTTAGGGGCGGTCACCAAGGAACTTTATCCAGACGTTGCGAAAAAGTATGATACTGTATCAAGTAGGGTAGAGCGCGGAATTCGTCATGCGATAGAGCTTGCATGGGAACGTGGTCACACCGCTACGCTGAAACAAATTTTCGGATATTCTATCAATACTGACCGCCAAAAACCCACGAACTCCGAATTCATTGCACTACTTGCCGATAAATTCAGGGTGATGGGTATGGTAAGTTAAATCGGCTAGATCTGACGGTAGATAAGGTGGGCCAAAATGACCCATTCTGTTAGTTAAGGACTTGGAGCAGTAGAAGCTAAACCAGCTGTAGATATTAAAAGTTATGGATGGTCTAGTAAAAACTGGAACACTTAGCGAAGCACAAGAAGACACTATTCAATGTGCAATCCAAACTGCTTCAAAACACAAGGGAACTAAAGGTGAATCAAGAGTTAAAAAAGTCTCAATTAATATGATAGTGTAGTGCTTTGAGCAAAACGCCACCACAATTCCTCCAGAATTGTATCGTTGAGGTATAATTTAAGCAGTTAAAAGCCAGAATTTCTGGCTTTTAACTGCTTAATATCTAATTGTAATCTATACTTCTTGCCATTCACACAACAAAGATAGATGCGGCTTCTAATCATTAAAAAAATTCAAAGCTCCCTCGTCCAGATCATACTTAGCGCCCAAAATTTTAACTTGTTTCAAATGCATCCCCTCTTGAATAATTGGGCTTCTAGAAATATCCATTAGAGTGTTCTTAATATTAAGATCTACACTCTTTTCAATTAAATCTTTGTTAGTTAACCTTAAACCCTTGGCTTCATTTACCGCAGGTTTAATTTTATCGATAATAGCAGCAATATTACCGTGTGTCTCGCCTCCCTGCACAGCAGCTGTGACTGCTCCACATTCTTCATGACCAAGAACTACAACTAAGGGAGCCTTCAGATGTTCAACCGCATACTCTACACTTCCTAATTCGACGGGAGTAATGACATTCCCAGCTACGCGGATCACGAATAAATCACCAAGAGCTTGGTCAACCAGAAGTTCTGGAGGAACCCTGGAGTCTGAGCAACTCACAACGACAGCAAACGGGTGCTGTCCATTCTTCATTAAGTCCATTCGTTTTGTGGAACTGAGGTCTTTACTCAAGGGCTTACCAGAAATGAAACGTCTATTGCCTTCGATCAAAAGTTGCTTCGCTACGTCTGGTGATGAAATTATTTCTGTTCGTTTGTAGACAGGAGCAGCTATAACCTGCTGGCCGGGTTGGTTCACTAAGTCTGAAGTTTGCTCACCAGTCTTAGATGAGTTTTGACTTCCGCAACCACTAAGGATCATCGTTATACTCAGTAAAGCGGCACTGATATAGAATAATGGTTTTCTCACAATATCTCTCCTTACTTTTTCCAAGTCATCACGCTACAACACTCTCATCTACATTCCACACATCTTCAGAGAATACCCCAGAGTCAACAATTCAGGTGTTGTCGTGCCAAACGTTTTGATCTCCTGTTTGGATCTATGTTCTAGAGGACCAAAAATAACACATGCGACCACGGTTTCTTGATGTACATCCAAACCAACACAACATTCCAAAACGGCTTCCATTCAACAAAACCTCCTAATAAGGCGGGTGAACCGGAGTAATTTCGAAAAAATTCACACGTGCTCAAGGCACATTTACCTGTGCTCCTAGGTTGTTGGAACCAGTTTACATATCTGGGTACAATCCGCCACAAATAAAACGGCTCAATGAACCCCGCCTCGTTAGGATTATTTCCAATTATTAAAACTTTTAATCCGGAGCTTAATCCAATTGTTAGACTTCCACTTCTATAAGTGGGAGTGGTACCCCGTTACCCTGCTTCGGTGGGGGTAGAATCCCCCACCGAAGTCTCGATGTTCAACTTTAGTTGAACGAGTTCACTTTCATGCATCCCTGTGAACCGCTAACAATATCTTGAAAAGAGTCATTAAGACGCCAAAGCTTTATTTTTATGACACAGGGCTTTGCGCCTATCTTACAAAATGGAGTAGTCCAGAAACACTCGAAAGCGGCGCAATGAATGGCGCTGTGTTAGAGAATTATGTGGTTAGCATTGAAACGCGAATATATGCTATGTTCATAGTTTTTTCCCCCAAAAGCTACAACAACTCAGCAAAAACACCCTATATATATTATTATCGTGATAAGGATATGAAGGAGATCGATTTGATCATTGAGGCTGATGGGAAGCTGTCGCCCATTGAGATCAGAAAAACTGCTTCACCAGGATCACAACTAACCCATGTATTCAAAACACTAGATAGATCAACTATTGAACAAGGGGTAAAATGAAGGAAAGAAAAGGGGTGGCTTGGGGTTGAATTACGAGCAATACAAAGAACAGTTTCTAAGAGAAAGATTTGTGTTACTGGAAAAGCTTGATGAAAAAGAGATAGACTCAATTCCGAAAAGCACTAAGAGTGTAGAGTATGCTTATTTGAATGAAAAAGGGATCATAAATAACGATGGAGTTTATTATTGAAAAAAACCTCAGAAAATACCGGATGATAAAATTAGTCTTTATACGAACATGGAAATAGTCCAATTGCTTTCAAAAATAACCTTGGAAATTGATAACGTAAAAGAAAATCAAACTAGCATTGCAAATAAGATGGTAGGACTAGTCATTCTACTTTCACTCATATTAACGATAATATTAATTGCATTATTACATTAACATTCTAGCAGAGGAGGATCTCTCCGGGGTAAGCTTTATGTCACTTCTGATATCGGACCTATTAAACCCAATTGCTGCTTGGAGTCACTTGTACTCCTTTAAAAATTACGGGATTCTTTCAAGACTATTTAACTGTGTTTACCGATATAGTGCGAATTTTTATGGGCGATTTTTATCGTAGAACTAGCAATTGGCGGATAAAGGGAAGCCATTCTTACAATTAAAGAACAAACCCTGGAGGCCTGTAAAATAAGGCGTTCCAGGGTCATTTAATGTACACAATATATATGAAGCTTTATTTGTGATTGATATGGACATCCATTTGAGGGTATGGTATTGAAATTTTCTCCTTGTCGAAGCGGTTTTTAACAGTTTCAAGTATATCAAAATGAATTGTCCAATAATCCGTGGTATTAACCCATACTCTGACAGTAAATACAATTGCACTATCTCCATGCTCTGACATTCTTACAAATGGCTCAGGATTCTTAAATACGAGTGAATGATTATCTAAAATTTCTTTCAATATATTCATTACCTTATTGGAATCCTCTTCATATCCAACACTGAATTTTAAATCCAGACGACGAGTATCTTTTGCAGTATAGTTTATTATGCTAGTATTCGAAAGATTTCCATTGGGTATAAAGATGACCTTATTGTCAACGGTAATTAGTTCTGTATAAAGGATTTGTATTGCCTGGACAGTTCCCTCATATCCAGCGGCCTCAACATAATCTCCAACTTTAAAAGGCCTTACAGTAAGTAATAGTACACCACCTGAAAAATTGGATAAAGAGCCTTGAAAGGCCAACCCAACAGCAAAACCTGCTGAAGCAATGACCGCCACAAAGGATGTAGTGTCTATACCAAGCACTTTAATAATTGATATTATTAAAAGAACCTTTAATGAAACGTTAATGATCGATATAACAAATGGCTTCAACGTCGTATCAATAGCCAGTTTTCCTAGATATTTCTCTAACCTTTTAGTGATCCATCTAATTGTTATTAGTCCGAATACGAAGGTTAATGTAGCTAAGGTTATATTTTTTGCAATGGGTAGTGCGATAGCAATTAAATTATTCATATCCATCTTTATACCTTCTCTTTCTTAATTATAGTAACAAAAAAGTAGAGTATTAACAAGGATAATAAGAGAAGTAGAAGCGAACCTTTCGCGAACTACCCCAATTGTTCCATGGATGTATAATGTGATTAATATCAGATGCGATGGACTGGACAGGAAATAAAAATGTTTATAAAGAAAGTACTCTTTCTGGAGACAAGTGGGAAAAAACGAGAGAAAACTAGCTGGAAAGTTATTAATGAAAATTTATAAAAACATCGGAGATTTCAGAAGTATTGACTAAGACCAAACTAAATAAAACAACATTAATTTAGTAAAATGAGTCGAGTTTTCTCTCGACTCATTTTTTGCACTGATGTTTGCGATTTTCCTTTAGAGCCAACAATTTCAGATGCGTTTGCCTAAATAATATGCTCTGCTAGAGCCACCGATACGCTCAAGTTGGAGACGAGTATGACGTTAGAAATGTATCAAGGTATTCTACCGCTAGTCCAATACATCGAGCACTGAGTTTAGGCGGACTTAAAGAAAGATCTCCTAACGAACAATGAGGCTTTTGTGTGTCTCGTAAGATCATAGAAGTTCTCACGAGTGCGGGCATGGGCGCAGTTTGAATGCCGCTACACCTATGGTATAATAATATGTCGCTAGATATTATGGGGTGCTTTATTGTAAAGAAGAAAGGCTGAGGGCAGGGCTGGAATCTCTTGGACCTAGGAATTGAGATCCCGAAAATAACCAAAGCTACAGGCTTGTATAAAGAAGAAGTTAAGATATTAAGGTAGTCCATACTTAAAGAAATAATCTCTGGAAGCCGGTTATATACGGCATTCCAGAGATTATTTAAATGCAATACAGTTGAGGTAATCGATAAGGGTGCAACTAGAGGGGGTGAAATAAGTTGAGTGATATTTCCACAAAGGCAGATCTGAAAAAGTTTTTGATAAATAGCAACATGAATGAACTTCAGCCGTACTTAGAAGACCTACATCCAGCTGACATACTGGAAGTTTTGAGAGATGGCGACGTTGATAAACTAAAGGTCATGGAAAAATTGCCTATACGGCTTATAGCTGATGTTTTTGAGGAAATGGAAGAAGAAGAAAAAGAGGATTTTTTAGAGTTATTCTCAGACCTTGAACAGTACAAAATTGTTAATGAAATGACTTCCGATGAAATAGCAGATTTACTTTCCAATTTCGAGCCTAAAAGAATCACTAGATTTTTAGCTAATATAGGAAAAGAAGCAGCAGAAGATGTTAAAGAACTTTTAACTTATGAAGACGATACCGCTGGTGGACTTATGGCCTCAGAATTCGTAGCTATTAATGAGACTATGAATGTAAAAGAGACCTTAAAATATCTTCAAAGTGCAGTCAATGATGTAGAATCAGCTTATTATCTTTTTGTATTAGATGAGAATGATATATTAAAGGGAATAATATCCCTTAGAGAATTAGTAATGTCTACCTTTGACACAAAAATAGGGGACATAATGCATGAAAATGTTAAAAGCGTTCCCTTAGAAATGGACCAAGAAGAGGTTGCAACATTATTCGAAAAATATGGTTTTCAAGCAATGCCGGTTACCGATGAAATGGGTAGAATGCTTGGGATGATTACTGTAGACGATATTATCGAGGTAGTAAGAGAGGAAGCAACAGAGGATATCTTTCGTCTTGCTGGAGTTAATGAAGGAGAGGTAATTGATGGATCGACCTTTGCTTCAGTTAAGAGTAGGTTACCTTGGCTTTCTGTAAATCTAGTGACGGCCATACTTGCAGGAGCTACAGTAGGTCTTTTTAGCGATACTATTGATAAAGTAGTAATACTTGCCGCGTTCAACCCTATAATTGCTGGAATGGGAGGAAACGCAGGGACTCAAAGCTTGACCTTAATTGTAAGAGGGATAGCCTTGGGTCAGTTTACCAAAGAAAATGCCAAAAGAATCTTTAGAAAAGAAATATTAGTGGGCTTAATTAATGGCTTATCAATAGGGATTTTAATAGCAGTAATAGGAATGTTATGGTCTCATAAGCCTATATTCGGTCTTGTAGTTGGAATTTCCATGGTTGGAAACATGTGCGTAGCTACCATTGTGGGTTATCTGGTGCCTGTAATATTGAAAAAAATAAAGGTAGATCCGGCACTAGCTTCAGCTGTGTTTGTAACCACCTTTACTGACATCTGTGGTTTCTTTTTCTTTCTCGGGTTAGCGACTTTGTTGTTGGAATATCTAATATAGTGCTCACCCTTGCATGTGATAAGACAAGCTAGGGCATGAATATGAATACATAGAATGAGTAGGAGTGGATTAATAATGAAGAAATGGTTAATTCCGGTTGGTGTTATCGTCCTTCTGGGAGTGATGCTGATTTCAGGTTACAATAACCTAGTAAAGGCTTCGGAAGGTGTCAATGGAAGCTGGAGTCAGGTGCAGAATCAGCTGCAGCGCAGAGCAGATCTGATTCCTAATTTGGTCCAAACCGTGAAGGGATATGCCTCACAGGAAAAAGAAATTTTCATCCAAGTCGCAGAAGCAAGAGCGAAATTAGCAGGTGCTTCCAGCGTGGCGGAGGCTGGTGATGCAGATAAAGCGTTAACCGGAGCTTTGGGCAAATTATTAGTCATTGTAGAAAACTATCCACTGCTAAAATCGGATGCCAACTTTCGTGCCTTGCAGGATGAGTTGGCCGGTACGGAAAATCGTATAGCCACAACTCGAATGGATTATAATAATACTGTTAAGGCCTACAATACCAAAACTAAGTCTTTACCTACGTCGCTTTATGCCGGAATGTTTGGCTTTGGGCCAAGGGAGTACTTTAAACCAAGCGGTAATGTAGAAAATGTCCCGGCAGTTGACTTTTCGAAGTAAAAAGTGACACGAAGGGAATGAAACTAGATGAAGAGGATACCCCTTCTTGCCGTGTTAGTATTGTTACTATTAGCAATCACCTCCCCATTAAGGGCAGCAGGCCTTGCCATCCCTAAACCTAGTAATGATTTTTTCGTTTTAGATCAGGCCAATGTCCTTGATCCAAGTACTGAACAACTAATCATACAAACGTCTGCCGCGTTGGAACAAAAGACTAAAGCGCAAATAGTAGTCGTCACTGTAGATAGTTTGCATGAAACTACACTTCAGGAATATGCCTTATCTATTCTACGGGGCTGGGGAATCGGTGATAAAAAGTTAAACAATGGACTACTAATCCTAGTGTCGCCAACCGATGGGGTCGCTCGCATTGAGGTTGGTTATGGACTGGAAGGAGCCTTGCCTGACGCGAAGACGGGTAGGATTCAGGACGAATATATGCTGCCATATTTTAAAAGTAATGACTATAACAAAGGAATTCTGAATGGCTACAGTGCTTTAGCCCAAGAGGTGGCTAAGGAGTATCAAGTAACCCTGGAGATAAATTCCCCACAAGCGCTACCTGATACAGCTGCAGCGGCGTCCGATAAGCCCTTGCCTTTGTGGGCTAAAGTTATTTTTTTTATCCTGCTTCTCGTGTTGTTTTATGTTGATCGGCGCTTCTTTAACGGTTTCATTCTCGCTATGATTTTGGGAATGTTACTTCGGGGTAGAGGCGGCGGGGGTGGAGGTAATAGCGGTGGAGGCGGATTCGGTGGCGGCGGTGGTTCGGGCGGCGGAGGAGGCAGCTCCAGAGGCTGGTAATCGATGATAATGAAGTAAGAAAAGCTTAATCGGAGGTGCTGTTTATTATTAGACAGCACCTCCGATTAAGCTATAGGCACATTCAAAGAAAATAACAAGTCAGTATGCCAGTCTATTTTGTGTCATACTGCGTCGGCATATTCACCTAATAGCCCGCTATGAGGTGAATATGCCTCCTTGTCTGACGCAAAATATCCATGACATCTTTGACTTGTTATTTTCTTTCATATGCCTTATTACTTTTGTGTATACTAATTTTTGATTGCGGGTGAAATTTGAGGAATTTTAACGGAGAAGGTGTTTTGAATCTAATGATTAATAACGAGAATGGAATATCAAGATTCAAGAAAGCAGAAAAAATAGAAGCCTATAATTGTGTTAGATGCGATCAAGAAATGCTAGCAAAGCACGCTAACGACTGGCTAGATCCAGATCATCCCGAGGGAGAAAAGGTTAAGCTGTGCAACAGCTGCTACGGTCTAATAGCAGTGATCGATGACAAGTAGTTTACCATTTCTTTCGCAGCCTGATGAAGAGTATCTAGCTTATATACTCTATTTTTCTGGGTAATCCCTATCAAATCAAACTTTTCAGCTTTGACATGGGCCAATAATCTTTCCATTGATGTAAGGCAAGTAGTAATTCCGTTGCCGGTACCTCCTGCTGCAGCGACAGCTATGACCGGTTTTCCTTCTAAAAATTGGTTGTCTTTTTTTAAGGCTTCACAGCGTCGTAGGCGATCAGTAAAAGCTTTTGCTGATTCACTCATTTCACCCCAATAGACGGGCGTTACTAAGATGAAGGCATCCATATCAGCCAAGGAGGCATGTACAGCTTGAAAATCATCTTGTACTTGACACTTGTGCTCGTTACGACAAGTTCCCCATCCGTTACCACAGGCGTGGCAGCTACCGATCTTTTGCTGATTAAGGTTCATCATAACGACTTGTGCACCGGCTTCTTCTGCGCCTTTTTTGGCTGCGTCGCCACAGGCAACTGTTAAGCCATCCTTATTTGGGCTACTTGTAAAAATCATTACCTTCATATTTCTCATTCCTTTTCCGATTTATATTTATGTATTGCTATAAGTGTATCAGTAAAACTAGGTTCATGGAAGCAAAGCAGATCTCTCTGGTTAGGATAAAGGTATACTTGTGAGTGTAGAAATTCTAATCATGAAAGTGGATAATAGAAAGGATTTAATGACGTTGCCCAAATAATGGAGGTATTCCAGCTCAGAATTCAGACTCGTTGGCAGATAAAGTTTAAATGAAGGTGATAACGGTAAAACCGAGAAAGTTTAGGATAAATTTAGTTGAAATGGAATACTTTACTAGGTTATAATAGAGCTGTTTTAAGAAGGTATAGAATATTTATTACTAGTGAGGATATGGATCTTATGAAGGGGATAAAGTCTTGAAGAAGTTGTATCAAAATAAAGCTGTTTCACATTCGCTTGTTTGGTTGGCAATTTATCTTGTACTTAACACGATTACAGGAAATATTGCTGGGTCGATGGATATTGACACTAATATGGTAAGTGCAATACCCAACTTGGCACTTGCTATCATCTGCTTTTATTATTTAAGAAGTACAGGAATTGCAGACGATATCGGACTTTTGACGAAGCCTACTGAAAGAGCATCTGTCATGCTGTATTATATTCCGTTGCTCGCATTACCGTTTTTAAACTTAATCTATGGCATAAATTCATCTTTATCTGCAACGGACGTCGCTTTTATTCTAGCGATGTACATTGGTGTAGGATTTATGGAGGAAGTTATCTTCCGTGGACTTATGTTTAAAGCGTTAGTTAAGAAATGGAACCGCTATATAGTCATCACTTTTATAAGCTTTACCTTTGCAGTCGGACATATTGTCAGTATGGTGGCTGTCGGACAATCTGGCCTAGATACAGTCTTTCAAATAATTAATGCATTTGTCGTAGGCTTTATGTTTATGTCAGTAATTCTAGCAAGTGGAAATCTGACGATCTGTATTATCACTCATATTCTTTATAATTTCCTCGCGAATATTTCTATGGTGGGCAACACGCACAAAGAAATCATTGCGGTGAATTTTTTAATTACCGTATTATATTTTGTATATCTATTTTCCCGTGCAAAAAATTCGAAAGCGTACTTTCATGTCAGTTATTCAGAACATATTTCACAATAAGGTGAAAACGCTCCCACCCATTCCATTTAAGCATACGGGCGTTTGGTGATAAAGTTAGAGAACAAATTATACCTTTACTATAAGCAAGCGGAGGTAAGACTTCTGAATTTCTATAATATGCTACGGTTTAGCAAACTTGCTTGACAAATTAGGCCATCAAATGCTAAAATGTTTAAATGTGGTGACTTCTCACCGCAACCGCGCGAATCAGGTTTAACTAGTTTTTTATTTAAAAAACTGACCTGCAATGGCGAGTCTAGGGCATGGGAGGTGTAATAAAATGTACGCAGTGATTGAAACCGGTGGTAAACAGTTCCGCGTTCAAGAAGGCGACGTATTTTATGTTGAGAAATTGGATGCTAACGTAGGAGATTCCGTGACGATTGATAAGGTTCTCCTTGTGGAAAAAGACGGTGTGGTTAGTATAGGAACCCCAGTTGTAGAGGGTGCTACAGCAGTGCTGAAAATCGTAGAGCACGGCAAAGGGGCGAAGATAATTGTCTTCAAATTCAAAGCTAAAAAGAACTATCGACGTAAACAAGGACATCGACAACCGTACACAAAAGTTCTTGTCGAAGCGCTCCAAGGGTAAGAATCAAGAGGGCATTCGTTTCATGATATGGGCAGATGATCAAGGGCTAATACGCGCTTTTGAGCTGTCTGGACATGCTGGGTATGCAGATTCTGGCCAAGACATAGTCTGTGCGGGAGTTTCTGCACTGAGCATTGCGGCCTGCAATGGCCTAGAACATTTCTTGTCGGTAGCTCCTAAAGTGCAGGAGGCAGATGGATATCTCACCTGTCAGCTTATTGGAATACCAGAGCAAGAAATGGAAAAGGCTCAGTGGATTTTGCAAACTATGGTGTTAGGCATTGAACAGATACATTCGACTTACAGTCAAGACTATATAGTTATAGATCGAAGGAGGTGGACTCCATGTTAAAAATGAATCTTCAACTTTTCGCTCATAAAAAGGGTGTTGGTAGCTCACGAAATGGTCGTGACAGTAACTCTCAACGTTTGGGTGTAAAACGTGGCGATGGTCAATACGTCAATGCGGGTACGATTATCGTACGTCAACGCGGAACTCTATTTCATCCTGCTAAAAACTGTGGGTTGGGTAAAGATGACACCTTATATGCTTTGATTAATGGTTATGTTAAGTTCGAGCATAAAGATCGTAAACGCAAACAAGTTAGCATTTACGCTGAACGCGTAGGAACACCGATTGCAGTAGCCCAATAAGCTGTATTTCTTCACCCCTGGGTTTTCCCAGGGGTTTTTATTATCCACATATAATAACTCTTTCTGTTGAAGAGTGAATAATAAGTTGCGTATCTGAGAGGAGAATGATGACGATGTCAGAAGTTGAAAACGTTCTTCTGTCCGAACTTTTACAGTGGTATAGTCTCCAAAGGCATGATTTTATGAATCATTGGCAAGTGATCATGGGTAATTTACAACTGGGTCACCCTGAGAAGGCACTGACCTACATGCGGGGAACGGTCGCAGCTCAGGAGCAAGAGCAAAAGATAGCGCTAATTCATGAACCTGCTTTAGCGGCTATTCTTTTGGGTTTGATTATTGGGCTACAGCAGCAAGGAATTGCTACGACGCTGGACTTCCCTGAGGGTATGAAAAAGGAAAACTATTGGCGAGATCACTGGCGAGAAGAATATGTGGAGGGGTTATACGGGCACACTAGAGAGTGTTTGAAACTATCTTCCCAGTCACGGCTGTTATCAAACGTAACGGCGGAAGTGTATTTGTTCGATGAACCGGGTGGATTGGCATGCCAAGTAATCTTAGCGGACGAGGAAAATGTTCTCTTTGATAAATTGGTGACCTTAACGATAAACCCAAATAACAGTCCGGTCTAAGAGATCTTACAGTTAAGGAGATAAACTATGTTTAAGTTTTATGATCAGGCCAAGATCTATGTTAAAGGTGGCGACGGCGGGGCAGGAGCTGTTGCCTTTAGACGAGAGAAGTACGTTCCTGAAGGCGGGCCAAGCGGTGGAGATGGCGGACGCGGAGGAAATATCATTTTCATGGGAGATGAGGGCTTAAGGACCCTCGTCGATTTTCGCTATCAACGGCATTATAAGGGAGCCCGGGGGGATCATGGCGCAGCTAAAAATTGCAGTGGTCGAAGTGGGGAAGACATTATTTTGCGCATTCCGGTTGGTACAGTCGTTCTCGATGACGGTACCGGTGAAAGTATTGCGGATATAACTGAGCATGGACAGCGTGTCGTGGTGGCCGGCGGTGGACGGGGTGGCAGAGGTAATGCTCGCTTTATGAGCAATACCAATAAAGCTCCAACCTTGGCTGAAAACGGAGAACCTGGTGTGGAGACTTGGCTCCGTCTCGAGTTAAAACTGCTGGCAGACGTTGGACTGGTTGGCTTCCCAAATGTGGGAAAATCAACGATTATTTCGCAAGTGTCAGGCTCCAAGCCTAAGATCGCCGATTATCATTTCACCACCTTGATTCCGAATTTGGGAGTGGTCGAGCTCGAGGATGGACAGAGTTTTGTCATGGCCGATATTCCAGGGCTCATAGAGGGTGCTCATACAGGAGCAGGTTTAGGGCATGAATTCTTACGCCATACTGAGAGAACACGCTTGATTTTACACGTTTTGGATATCTCAGGGTCAGAAGAACGGGATCCTCTTGAGGATTTGAGATTAATTCAGGAAGAACTACGGCTCTATAGTGCGGACCTTGCGTTGAGACCAGTGGTTATTGTGGCCAACAAAATGGATATTCCGGGTGCAGAGGATCAATTAGAGCGCCTTAAAGAGGCGGTAGGAGATAGTTGCGAGATCTTCCCAGTGTCTGCAGCGAATGGGGAAGGTTTAAAGGCCTTAATTTATCGAATTGCCCAGCTCTTACCAGAAACCCCAGTTCCGGAGTTGCTTAATCTCCCTGTTGATCACTTGGTGACGAAAGTAGTAGAGTCTGAGAAACGGTTTGAAATCCTGAAAGATGAGGATCTATTTATTGTCACCGGTAAAGAAGTTGAGAGACATGTGAAGATGACCTTCTTTGAGCGGGAAGCAAGTGTCTGGCGTTTCCAGAATATCTTGAAAGCCATGGGGATCGACGAAGCTCTTCGTAAGCAAGGTATCAAAGAAGGAGATAAAGTCGAGATCGCTGATACGAGATTTGATTGGGTGTAAGAGTAATGGTGTAGGAGTGATAATTAGTGCTAACAGGTAAGCAAAAAGGTTTTCTAAGATCCATGGGAAATGAAATGGATCCGATTCTGCAAGTGGGTAAGGGCGGAATTACAGAAGCAGTCATCACCCAAACGGATGAGGTTCTGGAAGTACGGGAACTCATCAAGTGTCGGGTTTTACAAAATTGTTCAGAAGAACCGAAGAGTGTGGCGGCTGAATTGGCGGAACACGTTCAAGCTGACCTTGTACAAGTTATTGGTAGAAATTTCTTATTATTTAGACAGTCAAAGGACAAGCCCGTTCTAGTTTTACCAAGATAAGATAAAGAGTACTGCATTGTCCCCGATAGAGCCATGTTAAGGCATGGTTCTATTGGGGATTTTATTTGTTCTACCAAATTTATCTGTTGAACAACGACAGATATATTTTAATAAAACATAAAAAATTTGGGTTAATAGTTTACAGAATATGTTATAATTAAATAACGCAAGGGGGTGTTCAATTGGATCAAAAAGTTATGGAGCTTCTCGCGAAAATTTATCAAACGCAGACCGAGATGCAAGGAGAACTTAAAGAACTTAAAGAGCTTAGAACAGAGTTCCAAGAACTTAGAACAGAGTTCCAAGAACTCAGAACAGATGTCCGAAAACTCGGAACAGATCAAGAAACAATAGCGCAAAACGTCGCTAAACTAATAGTAGTTGTCGAACATGATGTATCCAAAAAAATTGGTGCAATCTTCGATTTCCGTGAAATACAAATAGAGCATAACCAAAAGACTGATCAAGCACTGGAACGCATTGAGGCTAAGGTCGAAGTGCTGCAATTAGAAACCTCCAGCTTAAGACGGATCAAGTGAACTACCTCAAGAGGAACACCACTTTTACGTCCAAATAAAATCCCCAATAGACACATGCTTAGCATGGATCTATTGGGGATTTTATTCTTTTAAGATTATGATAAAAATATCATTAGAAAGTTTTATACGGGCACACTAAAAAATAGCGTCGCTGGGTCACTATGGCGAAGAAATTACTGGGTGACAATATAAGGTTTGGGGGTAGCATTTGTGAAGAAGTCTCTTTGGTGGGGAATAGGGATAGTATTTGTTTTGGCATTAGCCTACGGCACATGGTGGCTTTGGGGAAGGGATGGAGGTCCAGTGAAGGTCAAAGCTATTGCGGTTGCTGCAATCTCAATGCAAGAAGAAGTCTATGCGACAGGGAGCCTGGTACCAGTGTCCCGACAAGAGGTGCAAGTTGTGAATCCTGGTCTTGTATCAAAAGTGGCAGTGAAGGTAGGAGATTCTGTAAAAGCCGGGCAAATACTCGTAACCCTGGATACTACCTTGACAGATGCTCAAGTGGCCCAAGCGAAGGCAAATGTCGAAGCGGCACAAACGAATGTTGATGAAGTCCCAAGGCAGGCTGAGGGGGCTTTAGCCCAAAGCAAGGCGGCCTTAAAGCAGACCCAAGAAACGTTGAAAATTGCCCAGGTACAACAGCGTCAAATGACTTATAGAGCAACTCTTGTTGGAACCGTGCTAGCGGTCAAGGCAGAGGTGGGGAACCTCTCGCCGGTGCAAGAACCGCTTGTAATAGTGGCAGATCTAACCCAAATGAATGTCGAGTCGAGACTGAATGAAGTGGATGCTGGTAGGGTTAAGCTGGGCGGGAAAGTTACGATCACAAGTAAGTTGCTGGGTGACACACCTGCTCAAGGAACGATCACTGAAATATCACCGCAGGCCGTCGTGATAGCGAGCCTTCAAGGGAATTCTTCACCAACGGTCTTAGTGAAGATTCACTTGGATAAAGTGCCTGCTGGACTAAAACCGGGCTTTACGGTGAATATCCATATGATCGTGGCGACCAAGGAGGGGGTCTTGGCTGTCCCTCAAGAAGCACTCTTTCAAGAAGGGAAGAAAAACTTTGTCTATCTGATTGAGGAAGGTAGACTGCTCAAGACTGAAGTAAGGATTGGGATAGGCAATGACACGCATCAGGAAATATCGTCTGGTTTAAAAGCTGGTGACCAGATAGTGAATAACCCCTCCAATAAACTTTCGCAAGGTTTGGCGGTAACACCGGATACCGGAAGTGGAGGCACATGAGTTTTTTAGAAAGTTTGCGGGCAGCTCTCTTTAGCTTGCGAACTAATAAACTACGGACAGGACTGACGATGCTAGGGATTATCAGTGGGATTGCTGCTGTAATCGCCGTTGTCACCATCGGCCTCGGCGGCAAGGCTGCTATCATGCAGGAAATGGAGAAAAACGGGATCAACCTGTTCGTATTGTATCCGAAATCGGGGGGGCAAATGGTTCAGTCAGCTGAGACGAGCTTGACGATTCAAGATACGGAAAGTTTGAAGCGTGCCCTACCGCAAGTCAAAACGTTGATTCCGGCGAGTGTAGAGTATACCGAGTTAGAGGTGAATCAGAAGCGGTCTTCAGCCATGATCGTGGGCACGACCCCTGAATTCGCAGAGCTACGACGCCGGGAAATTGCTAAAGGACGATTTTTCTCGGAAGAGGAGTTTTCGGCTGATCGACGTGTGGTTGTGATTGATCAGGCCTTGACCGAAACTCTATTCGGTGCTGGAAATCCTCTAGGACAGCAGGTGATTATCCAAAATGTGCCTTGCCGCGTCATCGGAGTTCTGGCTAAGGATAAGTCGGCCTTTGCCCAATTTGATATGGGGCCAAAGAATGCCTATGCCTATATCCCGTGGGGGAGTTGGTCTGATATTTTCCAGTCAAGGCACGTCGACCAATTGGAAGGTTCGACCTATCAAGAAACGGATTTGGAAGGTGTGATTGCTAGCGCCAAGCGCATACTGAACGTGCGTCACGGGACAACCAATCAGTATGAGGTGTATAATGTGCAGCAATTGGTGCAATCGGCCAATCAGATAACACGTATTCTAACGAGCTTTATCGGCTTAGTGGCGGGTATTTCTCTTTTGGTAGGGGGGATCGGAATCATGAACATTATGTTAGTTTCTGTGACGGAGCGCACGCGAGAAATCGGGCTGCGCAAAGCCGTAGGTGCCAAAGAAGGCGATATTTTATTACAATTCCTTTTAGAAGCGGTGGCCTTATCCCTTATCGGGGGAGTTGTGGGCATTGTCTTGGGAATAGGGAGCTCGCAGTTGGTGGCGTATCTTCTGCACTGGCCTCCCATCTTGTCGGGCTGGGCGATTCTATTTGCCGTCACCTTCTCGCTGGGAGTGGGGCTGTTCTTTGGGTTTGGGTATTATCCAGCCTTGAAGGCGGCTAAGATGGAGCCAATAACGGCGCTGAGATATGAGTAAGAGGTTCGTGAGGCACGCCCTCGGCCATGCGGTCGTTGTGCCAGACTAGGGCTTTAAGCAAGCGGGCAGGGCTCCCGGCAAATCGGCCTTCCGTTGGCCAGGGATGGCCGAGTGTCACCGGAGCCAAGGATGGCTTGTGCCAAGAACGTGCTCATTGAGCACGATGCTGTATCCGAGATGAAGGTAGGTCCTTCGTAGTCGGTTTGTAGGAACAGGCTTCAAACAGCCGTAAGCTGCTTCAG